>NZ_JBXVVJ010000004.1:0-329595 GCF_057219095.1 Ferrimonas sp. YIN67
CTAAACGGTGTGTCCGGGGTCCCCTTCGTCTAGAGGCCTAGGACACCGCCCTTTCACGGCGGTAACAGGGGTTCGAATCCCCTAGGGGACGCCACTTATTTTTTACCTTCGGGTAAACTGCTATCGCCGTGGGCGGTGTGCCACCGCGCTCACTATGCACGTCGATAACAGGGGCGCATCCTGTACAGGACGCCACTTATTCAGCGTCTTGCTCGATTCATCGGAATTGCAGCGGGAGGTTATCAAAGATTTGGGCGATTAGCTCAGTTGGGAGAGCACCTGCCTTACAAGCAGGGGGTCACTGGTTCAAGCCCAGTATCGCCCACCAGATCTTTGGGGCTATAGCTCAGCTGGGAGAGCGCTTGCATGGCATGCAAGAGGTCCGCGGTTCGATCCCGCGTAGCTCCACCAATTCTCTCTTCGCTTAGGTAGAGGGAGAAGCTCTTAACATCGGAGTTGAAACGATGGTCCGGGGTCCCCTTCGTCTAGAGGCCTAGGACACCGCCCTTTCACGGCGGTAACAGGGGTTCGAATCCCCTAGGGGACGCCACTTATTTTTTACCTTCGGGTAGACTGCTATCGCCGTGGGCGGTGTGCCACCGCGCTCACTATGCACGTCGATAACAGGGGCGCATCCTGTACAGGACGCCACTTATTTTTTACCTTTGGGTAGACTGCTATCGCCGTGGGCGGTGTGCCACCGCGCTCACAATGCACGTCGATAACGGGGGCGCATCCTGTACAGGACGCCACTTATTTTTTACCTTCGGGTAGACTGCTATCGCCGTGGGCGGTGTGCCACCGCGCTCACAATGCACGTTGATAACAGGGGCGCATCCTGTACAGGACGCCAGTTATCTTACCTCTTGGGTAAGCCGCTTTCGAAAAGCCACCGTTTTTACGGTGGCTTTTTGTCGTTTGTACCGGATGTTGAACTCTACTGTCCCCGACAGAAACCCCTTTGCCCCAACTTCCTGCCGAACAGATTGCCCTTCTTTTACTGTATAAAGAGCTGATTGAGTGGTCACTGTGCTCTGTGAGGGGAGCCCGACAGTGGATCTAGGCTTGAGTCAGGGGTATGCACAGACTCAAACCAAGGCTTTAAAAACTCGGCGATTAAGGGCTGGGCTTTTCGATTAGGATGGATCCCATCGGCTTGCATCAAGTTGGGATCGATGGCGATATCAGCCATAAAGAAAGGGATAAGCTGCGCGTCGTAATGCTCTGCAGCATCAAGAAAGATCTTTCGAAAGGCTTGGGTGTATCGCCGGCCATAATTGGGTGGAAGCTCGATCTTCGATACCATGACATTGCTTCCGGCCTCTTGGCTAACCTGAATGATTTCTTTAAGGTTTCTCTCTGTGACAGGAAGGGGGAAGCCTCGCAAACCGTCATTGCCTCCGAGTTCAATAAAGACCCAGTCAGGTTGATGGTTGCTAAGCAGACTCGGCAATCGTCGAAGTGCCCCTCCTGTCGTTTCGCCACTGACAGAGGCATTGATCAGGTGAGTATCCACTAAGTTTCTTTGAAGGATCTGTACCCAGCCCTCCTGCTCGTTCATACCATAACTTGCACTAAGGCTGTCTCCCAGTATTAGAATGGAGACGGGTTTGCCCCATACGAACGGGCTGACTCCCATGAAAAAGGCAATTAAAACGAGCTGCAAGGAATGCCTCACTATGATCTCTCCTCCAAATGAGTTGGCCATTAAGGCCGTGGAATTGACCCACCAGGTCGCCACATTGGATGGCACTCTGTCCATCCTCAGTGGCGTGAACTTGGAAGTCAAGAAAGGAGAGTCCGTCGCGGTGACGGGCCCTTCCGGAGCTGGGAAGTCGACTCTGTTGTCATTGCTGGCCGGGTTGGATCGCGCTAGCGAAGGCGAGATCTGGTTGGCTGGCGCTCCGTTGCACCTACTGGATGAGGAGGGAAGGGCTGCCCTTCGTGCTCAAAGAGTCGGTTTCATCTTTCAATCCTTTATGCTGGTAGACAGCCTCACCGCCTTGGAAAACGTCATGCTGCCACTGGAGTTGGCAAGACGAAGCGGGGCGCAGGGGAGCGCGCGCGCGTTGCTTAAGAGAGTTGGCTTGGCTGATCGCCTTGATCATTTTCCCAATCAGCTCTCCGGAGGAGAGCAGCAGCGCGTTGCCATCGCCAGAGCCTTTGCCAGCCAGCCTCAGATTTTGTTTGCCGATGAACCGACAGGTAACTTGGATCATGCCAACAGTGCACTGGTAGAAGACCTCTTGTTTGAGCTTAATCGGGAACTGGGTACCACCTTGGTGCTTGTGACCCATGATCTTGAGCTGGCGCAACGATGCCAACGACAGGTCGAGATGAAGGCCGGGCTGTTGGAGGTCGTATGATGCAGTGGGGGTTGGCGTGGCGTCTGTTTCGACGGGAACTCAGAGGAGGGCAACTGCGCTTGATCACCGCAGCCCTGGCCCTGGCCGTCCTTTCGGTGACCAGTCTTGGCCTGGTCTCAGAGCGGCTCAAGCAGGGGCTGGTGGAAGAAGCATCTCAGTTTCTTGCGGCGGACAGGGTACTCCAGTCTCCTCAGGCTGTGGATCGCCGTTGGTTGGAACAGGCAAGGGATCTGGGTCTCTCAGTGGCTGAGATCCTCTCGTTTCAGTCGATGGCGTTTATGGGAGAAGGGCTGAAGTTGGTCTCGGTTAAAGCGGTTTCGGATCCCTATCCCTTAAAGGGAGAGATTGAGCCATTAACAACGCTAACCGGTTCTTTGCCGAAGCTTGGTTCCGTATGGATAGACAGTCGACTGCATTCGCAGGCAAAAGTTGGGGAACTCATCGAATTAGGCGATGCTGAGTTTATCGTAGGCGGCGCCTTTTCTCGCTTGCCCGATGGGGGATTTAACGTCTTTGCATCGGCACCAGTGATCCTGATGAGAATGCAGGATGTGGCACAGACCGGCGTAGTCCAGCCGGGAAGTCGATTGTCCTGGAGTTACCAATTTGCTGGCAGTGCAAAGTCGGTTGCCGCTTTTGAGGACTGGCTGCTTGCTAAATTGACCACCAGCCAGCGCTGGCTTGATGTCCGTAACCAGGGCTCCCCGCTATCGCGTGCCATCAATCGTGCAGAGCGCTTTATGTTGATGGCGACCCTGCTTGGGATCGCACTGGCCTGTGCTGCCGTCGGCGTTGCAGCGAGGCGCTACTGTCAAAGGCATTACGACGTGGTGGCCATGCTGAAAACCTTGGGGGCGCAACATCGTCAGATCCGCAGGATCTTTGCATTTCACCTGGGGTTGACCGCTGTACTGGGGATCAGCATCGGTTTGCTGCTTGGCGTTCTTTTGGCTCGGGGGATGGCCAGTGTGTTACCCGGTGCGGTGCCCATGGGGGATGGGGTTGGCTTAAGGCCTCTGCTGCTGGGGGCAGCAACCGGTTTGATCACGGCCGTAGGTTTTACTCTGTATCCCATGTTGCGCCTGCTGAAGGTGGCACCGCTGCGCGTGCTTCGCCGAGATCTGGAGCCTGTTGGGATCGCTGGTTGGATCAACGGGTTCTTAGCGCTGTCATCACTGGCATTGCTCGCTTGGTTGTACAGCGGTAACTGGACGATGACCTGGGTAATGCTTGTTGGTGCCGGCGCCTTGGCGCTGCTGCTTTCTGGAGTTGCCTTTGTGCTGCTGGCCTGGGGGCGACAGTTGGGCGTGAGAACGGGCTCTCCCCTGCAGTTGGCCTTGGCCGGACTGCGGCGACGGGCGCGCGAGAACCTGTTGCAACTGGTCGGCTTTACGGTGGCTTTGATGTTGCTGCTGACCGTCTTAGCTTTGCGCCAGGATCTGTTGGAGGACTGGCAACGCCAGCTACCGGAGGGGACGCCGGATCATTTTCTTGTGAATATCGCGCCGGACTTACGCCAGGAAGTGTCAGATTTCCTTATGAGTCGACAGGTGTCTGCCACGGATCTCTATCCAGTGATCCGTGGGCGCCTTTCTGCCATCAACGGAGAAACCGTGCGCCAGCGGGTAACCAAAGAGGCAGAGTCTACACAGGGGCGTGAGGGGATCGGACGGGAGCTTAACCTGACCTATCGAAGGGAACTGCCACCCAATAATCCGCTTTTGGTTGGAGAATGGTTTGAACCTGAGGCGACCGATCAAATCTCGGTGGAGTCGGAAGTGGCTGAGCGGTTGGGGATCACGCTGGGCGATAGGCTGAGCTTTGTTATTGATGGCCGGGAGGTAAGTGGGACGGTAACCAGCCTGCGACAGGTGAACTGGGAAACCATGCAACCAAATTTCTTTTTTATCTTTCCCCCCGTGATGCTGGAGTCCTTTGTTCCTACCTTTATCGCCAGCTTTAAGCATCCACAAGCACAACCTGAGCTGGTGTCGGTGTTGGTCCGCGAATTTCCCACGGTGTCGGTGATCGATGTTGGTGCCATGATTGCCCAGTTAAGGGGGGTGGTCGATCAAGTCTCTTTGGCCTTGGGGTGGGTCTTGCTGGTGGTGGGGGGGGCCTCAAGTCTGCTGTTGATGGCCCAGACGGAAGCCGGAATGGCGTCTCGGCGCCAGGAACTGGCCATTATGCGTACCTTAGGCGCCAGGGGAAGCTTGCTCAAGGCGGCCATTGGTTGTGAATTCATGCTGCTGGGTGCAGTGTCCGGAGTATTGGCTGTGATGGTGGCTGAGCTGCTGCTGGTGTTGATCAAGACACGGGTGTTTGACTTGCAGATCCAGCCTCACTGGCACTGGTGGTGGAGCATTCCCTTGCTCGGTGCCAGCGTGATTGGCTTGCTGGGGCTGTGGGCTTGTCGGCGTCTGCTGGCCAACCGCTGCGCCCAGCTGTTGCAGCGCACTGCATAGGGGGGCTTGAGCCCGTGCATGCGATGGAGCCCAAAGCCGCGAGTTTTCCTCGGCTCAGGGGGATGGTGAGGGCGCCAGTAACGAAGCCAATGCATCCTCCAGCATCGGATATTGAAAGGTAAAGCCAGCCATTTCGGCGGCCTTGGGAAGGACGGCCTGCCCGGTCAGCAGCAACTCACTCATGTCCCCCAAAGCCAGTCGCAGGGCAAAAGCTGGCATGGGTAACAAGGCTGGTCGGTGCAGAGTCTTGGCCAGCATTCCACTGAAGCGAGCATTGGTTAACGGATGGGGGGCGGTGGCGTTAAACACACCAGCGGCACTGTCGTGATGCAGCAGGTAGATGATCAGGGCGATAAGGTCTTCCCTGTGGATCCAGGATACCATCTGCTTGCCACTGCCCATGGGGCCGCCGAGCCCCAGTCGGAAGGCTGGCAGCATCTTCTTCAGTACCCCGCCTTCAGGATGGAGCACCAGGCCGATGCGTAAAATGCAAAGTCGAGATCGCCCGGCGGTGCGTTGGGCCAGTTGCTCCCAACGCTCACAGACCTGGGCGGCAAAATCCAGTGCGTGGACCGGGGTACTCTCGTCCACCGGTTCGGGATCCCGAGGGCCATAGATCCCAATGGCGGATGCGTTGATCCACACGGCAGGAGGTTGGGTGCTGTTGTCGTGCAGCGCCGTCAATTTCGCCGTGGTTTGCCAGCGACTGTCACAGATCGTGCGCTTCTTTCGCGTAGTCCAACGCCCCTCGGCGATGGGTTCCCCCGCCAAGTTGATGACGGCATCAAAGCCGTTGAGATCGGTCAAAGTGGCGAGGGAGCGAAGATACTGATGCTGGCTGCCAAGTTGCGCCTCAGCTTTAATGACATCCCGACTGAGTACGGTAAATTGGTGTTGGGGCAGGGCGTCGATCAGGGCACGGCCGATAAAACCAGTGCCCCCGGTGATCAGGATCTTCATTCAAGGTACCTCGGATCTACTTACTCCCGTTGCCAAGTCAACTGCATGGAGACAGAGTCGGCAAAACGCAGAGCGTGGGGTTTATCTATTTCTACTGTAGCTTGGTCGACCCAATGGTGCTCACGACACAGGGCCAGCACATCCGATGTGAGTTTCTCCAGCAGGCTGAAGCGGTTGTTTTCTACCAGTGCAATGATGGCTTTGCAGATGGTACGGTAGTTGAGCGCATCCGTCATATTATCGCTGTTGGCTGCACGTTTGGCACAATAAACGATAGTTGCGTTGATCACCACATCCTGTTTGTTTTGGATCTCCTCATCATTAATGCCGATAAAAGTGCGCAAACGAAGATTTTTTATTCGAATAACTGCCTGGTTTTGCATCATAATATCCACCATATTCCCTAGCGTTCGGTAACCAAACTAATGGCTCCGTCCCCCCTTAATCAAGTCTCAATGGCCTCGCGCAGTGCAATGACGGTAGCCTCCCTGGTCGTCATCTTCGCCGGGATCAAGGCGGCCAGTGCTATCGTGGTGCCATTTTTATTGGCGATGTTTATTGCCATCATCTGCTCACCTTTGGTGAGATTATTGATGCGGGCCTACTTGCCAAGGGGCATTGCCATTCTGGCGGTGATTGCCCTAGTCGTTTTGCTAAGCCTGTGGATGGGGACCCTGGTGGGCAGCTCCATTGCGGATTTTCGCAGCCAGCTGCCGCTATATCGGGAGCAGTTGACCGGTCAGTTCCAGCCGATGATCGACTTCCTTGGTCAGTTCAATATCCACCTGTCGACCGAACAGCTCAGGGAACAGTTTGATCCCAGCCGAGCCATGAGCTTGGCGACGGACATCCTGTCAGGCTTGGGCAACCTGATGGCCAACACCCTGTTGATTGTATTGGCGGTGGTCTTTATGTTGTTTGAGGCATCCGGCCTCAATCGCAAGCTGCACTACGCTTTGGACGATCCGGAGATGCGGCTGCAACAGATCGATCGTTTTCTGGATTCGGTTAATCGTTACCTGGCGATCAAAACCTTGGTTAGCCTAGCAACCGGGGTTTTCTGTGGGTTGGGCTTGTACCTGATCGGTGTGGATTATTTCCTGCTGTGGGGCCTGGTGGCTTTCCTGCTTAACTACATCCCGAATATTGGCTCTATTATCGCGGCGGTGCCTGCGGTGGCGCTGGCCTTTCTTCAGTTTGGTGTCGGTGCGGCGGCTGCATCCGCCAGTGTCTACGTCGCGGCGAATATGGTAATGGGCAATGTTGTCGAGCCCAGGTTGATGGGGCGTACCCTTGGCCTGTCGACTCTGGTAGTCTTCCTCTCCTTAATTTTCTGGGGCTGGCTATTGGGCTCCGTCGGTATGCTGCTGTCGGTCCCCCTGACCATGATCGTTAAGATCGGGCTGGAGTCCTCCAATGACGGCCGCTGGCTGGCCGTGTTGCTGGAGGGGGATCCTAAGCCGGTCGTGGCCTCCGCAGAGCCTCAAGCCCCTGTCGAATAATGAGCACCTTACATGCAACTGCTTCCTCACTTACCGGCGCAGCTGCCGGAGTCCGGCTGCCACCGTTTGTTCCATGGCCGGGGGCACTGTTTCCCCGGCTTGGAAGGGCTGACCCTGGACTACCTGGCCCCGTCGCTGCTGTTCACCCACTTTTGTCCATTGAGTGAAGAGGACAAGGCCGAACTCCTGGCTCAGCTGGGCACCTGGTGGCATGGGGTCAGTCCGGCTCCGTTGAGTCTGATCTGGCAGGATCGCCATCAAAGCCCGGCCCAGACCCACTGTATCGGTACGCCACCTCCGAAACCGCACTGGGTGCAGGAGGGGGGATTGTGGTTTGAACTGGATCTGCTTCGGGGCCAGAATCATGGGTTGTTCCTGGATATGGCCAAGGGGAGGGAGTGGGTGCGCCAGCACGCCAGGGGGAAAAAGGTCCTCAATCTGTTTGCCTATACCTGCGCTTTCTCTGTGTATGCCATGGATGGGGGCGCCAAGGAGGTGGTGAATCTGGATATGAGCAAACCTGCGCTGGGTCAGGGTAAGCGCAATCATGTGAAAAACGGCTTCGATGCGAAAGTGCGTTATTTAGGGCACGATCTGTTTAAGACGTTTGGTAAATTGAAGAAACTGGGGCCCTTTGATCTGATCGTGGCCGATCCCCCAAGCTTTCAGCAGGGCAGTTTCATCGCCACCAAAGACTATCCCCGCATGTTGCGCCGCTTGCCTGAGCTGCTCAGTCCCGGTGGTGAAGCTCTGTTATGCCTCAATGCGCCTGAACTGAGTCGGGCATTTCTGCGTGAGCAGGTGGCTCAGTCTGCCCCCTCGTTGGCATATGTCGAGCAGTTGGCCAACCCGGATAGTTTTCCCGAGATCGATGCGGATCGGGGATTAAAGGTACTGCGTTATCGCAAACGGGAAGAGTGATCACGCCCATCCAATACCAGTGCTGGGTGCGGAGCAACGGGTTGACCCACTTCCGTTGATCTGAACCCTATTGGATGGTTTCCATCGGCCCATAAATCTTGTGGGCCGCACGCTAACGAGCGTGCCATTTCCTCTTTTCCTTCCTGTCACTCTGTCGAGCTTGTGCCGGGTTACCCATAGGGCTTGATGGATTCTTACTAACACTTTCTCTACTTCGCGTGATGAAAACAAGGGCTTGTAAGAAAGTGCATGTAATAAAACGCCAATAAGAATAAAAACAAAAACTTATCTTGATTGGGTGTGAAAAGCTGTTAATAATTGATTTGTGGTGTGAAGGGCGCCACATCCATTGAGAGGTATTTGTGATGGAAGTTGGCAAAGAACTGGGGAATGACATGCAGGATTATCAGGACGCGTATTATCAGGTTCAGGATGAAGTGGCAGAGCAGCTGCCTACCGATCTGGATGATGAGGCCTTTCTGGACTAATCATCCCGGCAGTCTTCGAAGAACAGCGACCCAAGGGTCGCTGTTTTTGTATCGGTGGGATCCCGCTGTTGGTGCACGACCGATCCGGGTTGGCGTAGACTGAGAACTCATGTGTTATTTCAAGGACCTGATATGCGTTGGAGCGCCTTATTGTGGTTGGGGCTGGTATGGGCATGCCAGGGAGCGGAGCGTGAGCCTGAAGCGGCTACCGGCTTTGCGAGACAACCTGTTGTTGAGGAACGGGACTATATGGCTGCGACGGCCAATCACTACGCCACGGAGGCAGCCCGTCAAATACTAGACCGAGGGGGGAGTGCCGTGGACGCCGCCATCACAGCCCAGATGGTGCTGACCCTAACCGAGCCTCAATCGTCAGGGATTGGTGGGGGATTGTTTATGCTCTATTGGGATGCAGCCCAGAAACGGGTGCTCAGCCTGGATGGCCGAGAACAAGCCCCTGTGTCGGCGACCCCGTCCCTGTTTCTGGATGACCAGGCTCGGCCTGTCCCATGGATGGAAGCGGTGGTGGGAGGCAGCTCTGTGGGAGTTCCGGGCGTCATTGCAGCACTGTACGAGGCGCATCAAGGCTATGGACGCTTGCCCTGGCCAGAGCTGTTTGAACCGGCCATCGCCCTCGCTCGAGAGGGGTTTGAGGTGTCACCTCGACTGGCCTCCCTGCTGGCCAAAGAGATCAATCCCGGCTTGAGCCGACGCGGTTCAGCACGGGACTACTTTGCGCCAAAGGGGAGCTGGCTTAGTGCCGGAGATAGGCTTCGCAACCCTGAACTGGCGGCGTCTCTGGAGGCTATTGCCAATGAGGGCCCCCAAGCGTTCTATGGAGGTACCCTGGCCCATAAGATCGTAGAGGCGGTTCGGACAGATCCGGACCGTCCCGGGCAAATGACGCAGAGTGATCTGCAGACATATCAACCGCGCTGGCGTGAACCCATCTGCAGTCGCTATCGGCAATATCAGATCTGTGGAATGGGACCACCGAGCTCAGGGGGGATTGCCGTTGGCCAGATCATGACCATGTTGTCGCCCACCAATGTGGCCATGATGGCTCCTGGTGGGAGTGAGTTCACCCACAGGTTTAGCCAGGTTTCCCGTGTTGCCTATGCCGACAGAGCCCGTTATCTGGCGGATCCGGATCATGTGGCAGTCCCGGTTAAGGAGATGCTCGACAGGGAATATTTGATGGCGAGAAAGCGTCAGCTTCCGCTGTTACACGATGGCGGAAAGGTCGAGGCCGGAGAGTTTTCCCTTACCTTTGGCCCGGATCATACGGCCCCGCTGCCCTCGACGACCCATATGGTGATGGCCGACAGCCAGGGTAACCTTCTCAGTCTGACTTCGAGTATTGAGATGGCTTTTGGTTCTTCACTGATGGTGGGGGGCTTTTTGCTCAATAATCAGTTGACCGATTTCTCCCTGCATCCTGGGGAGCCTGGGCACCCGGCAGCCAACCGGGTAGAAGGAGGGAAACGGCCTCGTTCTTCCATGGCACCAACCCTGGTGTTGGCCGCAGATGGGCAACCCGTGTTGGCCCTGGGCTCACCAGGTGGAAGCCGGATCATCAGCTATGTCAGTCAGATGCTGATTGCACTGCTGGACTGGCAATTGCCTCTGGATGAGGCTTTGGCGCTGCCCAGGTTGAGTCATCGTAACGACTATTTGCGGCTCGAGGCCGGTCGGGGCCAGGAGGCGCTGGCTGGGCAAATGGAAGACTTGGGTTATCAGGTGAAGTTAGGCGAACTCAATAGTGGGGTTCAGGTGATCCGGCGAACGGAGCGGGGTTGGCTTGGGGCGGCGGATCCCCGACGTGAGGGGAGTGCCGCGGGTGGGCAGATCACCAAAGAGCCTTAGCCGTTGGTTTTGAATGGATCGCTGTAGAGTCGAGTGATCAGCCAGCGATCCTCTTTGCGTTTCAGCTTCACTCGTCGATCGTCGATCACATAGCGAGTGCCCTGATAACCGCGTAGCTGGACCAGGATCTCGACCTCACTGGCTCGGCGTCGGAAAAAATCGATATCCACCTCTGTGATGGCCAGTTCGACATCCGTCAGGGCCAGTCCGATCACATTGCGCTGGATCTGGCTGGCGACGCGATAGTGGCGCATTAGTTGCGCCAGTTCAGGCTCGACCAGGGAGAGAGCGAGGGGAAGGTCTTGCTCGACATAGAGAGCATGAAAAAAGCGCAAGGCGGTGGTTTCCGGTTTGGGCTCAACGACGGTCGGCTTGCATCCCGTAAGCAGGGTTAGCACCAGCAACAGGGGCAAAGTGCAAAAGGTTCTGATCATTAATTTCTCCCAATGTCCCGGCTACGATAGGGGGCAGTCAGGGGAAGATCAACCCCCCTTCGCCTTGATCAGGATCATCGGACAATGTTGTTGATATATGGTTAACTGTGTGTTGGGGATGACGTTGCCTGGAGGGCGATTGAAACGGGTACAGCTCTATCGCACCGGTTTGGACAGTATGAGGGACCTGCTTCCCATCGTGTTGGTGGTGGTGTTTTTCCAATGGGGTGTGCTGGCGCAGCCTTTACCTGGGGTGGCCACGATACTCCTGGGCATGTTCCTGGTCGTGGCTGGGCTGACCCTGTTCATCTATGGGCTGGAGCTGGCACTGTTTCCTATCGGCGAGTCCCTTGCCCAGGCTTTTGCTCGAAAGGGATCCGTCTTTTGGCTGTTATTGTTTGCTTTCCTGCTGGGCTTTGGCACAACAGTGGCCGAGCCCGCCCTTATCGCCGTGGCGGAGGAAGCGGCAGAAGTGGCGGCCGAAGCCGGTGAGATTGAAGCCAGTGCTAAAGCCCAGGAGCTCTATGCCAACCAGCTACGCTCTGTGGTGGCCTTATCCGTGGGCTGCGCTATCGTGTTGGGGGTATTGCGGATCCTGCTAGCTTGGTCCCTCCCCAACATGATCATCGGTGGCTACCTGACCGTGATGGTGCTTACCTTGTTTGCCCCGGATTCGATTATCGGTATCGCCTACGATTCTGGAGGCGTGACCACCTCCACCATTACCGTCCCCCTCGTTACCGCCCTGGGAGTGGGATTGGCCCACAGTATCGAGGGGCGTAATCCGATGCTGGACGGGTTTGGCTTGATCGCCTTTGCCTCCCTGCTGCCCATTATTTTTGTGCTCCTCTTTGGGATCCTATTACCATGGGTTGGATAAGCGAGATCGGCGCAACCTTCCTGCAGACCCTGCTTGATGTGGTGCCCATTGTTCTTGTGCTTTTTGGCTTCCAGTTTGTGGTCTTGCGCCAGCCGATTGCCCAGGTGCGGCAAAAACTCTTGGGTTTGGGCTGCGTGGTACTGGGCCTGGCCTTGTTTCTGGTGGGGCTGGAGCACTCGCTGTTTCCTTTGGGGGAGGTGATGGCCCAGCAACTCACTTCCCCAGCTTTCCTGGGGAAACCGGATCATTGGATCGATTATTACTGGGTTTATCTGTTTGCTTTCGCAATAGGTTTTGCGACAACGATTGCCGAGCCCTCTTTGATCGCGGTGGCGATGAAGGCCGATGAGATTAGCGGAGGAAGCATTCGCCCCTGGGGCCTTCGATTGGCTGTTGCCGTGGGGGTAGCGACGGGGATCTCTTTAGGCTGCTACCGAATCGTGGTGGGGGATCCCATCCATTGGTATATTTTGACCGGCTATCTGGTCGTGGTGATCCAGACTCGCTACGCCCCAGCCATGATCATTCCCCTGGCCTATGACTCAGGTGGCGTGACGACCTCCACGGTGACTGTGCCTCTGGTCGCAGCCCTGGGCCTCGGGCTGGCCGGTGCGATACCGGGTCGCAGTGTCTTAATCGATGGTTTTGGCCTGATCGCCTTTGCTAGTCTGTTTCCCATCATGACGGTAATGGGGTATGCCCAGTTAATGGAGTGGCGGCGCAGTCGCCAGGAAAAGCGAGGTACACAATGCGCTTCAAATTGATAGTCGCTTTCGTCGATGATACTCAATCGACGGCTTTGATCCAGGCTGCGCGTGATGCTGGGGCAACCGGTGTTACCCTGATCAACCACGCCAGGGGTGAAGGGTTGAAGCCTAAGAAGACCTTCTTTGGTTTGAATCTGGAACTGCAGCGGGATGTCTTACTGTTTGTGGTGGAGGAACACCTGGCCCGCTCGGTCCTGGAAACCCTGGCAAAGGAAGGTAACTTTGACCACACGCCGGGCACAGGAATTGCCTTGCAGCTGGATGTAGAGGATGTGGTGGGCGTGGCTCACCAGATTGAAAGTCTGAGTGAGACGGTGGAGGATAAATTATGACGACTCGGACATCGGTACAGCAGGTGATGAGTGATCGCTGGGTACAGATGGATGGTTTACATACGGTGGCTGAGGCGGTGGAAAGGTTGCGCCGGGAAAGTGCTGAAGCTGTGGTGGTGGCCAAGCGAGACGAAGGCGATGAATATGGCCTAGTGCTCCTGTCCGACATTGGCAAACAGGTGATTGCGAAAAATCGCGCCCCCGGGCGGGTCAATCTCTACGAGATCATGTCAAAACCCGTGATCACCGTGCCCAGTACCATGCAAATGCGCTATTGCGCCCGTTTATTTGAGCGCTTTGGTATCAATCAGGCACCCGTGGTGGACGGGGATACCATAGTGGGGATGATCAGCTACCGTGATCTGGTGCTTAATGGGATAACTTAAGCCGGCCTGAGGTTATCCACAGAATCTGTGGACAAGCCTGTTGAAACGCCGGTGCATTACTTTCAACCTATTCATTGCAAAGAGTTTTTTGCTTAGTTTAGTTTTGCACCAGGCAACGCGAGATGCCCTTAAATAGGGCAAAGTAAGGGCCTTGGACAGAAAAAAGCCGGACTCAAGGAGTCCGGCTTTTTCATTAGGCGTTGGCCTGAATCGCAGTCAATGCGATGGTGTAGACGATGTCTTCCACCAGGGCACCTCGGGACAGGTCATTCACCGGCTTGCGCATGCCTTGCAGCATAGGACCGATGGAGATCAGATCCGCGGAGCGCTGTACCGCCTTGTAGGTGGTGTTGCCTGTGTTCAGATCTGGGAACACAAAGACGGTCGCTTTACCTGCAACTGGGCTGTCTGGAGCCTTGGAGGCTGCAACGTTAGGCATTACGGCCGCGTCGTACTGCAGCGGGCCGTCGATCACCAGATCTGGACGCTTCTCCTGGGCGAGGCGGGTGGCTTCACGCACCTTCTCTACGTCGGCGCCGGAGCCGGAGCTGCCGGTGGAGTAAGAGATCATCGCAACCTTAGGCTCGATACCAAAGGATTTGGCGGAGTCTGCGGACTGGATGGCGATCTCGGCCAGCTGTTCGGCATTCGGATCCGGGTTGATGGCACAGTCGCCGTAGACCAGAACCTGATCCGGCAGCAGCATGAAGAAGATGGACGACACCAGGGAGGAGCCTGGGGCGGTCTTGATCAGCTGCAGCGGTGGACGGATGGTGTTGGCCGTGGTGTGCACCGCACCGGATACCAGGCCGTCCACTTCGTTTTCGGCCAGCATCATGGTACCCAGGA
The DNA here is from genome assembly GCF_057219095.1 of Ferrimonas sp. YIN67. Classification (NCBI taxonomy): domain Bacteria; kingdom Pseudomonadati; phylum Pseudomonadota; class Gammaproteobacteria; order Alteromonadales; family Ferrimonadaceae; genus Ferrimonas; species Ferrimonas sp. YIN67. The sequence continues at coordinate 14,217 of NZ_JBXVVJ010000004.1, forward strand.
CAACGGTGTCCTTCAGCTGCTCGCGGGCAACGACTTCAGTCAGGCCCTTGTTGCGACGCAGTTCGCACATCGGCGCAACGTAGCGCTCACGAGCGACTTCTGGGTCGATGATCTCGATCCCTTCGCCCAGAGTCACACCCTGCTGCTCGGCAACGCGGCGGATCTCGGCCGGGTTACCCAGCAGGACACACTCGGCGATGCCGCGCTCGGCACAGATGGCGGCGGCCTTGATGGTACGCGGCTCATCACCTTCCGGCAGCACGACGCGCTTACCGGCCTTACGGGCCAACTCGGTGAGCTGGTAACGGAAAGCCGGTGGGCTCAGGCGACGCTCGCGCTTGGAGTTGTCGGTCAGGCTTTCCACAAATTTGCGATCGATGTGTGAGGCCACAAAGTTCTGGGACTCCTCGATACGCTCCATGTCGTCCAGTGGGATCTCATGGTTGAAGTTTTGGATATTCAGGGCGGTCTGCCAGGTGTTGGTGTCCGCCATAAAGACCGGCAGGCCGGTATCGAAGGCTTGCTGACACAGACGCTCTACCTGTTCGTCCAGCTCATAACCACCGGTCAGTAGCAGAGCACCCAGCTTCATGCCGTTCATGGCCGCCAGACACACGGACACGACAACGTCTTCACGGTCGGCAGAGGTCACCAGCAGGGAGTCGGCCTGCAGGTGGCCGATCATGTTCGGAATGGAGCGGGCACAGAAGCTGACGCGACGCAGACGACGGCTGTTCATGTCGCCAGCGTTGACGATGCGGGCACCCAGGTGTTTGGCCAGATCGGAAGCGCGTGGGGAAACCAGCCCCAGGTTGTAGGGAATGGCACCCAGGATAGGCACCGGGCTGTTGGCGGACAGCTGGAACATCTCGGACTGGCTGCCACGGACCACGTTGTCGTGATCGAAGGCTTCGGACAGATCTGGGCGGGCACGGCCAGATTCATCAACCGGAGCACCAATCTTGTTGACGATGGCACCCAGGATCCGCTTGTTAGCTTTACCGCCAAAATTATTGACAGCCACTTCCAGACGGCTCTGTACCTGGGCTGCGGAATCCGCGCCCGGGTTGATCACCAGCACGATGTCGGCATCCATCGCCTTGGCGATGCGTGCGTTCATGGTGTTGGCGAACGGGTGGCCAGACGTTGGTACCAGACCTTCAACAACCAGTACCTCGGTATCGGCTTCGGTCGGTTTGGCGGTGGCAACGATCTCCTCCAGCAACACGTCGGTGTCGCCGGCAGTGATGCACTTCTCCGCAAACGCCATGGACAGGGGTTCTGGCGGATTGATGGTCGGGGAGGTACCCAGGATGGTGGTGGAGCGCTCTGGGCCCATATCGCCAGGACGTTGCTGGGCGATAGGTTTGAAGAAGTTTACTTTAGCGCCTTGACGCTCCAGGGCACGGACCATACCCATGCTGACGGAGGTCAGGCCTACCCCGGTACCGACCGGGACCAACATAATTGCTCGGGACATAATTTCCTCTTGTCACCAAAAACGGGCTCCCGAAGGAGCCCGAACTTTGCGTCTGAGTTTAGATCAGGCTCAGAGCATCGGATGCGATCACGTACTCTTCGTTGGTTGGGATCACCATAGCAACAGGAGTGCCGTCTTTGGTGATCACACCTTCGCCACCGAAGCGGGCAGCCAGGTTCTTCTCTTCGTCAACTTCGTAACCAAAGATGGTCAGGTGCTCCAGTACCTTCTTACGGATCAGGTCGGAGTTCTCACCGATGCCGCCGGTGAAGATGATGGCATCAACACGCTTCAGAGGCACTGTGTAGGAAGCGATGTACTTGGCCAGACGGTAGCAGAACACTTCCATCGCCAGTACGCAGCCCTTGTTGCCTTCCTGGTAGCCTTCTTCGATGCCGCGGCAATCGTTGGTCAGCTCGGACAGACCCAGCAGGCCGGATTGGCTGTTCAGCATGTTGTTGACTTCGGTCAGGGTGTAACCCAGGTTGTCTACCAGGTGGAAGACGATGGCTGGATCCAGATCACCAGAGCGGGTGCCCATGACCAGACCTTCCAGTGGGGTCAGACCCATGGAGGTATCAACGGACTTGCCGTTGCGTACGGCAGTGATGGAACCACCGTTACCCAGGTGGCAGGAGATCACGTTGGTATCGGCAGCGTCTTTGCCCAGGGCTTTGGCAGCTTCACCGGCAACAAACAGGTGGCTGGTGCCGTGCATGCCGTAGCGACGGATGCCGTGCTCGCGGTACAGCTTCTGCGGGATAGCGTAGGAGTACGCTTCGGCAGGCATGGTCTGGTGGAATGCGGTGTCGAAAACGGCAACTTGTGGCAGGCCAGCGAAAGAGGCCTTGGCGGCACGGATACCGATCAGGGCAGCCGGGTTGTGCAGTGGGGCCAGGGTGGCACACTCTTCGATACCGGCCAGTACGGCGTCGTCGATCAGCACGGACTTGGTGTACTTCTCGCCGCCATGTACCACGCGATGACCAATGGCAACCAGCTGTTCAGCCAGCTCAGGCTTGCTAGCCAGGATGGTGTTAACCATGTAGTCCAGAGCTTCACGGTGGGCTGCGCCGGCACCTAGATCCGCTTGGTCTTTTTTACCGTCCAGCTTCCATTTGATACGGGCGTCAACCAAGTTGAAGCACTCAGCCAGACCAGACAGGTGCTCGTCACCGGTTTGCGCGTCCAGAACGGCAAATTTCAGAGAGGAGCTACCACAGTTAAGAACCAGAACAAGTTTGCTCATTATTTCAACACCTAAAGGAGTATGTTGTTTGCCAGACCAGCCAACATGACGTCAGCCCGGCACCGTAAAGTGATAGAAAACTATCAGTATAGTCGTGGCAGTTTTGTGTGATGGTTCACGTCCTGAAACAAGTTCACGGAGAAGGATCACACAGCCGCCTAAGGTAAGACCATTTTACCCGATTACGGCCGCGTAGGAATTGTGCTACGGTGTAAGAGTTCGCAGTCTGTGATCGGTTTCACTTAGCAAGGGCAATCTTATTCATGCAACTCCTTAAACGACTCAAAGCGGGCCACCATTATATGAAGGTTTGGCCGTTAAACCCTGAGCTGGGTAATCGCTTTCCTGAATTTAGGGTGATCAAAGCTACTCGCTTTGGTCTGACTTGGCTGCCTGTCGTGGCCATGGTCGGTCTGGCATTTCAACTCATGTTGTTGGGTAATGAGGTGATGGGCTTGGCCCTGGCACAAGCCTTGTTAATCGTCAGTCTACCGCTGCAAGGTCTATACTGGTTAGGATGGCGGTCGGTACAACCTCTACCGTTATCCGTTTTAAGCTGGTGTAAGGAGGTTAGAGCGCGATTGGTGGAAGCCGGTTGCGAAGTGGCGCCTCTGGTGCCACAGTCCCAGTATCAGCACATGGCGTGCCTGTTAGAACGAGCGTTCAGACGCCTCGACACCGCCTTTTGGCGTGACATGTAAGACCGCCGTGCTGTGACCGAGTCGCCGCCCCCACTGGGGCGGCGTTCCTTTATGGGGCAGGAGCCAAGTCCGAGTGCCAGCAAAGAGTCTAGGTTCTAGGGAAGCGCCTGGGTTCTAGGAAAGGCCGGTGCCTTGATGCTCTACCTAGCACCTAGCACCTAGCACCCAGCACCCAGTACTCAGCACCCAGCCGTAGACTTCCAGTACCTGGCCCCTCAGCATCTAGTCTTTCCCCTGCAGGTAGCGTTTCTCATCCCACGTAGCCAGCCACTCGGGCTTGTAGACCACCAGCAGGGTGGTGGGGAAACCGTTGAGCATGGCTTCGGGAAACAGGAACAGAGGGATAAGGATCAAATAGTTATCCTGTAGCAGGCTCCAGTCGTAGCTGCCCTGATACCAGAGGGCGAGGCCAAAGGTGCGAACGGCATAAACCAGGGCACCATTGAGGAAGGCACCGATAAAGACGTAGATCCATAAGTTTTTTGGTAGCAGATTATGGCAGAGCATTAGCCAGAGGTAACTGGCCAGAATGGGCAGGGTGATCCCCAACCAGAACACCCCGGCACTGTTGGACCAAAGATCGACACCAAAGAGTAGCAGGATCAGTTGGGGGGCGGAGGCGATCAGGATGGCGCTGCGCCAGCCGAACATCAGGGTGATCAGTGGCAGTGCCAGGAAGTGCAGATCCAGCCCTTCGTAGATCCCGGCTCGGATCCGCCACAGACATAGCAGTCCCAGGCTGGCCGCGAGGCACAGGTGGCGATAGGTAGGCAAGCGCCAGTTTTGGCGCAGGGCACTGGTTTTGAAGATCCAGCCGAGAAAGACGGCGTAGAGTAGGGAAAAGACCAGATTCAGCTCTTCATTCATCCGTCACCTCAGCTGCCTGCCTTTTCTCCAGTGTATGCGATAGGGCTAGATAAACCATAAAAAAACCGGCACATGGCCGGTTCTTAGTGAGGGATTATGCTCAGTAGTTTGCGTTTAGGCCACGACTGACAAAGATTGCCTTGAGGCGCTCCATGGTCTCTTTCGGCGGTGGGGCCACACCATCAAGTTGATAGGTTTCGCCGATCGCTTCCCACTTATGCTTACCCAGTTCGTGGTAGGGCAACATTTCGATTTTCTCAATGTTGTCCATGGGGGCCAGGAAATCGGCCAACTCTTGTGCTGAGGCATCGTCGTCGGTGTAACCCGGCACCACAACATAGCGGATCCAGGTTTTTTTGCCGATCCGGTTGAGATACTCGGCAAACTGCAGGGTACGCTTATTGGAGACGCCCACCAGGTTCTGGTGGATCGTGTCGTTCATCTGCTTTATGTCCAGGAGCACCAGATCGGTCACGGCCAGTGCCTGATCAACGATCTCAGTGTGCTTGCGGATCATGCCGTTGGTGTCCAGGCAGGTGTGGATCCCCTCGGCTTTACAGGCAGAGAACAGCTCGTGAACAAATTCAAGTTGCAAGGCCGCTTCGCCACCACTGGCGGTAATGCCACCACCACTGGCTTCAAAGAAGTGACGATAGCTGGTTAACTGCTCCATGATCTGATCGACACTGACCTCTTTGCCGCCATCCAGATCCCAAGTATCACGGTTATGGCAGTAAAGACAGCGCATCAAGCAGCCTTGTAAAAATACGATAAAGCGGATCCCCGGCCCGTCAACGGTGCCGCAGGTCTCCCAAGAATGTACGCGTCCCTTGACGCCCATGATCGACTCCTGACTCACAGTGTAGAGAGTGACTATCGTCAAAATAATCTCTGATTATGGGATTAGGATAACGAAAACACCCCGGGTTCGGCCATAAGTTCTGGCCATATGGCGCCTGACCGAACAATTTATAACCCAAATGCTTTATAAAGGCCATAAAAAAGGCCCCACCGGTTATCCGGTGGGGCCTATCCGTTTTACCTATCCCTTACAGGGCGTTGGTAAAGGTACGGGTGATCACGTCCTGCTGCTGCTCTTTGGTCAGAGCGTTGAAGCGTACGGCGTAACCGGATACACGGATGGTCAGCTGTGGGTACTTCTCTGGGTTCTCCACCGCATCCAGCAGCATATCGCGGTTCATCACGTTCACGTTCAGGTGCTGGCCACCTTCACGGGACTCAGTGTGCTTGAAGTAACCGTCCATCAGGGCAGCCAGGTTGGCACGACGACCGTTGTCATCCTTGCCCAGGGCACCTGGTACAATGGAGAAGGTGTAGGAGATCCCGTCTTTGGCGTGGGCAAACGGCAGTTTACCTACGGAAGTCAGGGAAGCTACGGCACCGGACTCATCACGGCCGTGCATTGGGTTGGCACCCGGAGCGAACGGCTGACCGGCACGACGGCCGTCCGGAGTGTTACCAGTCTTCTTACCGTATACCACGTTAGAGGTAATGGTCAGGATGGACTGAGTTGGGATCGCGTTGCGGTAAGTCTTCAAAGAACGGATCTTGTTCATGAAGGTTTCTACCAGCTCACAGGCGATGTCATCTACGCGAGAATCGTTGTTACCAAATTTCGGGTAATCACCCTCGATCTCGTAGTCAACCGCGATGCCGTCTTCGTTCCGGATCACTTTCACTTTGGCGTGCTTGATGGCAGCCAAAGAGTCAGCGGTGATGGACAGACCGGCGATACCACACGCCATGGTGCGGGTTACGTCGCGATCGTGCAGTGCCATCAGTGCAGACTCGTAAGAGTACTTGTCGTGCATGAAGTGGATGCTGTTCAGCGCGGTCACGTACTGCTTGGCCAGCCAGTCCATGAAGGTATCCAGCTTGGCGTAAACGGTTTCGAAGTCCAGAACGTCGGCGGTGATCGCTTCCATCTTAGGACCCACCTGCATGCCGGTCTTCTCATCAACACCACCGTTGATGGCCAGCAGCAGAGTCTTGGCCAAGTTAGCGCGGGCGCCGAAGAACTGCATGTGCTTACCCACAACCATTGGGGATACACAGCACGCGATGGCGTAATCGTCAGACTGGAAGTCAGGACGCATCAGATCATCGTTTTCGTACTGGATGGAGGAAGTATCGATGGATACTTTCGCCGCGTACTTCTTGAAGCCTTCTGGCAATTGCTCAGACCAGAGTACGGTCATGTTTGGCTCTGGAGAAGGGCCCATGGTGTACTGAGTGTTCAGGAAGCGGAAAGTGGTCTTGGAAACCAGGGTACGACCGTCGGTGCCCATACCGGCCATGGACTCAGTCGCCCAGATTGGGTCACCGGAGAACAACTCATCGTACTCAGGGGTACGCAGGAAGCGAACCATACGCAGTTTCATGACGAAATGGTCAACCATCTCCTGAGCTTGAGACTCGGTGAGTACGCCATTGGCGATGTCACGCTCAATGTAGATGTCCAGGAAGGTGGAGACACGGCCCAGAGACATGGCAGCGCCGTTCTGGGACTTGATGGCCGCCAGGTAAGCGAAGTAGGTCCACTGGATCGCTTCTTGGGCATTCTGTGCTGGACGACCGATGTCGAAACCATACTTGGCCGCCATCTCTTTCATCTTGCCCAGGGCACGATGCTGCTCAGCGATCTCTTCGCGCAGCTGCATGGTCTCGGACAGGTTAACGCCGTTTTCGAAATCCGCTTGGGTGGAGACGAACTGAGCGTACTTGTCCTTCATCAGGAAGTCGGCACCGTACAGAGCCATACGACGGTAATCACCGATGATGCGGCCACGGCCGTAGGCATCCGGCAGACCGGTCAGTACACCGGACTTACGGCAGCGCAGGATGTCCTGGCTGTACAGGTCGAAGACACCGGCGTTGTGGGTCTTACGGTGCTCGGAGTAGAACTCCTTGATGGTAGGATCCAGTTCACGACCGTAAACCTTACAGGCACCGTCAACCATACGGATACCACCGTTAGGGATGATGGCACGCTTCAGCGGTGCTTCAGTCTGCAGACCAACAATGGTCTCCAGATCTTTGTTGATGTAGCCAGCGTCGTGAGCGGTGATGGTGGAGATCACATCGGTGTCGAAGTCGACAGGCGCGTGGGTGCTGTTTTCCTGACGGATACCTTCCATCACCTTGGCCCACAGAGTGTTGGTGGCTTCGGTGGCACCGGCCAGGAAGGCTTCGTCGCCTTCGTATGGGGTGTAGTTTTGCTGGATGAAGTCACGGACGTTGACTTCGGTTTTCCAATCGCCAGCGGCGAAGCCGTCCCAAGCTTGGGAGAACTGTTCGGTTTTATCAGTCATGAGATCTACCTTTCTCGTACATTCCGAGGTTAACCGGTGCCGACCCCGTACCGTCGGAGTCGGAAAAAAGCGGATGAGCAATTCAGCCGCACCTCCCGCCTTAGCCGGAGGTTGTAAAACTGTGTGGTAACGCGCCAAGTTTTCGCCTGGTCAGCTCGCCACAAACATCAATCACAGCTGAGAGTATATCGCGCTGCCGATGTATTTGTGTGAACCCTGCCGCCTTTTGCATCCTGTAAGTCGCCGGGGGCAGTTTACTTGTTAAGTATTGGTATTACCAAATTACAAGGCGAAGATTACCACAGCCGCAATGAGGGTGCATTGCTCCCGCAGACTGAAATCTCGGCTGGTGACAAATTATTCAAAAATTGTGATCTGAATCTGTGCTGGTGTGGTTTTGTGGTGATCTGGATCTCGTCGTTCGGTGTGGCTGTGGAGTCAAGCTGGCGGGGTTGGATCAAAAATGAATCACTCTTAATGGTCTGACCAAATATGTTTGACCTGTTTTGAACTTTACTTGGCATCCCGTTTTGCATTGCTTACCATTGGCGACTTGCTGCTGTTTAAGGTAAAGAATCGAGATGATGCAGGGGATCAATGCTGCGAGCCTGGCTAAGGGCTCGCTGTTGCTGACGCTGGCCTATTTTCTGCTTTGGATCACCGGGCCACTCTGGCTCAGCAAAGCGGGTAACTGGATGGGTCTACCTTTGTGGTTTTGGATCTCCTGTGTGGTTGCGCCTGTGTCTTTGAGCGTGGCGGTTACCTTGTGGTTGCGGGGTGACAGGGATGACTAATTGGGGCCTGCTGTTACCGATCCTGGCCTATCTGCTGGTGACCTTGCTGATCTCGCGTCTGGCAGCGAGGCGTTCCGAGGCAAACGGCGATTTTAGCAATCGTTACTTTCTCGGCGGGCAGTTTATGGGGGGCGGTCTGTTGGCCCTGGCCCTGGTCACCACCTATACCAGCGCCTCTTCCTTTATAGGCGGACCCGGTGCGGCCTACAAGTTCGGTCTGGGCTGGGTATTGTTGGCAATGATCCAGGTGCCCGTGGCCATGTTGACCCTGGGGGTCGTGGGTCCCAAGATCTGGGCATTGGCCCGCCGTCATCAGGCCGTGACCATTCTCGATGTGCTGGATCAGCGATACCGGAGCAGTGCCTTGCTGTGGATCTCGGGGATCAGCTTGATCGGTGCATTTATCGGTATGGTCGTGGTGCAATTCACCGGAGGCGCCCGCCTTTTGGCGGTGATGACCGGGATGGACTACGAGTTCGCCCTGGCCCTGTTTGTGGGCACTGTCTTGGTTTATACCCTTTGGGGCGGCTTTCGAGCGGTTTCCTATACGGATGCGCTGCAAGGTCTGGTGATGCTATTCGGGATGCTGGCTCTGTTCGTTGGCCTGTTGTGGCATGGGGGAGGGTTACCGAACCTGACCGAGCAGGTCGCCCAGGTTGACCCTGCCTTATTGACGCCCAGGGGCCCCGAGGACTTCCTCTCCTGGCCTTTCCTGCTGTCGTTCTGGATCCTGGTAGGAGTTGGAACCCTGGGGTTGCCCCATACGGCACTACGTGCCATGGCGGTGCGCGATGGCAAGGCGCTGAAACAGGCGATGATCCTGGGAACCCTGGTCTCTTCCTTGGTGATTTTACTGCCCCACTTGGCAGGGGTGCTGGCACGGCCAATACTGCCGGAACTCGCCAGCCCTGATGATGTGCTGCCCACCCTGATGGTGACCCTGTTCCCGCCAGTATTAGCCGGTTTGCTGCTTGCCGCACCAATGGCCGCGATCATGTCGTCGGTGGACTCCATGTTGTTGCAGACGGGGTCGACCCTGGTAAAAGACCTGGTACAAAGGCTTCGCCCTTTGAGTGAGCGGGCGCAACGCCTGTTGAGCTATGGGGTGATGATCAGCCTGGCATTGGGCTGTGGCTGGCTGGCCCTGGACCCCCCTGAGATGATCGTCTGGCTGAATCTCACCGCATTTGGTGTACTCCAGGTTGTGTTCCTCTGGCCGCTGATCCTGGGGTTATTCTGGCCAAAGGCAACCGCCCGCGGCGCTATTTTGTCCATGGTTTCGGGAGCGGGGAGCTTCCTGTACTGGAGTACTATGGGACTCAAACCCTTGCAACTGCATCCTATTGTCCCGGCACTGGCACTCTCCGGGTTGGTCTTTCTCCTGGTTAGCGTGTGTGTTACCAAGGAGTGCAGCGAGGCACAAGCAACGCGTCATTCCCCTCCGGTCTGAGCCTTTGGCTCCATGCAAATGCCAAGGCGGTTTCTGGCATAGTCTGGCGTCGTGAGATCTGCCGACGATACGTTAGAACGCTGGTTGTGACCTGCCATAGCTGCTCAGGTCTCAAGTCCGGTTCATTGAACCAAAGGGCTTTTTGCTCATTGTCAGCGGGGTCGATTAATGTTTAGTGGGTCCCGCTTAGAGACAAAAAAGGCTGCTCATTTGAGCAGCCTTTTTTGTCACTGGCATCCCGCTTAGTGCAGGATCCCCGCCAGACGGTCACGGATCTCACGACCGCGCTCGGTCAGGTAGGCGCGTTTAATGCGGTAGTCCTGTTCGTCCACACGCAGCTCCACCAGGCCCAGTCCGTTACGGCCGGAATGGACCCGATCGGACAGCAGGCGGGCATTACGACTTGCACTGGCCTGAGACATCTCAAAGCGCTCCTGAAGCTCCTTAATGGAGCAGCCTTCCTCTTGGCATACCTGCATAAACATCAGGCAGGTCTGGGGTGGGATCTCACTGTACACTTCACGGAAGATCTCAACGCATTCCATGATTTTGTTTAATTGAGCTTGACTCATTGTTGTATTTTTCCTCTGCTCAACAGGGTTCTTATTAGTAGGGCGTTCAGTCAAGGGCGCAAATTGAATAGGCGGTCCTGCCGAACAATCTCCTTAAGCGCAGTCCATTGATATCAGTAGCGGCTAATTCCTGCCAGTGAGAATGGCAAAAAGTGAGAACGAGCACACAGTATTTGTGAAATAAATACCTATCTATATCATGTCCTTACAGAACTGATATGAACATGGTTTTAGGTTGTATCCCTAGTGTTGATGGGGTGTTGTCGCTGTTCTGCTAAAAAAACAGTGATGAGAGATCCTAAAGGTTTAGCGAAAGCGGAGAGCCAATATCGGAATGAAAGCCATTCACAGCTAGGGAGGGAAACACACAGGGCTGTAAGATAAGAACGACTCAGCTTGGCCTAAGTCGTCCCTATTTATCGCTTTTTTGTTCTACTGAGTGTTCACACGGGTCCAGATCGGGGCGTGATCCGAGGGTTTTTCCAAGGCTCGAAGCTCGTAGTCAACATCGGACTGCTCCAGTCGGGCTGTGAGTGGCGGACTGGTGAGGATCACATCGATGCGTAGCCCCCGATTGTCGACAAACCCCTTAGAGCGGTAATCAAACCAGCTAAAACGGTCCGATATGTTTGGGTTGAGGTGGCGGTAACTGTCGGTCAAGCCCCAATCAAGCAGGCGCTTGAGCCATTGGCGCTCCTCGGGTTGGAAAGAGCACTTGCCGGTTTTGAGCCAGCGTTTGGCGTTGTTATCGCCGATGCCGATGTCCAGATCGGTGGGACTGATGTTGATATCACCCATCACGACCAACTGCTCTTCAGTGGAGTGATGTGCCTCAAGGTAGGCCATCAGATCAGCATAAAAGGCACGTTTGGCAGGGAACTTGGTCTCATGGCTGATATTTTCACCCTGAGGAAAGTAACCGTTGAGCACATGGACTGGTCGTCCCTGGGGATCTTCGATTGTCACCATGATCATGCGTCGCTGTGCGTCGTCGGGGTCGGTGGGGAAGCCATACTGCACAGCAAGGGGAACCTGCTTGGTCAGCATGGCAACACCATAGTGGGCTTTCTGGCCATGGAAGACCACGTGATACCCCATCGCCTCGATCGCCTCCTGGGGAAACTGGTCGTTGTCGACCTTGATCTCCTGCAGGCCAATGACATCCGGCTGATGTTTGTCGATCAGGGCCTGGAGTTGATGCAAACGTGCTCGCAGACCGTTGATGTTGAAGGAGACGAACTTCATTAGCCGAAGACCCTTTTAAATGGTTTCACCACAGAGTGGGCGTAGACTCCTGCCGCGATATAGGGATCGGCGTCCGCCCAGCTTTGTGCCGCTTGCAGGGAGTCGAATTCGGCGATGACGAGTGAGCCGGTAAAGCCCGCTTCACCCGGGTCATTGCTGTCGATGGCCGGCAGTGGACCTGCGGTCAGAAGGCGGCCCTGGTCCTGTAACGCTTGGAGACGGGCGAGGTGGGCCTCACGGGAGAGTTTGCGAAGCGGCAGGCTGTTATCGACATCGGTGGAGCAGATCATATACCACATGATAGGGGTCCTTTCTTCCTTAGGTTAACGGTGATCGAAGGCAAGGTAACATGAGCGCAAGGATCAAAAAAGCCGACGCATGGGCGTCGGCTTTTCGTAGAAGCTAAGTCGGATCAGGCCGTTGCCAGTTCCGCTTTCTCTTCTTTGGACTCGGCACCGATGGGCTTGATGATCACCGCGAGTACAGCGGCAACAGCCAGCATGATGGCAGACACAGTGTAGGCAATGGCGTAGGAGCCGGTTTGATCAACCACCACGGTGGCCATAACGGGACCCATGAAGCCGGACACACCCCAAGCGGTGTACAGCACACCAAAGTTGGAGCCGTAGTTCTTCAGACCGTAGTAATCGGCGGTGATGGTCGGGAAAACAGACAGCAGTGCGCCATAACCGATACCTGCCAGAGCGGCACCCAGAACGAAGCCCATCTCGGTGGTGAACATGGGGAACAGCATCATGTTCACGCCTTGCAGCAGGAATACCAGCAGCAGGGTCTGAACGCGACCGATCTTGTCGGACAGCATGCCCATGCCGATACGGCCAAAGGTATTGAATACCGCCAGTGCCGCGACCAGGAAAGCGGCGTTGGCGATCCCGCCTTGAACGCTGGCGATGGTCGTGATGTTGCCGATCAGCATCAGGCCAGCAGAAGAGGCAAAGGCGAACATCACCCACAGCATGTAGAACTGCTTGGTTTTTACCATCTCACGCCAGCTGTAGTCTTTACCCGCATCGGCTTTGGCGGCCGCTTGGGCCACGCCTTTCGGTGCTTCCGGGGTGTAGCCCGCCGGTGGGTTCACAATGGTGAAGGCCAGTGGCAGGGCGATCAGCAGTACACCGCAGCCCAGCGCCAGGAAGGCGTTGTTGATGCCGTATTGGTTGATCAGTGCCGTGGTGGTTGGCGCCAGGTACAGGGGCGCCATGCCGAAGCCACCGGCGATCAGGCCGCTAACCAATCCCTTCTTGGAGGAGTGGAACCACTTCATTGCCGCTGGCGTCAGACAAGCGTACGCAAAACCGATGCCGGCGCCGACCATCACACCGAAGGTCAGCACCAGGGCGACTACGGAGGTGGCGAAAGAGGAGGCGATCAGGCCCAGGCCCACCATGGTTGAGCCCAGGATCACCATACGGCGTGGGCCCATGCGATCCTGCAGGATCCCGGCAACCAGCAAAGAGGCCGCAAAGACTACGATGGACACGGTGTAAGGCATGCCAGCATCAACACTGGACCAGCCCAGTTCGCTTACCAGGGCTTTGCTGAAAACACTCCAAGCGTACAGGACGCCCATACACAGGTTGATTGCGATACCAGCAATCAGGATCTTTACGGCTCGATTCATCACACTTCTCTTTGACACGCTCCCCAGACGGCGATGCCGGGGCAGTTTCAACATTCGGGTTGTGGGACGCCATCGCTTTGGGCGAGGGCACGAAGGTGGCGCAGTCAAACGAAGGGGGCAATACCACCCTGTTGTTCAAAACGTAACCGGCGACACCTTGGTAACTTGGTCAGTCCATTTAAGGACGGCGTACTATAGAGGGAAAGGGACGGGCACACCAGCGCTGAAACGCACAAAAAGTGTTCAGTTTTGGCTTTTGACGAGGCGCACAGTTTTTGCAAAAAAGCAGTGTGATCGGGATCACGCTCCGTTATGTAAAAAAGCGCCCACGGGCGCTTTTTTATGTACCGAGGAGCTAGCCGCCGGGATCAGGGCTGTTTGTCTTCCTTTGAGGCAACCTCGTCCTCTTTGGGCATATGGCGGTAGAGGTAAGCAATGGTCAGCAGCAGGAAAGTGAAGGTCATGCCCATCAGGTAGAACACCTTAAAGGTGACCCAGGTTTCCTGGCTCATGGTGAAGGCGACATAGAGGTTGAGGCCAGCACAGAAGAGGAAGAAGGCAGACCAGGCGTAGCCGATCCGAGCCCAGATGGCATCGGGCAGGGTGATCTCCTTGCCCAGCATGGCCTTCATCGCAGGCTTGCCCATCCATTGGCTGATCAGCAGTGCGGCGGCAAACAGACTGTAGACGATGGTCACCTTCCATTTGATGAAGGCGTCGTCGTTAAAGGCTACCGTCAGGCCACCAAAGACCACCAGCAGGGCGAAGGTGATCAGATGCATCTTTTCAACCTTGCGGTACAAGGCGTACATCAGGCCGGTCTGCACCGCCGAGGCCACTACAATGGCACCGGTGGCCGGAATGATCCCATAGAACTTGTAGACGGCGAAAAACACCAGCAGGGGTAGAAAATCGAGCAGTTGTTTCATTGAATTCTCTTGCTTCGTAGTGGACGTCGGGGCAGCTTCCTGAACCTGGCTCAGAGCCGAGCCTAGGGCACAGTCTACCGAACCTGGGATCCCCTGTCAGGTGATCTGCGCCACAGGGATGGGGTGAATCCGGGTCATTGGGCCGCAGCGCTTGGTAAAGGGAACCAAAAAGGCCGCCCTGTGGGGCGGCCAATCTCAAGTGATGTTACCTGTTAGCGGGTCGCCGCTTTCATCTCCTGGCAGAAGGTTCTGAGCGCTTCATCACGGGCCTGGCCGTCATCCAGGTTGGCTTCGAGGATCTTCACCACGGCACTGCCGGAGATCACCCCCGCCGCGCCAGCACCGATCGCTTCTCGAACTTGCTCAGGCTTGGCGATGCCAAAGCCCAGGATGGCCGGGGGCGCATTGAAACGCTTCAGGCCGGTCAGCAGATGATCTACCGGCATGCCAGCGGCGGTCTCGGTTCCTGTCACCCCGGCGCGTGAGAGTAGGTAGGTGTAGCCGTCACCGGCTTCGGCAACCGCCTTGAGGGTGTCCTCACTGGCGTTGGGTGGGGCGATGAAGATGGGGGCTACTCCATGGCGTTGGGCTACCTGGGCAAACTCGGCCGACTCCTGCACCGGCACATCGGCCACCAGGACCGAGTCGACGCCTACCTGGGCACAACGGGCGTAGAAGGATTCCAGACCCGGGGCGTACACCAGGTTGGCGTAGACCAGCAGACCGATGGGTAATTGGGGGTATTTTTGCCGAACCTGCGCCAGGATCTCGAAGCACTGGGCTGGGGTCGTGCCCGCATCCAGGGCACGGATATTGGCCGCCTGAATGGTGGGGCCATCGGCTGAGGGATCGGAGAAGGGGAAGCCCAGCTCCAGGGCATCGGCGCCACCGGCCACCAGGGCGTCGATCACCGCCAGGCTGTCGCCCGGATTGGGATCGCCCAAGGTAACAAAGGGAACGAAGGCGCCTTCATTGCGCTGCTCGAGGGCGGTAAACAGTTGGGAGTAACGGCTCACAGTTTGCCCTCCTTCTCCAGAATATCGTGAACGGTAAAGATGTCCTTGTCACCGCGACCGGACAGGTTAACCACCAGCAGGGTCTCCTCGGTGGCGGCTTCGGCCATCTTGTAGGCCTGGGCCAGGGCGTGGGCCGACTCCAGTGCCGGGATAATGCCCTCAGAGCGGGCCAGCAACTGGAACGCCTCCAGTGCTTCGGCATCGGTCACCGAGGGGTATTGGGCACGGCCGGTGGCCGCCAGGTGCGCGTGCTGTGGGCCGACGGAGGGGAAGTCCAGTCCGGCGGAGACCGAATAGGACTCCTCAATCTGGCCGTGTTCGTCCTGCATCAGGGGGGCTTTCATGCCGAAGAAGATCCCCAGCTTGCCGTGGGCCAGGGGGGCGCCGTGTTCGCCGGTTTCGATGCCGTGGCCAGCCGGCTCGACACCAATCAGTGCAACACTCTCCTCTTCGATGAAATCGGCGAACATGCCGATGGCGTTGGAGCCGCCGCCGACACAGGCGATCACCGCATCGGGCAGTCGACCCTCTTTGGCCAGGATCTGTTGCTTGGTCTCTTCACCGATCATGCGCTGGAATTCGCGCACCACGGTGGGGAAGGGGTGGGGACCGGCGGCGGTGCCCAGCAGGTAATGGGCCTTGTCGTAGTTGGCACTCCAGTCGCGCAGCGCTTCATTACAGGCGTCCTTCAAGGTGGCGGAGCCCGAGTGGACAGGGATCACCTCGGCGCCCATCAGGCGCATGCGAAAGACGTTAGGACTTTGACGCTCGACGTCTTTAGCGCCCATGTATACCTTGCATTTGAGTCCCAGCAGGGCACAGGCCAGGGCGCTGGCCACACCATGTTGGCCGGCGCCGGTCTCGGCGATCACCTCTTTTTTGCCCATGCGTTTGGTCAGCAGTGCCTGGCCCAGCACCTGGTTGGTCTTGTGGGCGCCACCGTGCAGCAGATCTTCCCGCTTGAGGTAGATGGTGACCTTGGGGTTGGGGCTGAAGTTACGGGTCTTGGTCAGGGCCGTTGGGCGTCCTGCATAGTTGTTCAGCAGATCGGTAAACTCGCGCTGAAAATCGGGATCCTGCTGGGCCTCGATAAAGGCTTGCTCCAATTGATCCAGGGCCGGCATCAGGATCTGTGGCACAAACTGGCCACCGAACTCGCCGAAATAGGGGTTAAGGATGCTCATCTTGGGTTCTCTTTATCTCTTCTATTCAATTCAATACTGACGGATCTGGTTCAGGCAATCTGCGATCTTGGCGGGGTCTTTGATCCCTGGGCTGGACTCAACACCGCTGTTGAGGTCCAGTCCGTAGAAATGTTGCTGCGCCGCCTGGTGAATGTTCTCAGGCCCCAGGCCGCCAGCCAGAAACGCCTCATTGCGCTGCTCGGCGATCCGATCCCAGTCAAATGTCTGCCCGGTACCGCCAAACTGGCTGGTTGTGGCGCTGTCGAACAGGCGGCGATCGGCGTTGCCGACGTCGTTGCTCAGATCGCTGCGTACCGCCTTTAGGAGCAGGCAGCTGCAGCCCTCCCGACTCAAGGCATGGCGCAACTTGTCGAGATAGACTTCGTCTTCGTCGCCATGCAGTTGCACCGCAAACAGGTTCAGCTCCTTGGCCAAGGCGGCGATCTGCCGCTTGGACTGATTCACAAACACGCCGATGTAGTTCAGAGGCGCGGCATTAATGATCCGTTTGGCCTGCTCTGGGCTGATACAGCGGGGCGACTTCTCGGCGAAGATCAGTCCGCCATAGCTGGCACCGGCACGGGCCACGGCCACGGCGTCCTCCGCCCGGGTCAGGCCACACACCTTGGTGTGACCGAAGATCAGCTGACGACAGGCCAAATCCACATCCGCCTGTTCGGTCAGGCTGGATCCCACCAGGAAGGCATCGGCATGGGGCGCCAGGCGACGGACCTGGCTGTGGGTGTAAATGCCCGACTCGCTGATCACGACGCGATCGGAGGGTACCTGGCCGGCCAGGCGCTCGGTGGTCGCCAGATCGATGGAGAGATCGCGTAAGTCCCGGTTGTTGATGCCGACGATGCGGGCATTGAGGGCGATGGCACGATCCATCTCCTCCTGATTGCTCACTTCCGTCAGTATGTCCAGCCCCAGCAGTTCGGCTTCTTCTGCCAGTTGCAGATAGAGTTCGTCGTTGAGCACCGACAGCATCAGCAGCGCCGCATCGGCACCCAGATTGTGTGCCAGGCGCAGTTGGCGCGGATCGATGATGAAATCTTTGCACAGAACGGGAACCGAGACGGCTTCCCGAACGGCTCGCAGGTATTCGAAATCGCCCTGAAAGAACTGCTCGTCGGTCAGAACGGAGATCCCGGCGGCGTACTTGTCATAAACGGTACCTATGGCTACGGGATCAAAATCGGCACGGATCAGCCCTTTGGAGGGGCTGGCTTTCTTGCATTCCAGCAGGAAACCGGTGGGGCCTTGCTTGAGCGCAGCAAACAGGCTGCGTTCGGATGGGGCGCCGCGGGTGTTGAGCAAGTCGCCATAGCGCTCGGCCAGGGCATCAATGTGGGCCGGTTTGGTGGCGACAATTTTATCCAGCACGGTGCCGGTCTGGCGCAGCTGGGTCATGTCGAAGTTGTGTTTGAGTTCGCTCATTGGCTGCTGGCCTCGGCAAAGGCACGCAGCAGTTCTAGCGGCTTGCCGGAGTCCATGGTGGCCAGCGCTAACTGGGTGCCGGTTTTAAGACAATCGGCCAACCCTGCCAGATACAAGCCGGCGCCGGCATTGACGGCTACCGCCGCACGCTGCGCCGGGGTGCCACCGCCGCTGAGCAGTTGTTCGGTGATGTGTTTATTTTCCTCCGGCTCGCCGCCACGGATCTCGGTCAGATCAAACTGGGCGACACCCAGATCTTGCGGGCTGAAGCTGCGCTCGATGAGTTCACCCTCTTTAAGCTCCACCACGGTGCTTTCACCATGGATGGCCAGCTCGTCCAGGCCCAGGCCGTGGACGACCAGGGCGCGCTTTACCCCCAAGGAACGGACCACTTCGGCAATGGGGCGAACCAGAGCCGCATCATAGACGCCCAGCAGCATCTGGGTTGGACGGGCCGGGTTGATCAGCGGCCCCAGCAGGTTGAACAGGGTGCGGGTCTTGAGCTGAGCTCGAACCGGGGCGGCGTGTTTCATGCCGGCATGGTAGAAGGGGGCAAACAGGAAGGTTACCCCTAAGTGCTCTAAGCATTCGGCTGAGCGCTCCGGGGTCATGGTCAGGTTGATGCCGAATTGGGTCAGCAAGTCCGACGCACCGGACAGCGAGGACACACTGCGACTGCCGTGTTTGGAGACTTTGGCGCCAGCGGCGGCGGCGACAAAGGTGGCGGTAGTGGAGATGTTAAAGGTATTGGCGCCGTCACCGCCGGTGCCGACGATGTCCAGCAAGTCTCCTTCCGGCCGCGGGTAGGGCTTGGCGGCATCGCGCAGCGCCTCTGCGGCACCGGCTATCTCCTCGATGGTTTCGCCGCGCAGCTTCATCGCGGTCAGCACGGTGGCCAACTCCACGTCATTGACCAAGCCGGTCACCACATCGGCAAACAGGGCTTTGGCCTGCTCACGGGAAAGGGGCTGGCCTTCAAACAGTTGGGCCATCAGTTTTTGGGTTGGAGTTAGCATAGCGGCGCGTCCTTGGTTAGCAGGGTCAGTGTACGGCTTAACAGTTGTGCGCCGTGCTCGGTCAGGATGGACTCGGGGTGGAACTGGTAGCCCACGGCACGGTGCTGGGGATGCACCACGGCCATGGCCATGCCGTCGACTTGTGCCGGTACGTGCAGGCAATCCGGCAGCTCCAGGCCGACCAGAGAGTGATAGCGAGCGATGGTCAGCGGGTTGGGCAGGCCGTCAAACAGCGGGCTTTGATCGTGCTGCATCGGACTGGATTTACCGTGCATCACCTCGGCTGCCCGGCCGACCCGGCCGCCATAGTGTTCAATCAGCGCCTGGTGACCCAGGCAGATCCCCAATACCGGCAATTTACCGGCCACTAAGCCGAGCAGTTCCATCAGGCATCCGGCCTCGTGTGGGGCACCGGGGCCGGGGGAAAGGACCAGCACCCCAGGCTCGTCTTGGGCCAGCAGTTTATCAGCCAGCACCTGGGCCTTGATGTCATTGCGGTAGACGGTGACCGGGTAGCCAGCACTGCGGAATTGATCCACCAGATTCCAGGTAAAGGAGTCGAAGTTGTCAAGAAGCGTTACCGGGATCATTGTCCACCTCCTATGGCGCGCAGCACGGCCTGGGCTTTGTTGCGGGTTTCATCGGCTTCGGACTGGGGATCGGAGTCAAACACCACCCCGGCCCCGGCCTGAACGTGGGCGATGCCGTCATTGACCAGTGCCGAGCGGATCACGATGCAGGTGTCCATGTCTCCGCGACCATTGAGGTAACCGACGGCGCCGCCGTAGCTGCCGCGACGCTCGCCTTCGGCCTGACGGAGCAGGCTGGCGGCGCTGACCTTGGGGGCGCCGGTGAGGGTGCCCATGTTCATGCAGGCCTGGTAGGCGTGCAGGGCATCCAGATCTTCACGCAGTTGGCCGGTGACCCGGGACACCAGATGCATCACATGGCTGTAGCGATCCACTTTCAGCAGTTCGGCGACACGGCGGGTGCCGGGCTGAGAGATGCGGGCCACATCATTGCGGGCCAGATCCACCAGCATCATGTGCTCAGACAGCTCTTTCTGATCCTGACGCAGGCCCAGCTCAATGCGGCTGTCGAGATCGTGGTCGATGCGGCCGTCGGCAAACTTGCCACGCTGACGGGTGCCGGCAATGGGATAGATCTCCACTTGGTTGGTACTCACTTCATACTTGAGTGCGCTCTCGGGCGAGGCGCCAAACAGGGTGAAGTCTTCGGCTCGCATGTAGAACATGTAGGGGCTGGGGTTGAGCACCCGCAGGCGGCCGTAGGCGGCTAACGGGTCGGGGCAGGGCAGGGAGAAACGGCGTGCCGGTACCACCTGGAAGATATCGCCGGCGATCACGTGCTCTTTGAGATCGTTCACCACGGCCCGAAACTGCGCGTCGCTCTGATTCACTTCGACCGGGTGGGGCGCCGGGACTTCCTGCGGCAGTGGGGCCAGAGGTTGAGCCAGTGTGGCACTGAGCGCACCCAAGCGCTGGCGCTTGTCGTTCATCACCAGTTCGGCTTTGTCGCCGCCAAAGACGGACCCCAGCAGCCGCGCGGTGCGGGCCTGATGATCCAGCAACAGGGTCGTCTCTGCCAGGTAGAACAGGTAATCCGGGCAGTTGTTGGCGCTGTCGGCTACTTCGGGCAGTGGTTCGACGCTGGCCACCAGATCGAAGGCGAAGCAGCCGGTCAGCAGCACCGACTCCGGCAGGGCGTTATCAGAGCGGATCTGCTGCTGCAGCAGGCGCAGCACGGTCAAGGGTGAGGCGGCTTTGAGTCGGCTGTCCTCATCGAGCCCGGCTATGGGCTGTGGCAGGGTGACGCTTAGGCTTTTGTCACTGGGTTGTGGCTGGTATTCGGCCAGCAGCTCGGCGATGAACGGCAGCAGGGCTTCACCGTTGACGGTTAATGCGGTGATCTCCACGGTGCGGCCCATGCATCGCAGGGACAGGGCGGCGTCGATCATCAACAGGCTTTTGAGCCCGGCTTTGGATTCGATCTCCGCAGATTCGAGCAGCAGGGTGTGTGGGCGATCCCCGCACAGCGCCTGGTATACCTCTGCGGCTTCCCTGTGGTAGTTCACGGATGTGGTCAGGGTCCGAGCTTGCCCGGACTGAAGGTTCGTGGTCATTAGAGGCGCTTCCCGGCGGCTTCAACAAAGGGGCGTAGGCCCGAGATCAAGGCGGCGAAGTCATTGCCATCGAGAGACTGATGGCCATCCGACAAGGCTTCCCTTGGGTTCATATGGGCTTCGACGATAATACCATCGGCACCGACGGCTGCGCTGGCATAAGACAGTGGCGCAACCAACTCGCGAATGCCGGTGCCGTGACTGGGGTCGACCAGCACAGGTAGATGGGTTTTGCGTTTGAGGTAGGCGACGGCATTGAGATCCAGCGTGTTGCGGGTGGCGGTCTCGAAGGTGCGAATGCCCCGCTCACACAGGATGACGTTGGGGTTGCCGGCGTTGACTATGTACTCGGCGGCCAGCAGGAATTCTTCGATGGTGGCACTCATGCCCCGTTTGAGCAGCACCGGCAGGCCACATTCGCCGACGGCCTCCAGTAAGCGGAAGTTCTGCATGTTGCGGGCACCGATCTGCAAAGCATCAACGTATTGCGCCATCAGATCTACATCACTGGCTTCGATCACTTCGGACACCGTCGGCAGTCCGGTGGCGCGGTTGGCTTCCTTGAGCAGCTTCAGGCCGGCTTCGCCCATGCCCTGAAAGCTGTAAGGGCTGGTTCGCGGCTTGAAGGCGCCCCCGCGCAGGGCTGCGACGCCATGGCCCTTGACCATCTCGGCCACATCCAGGATCTGGTCGCGTCCTTCGACGCCACATGGGCCGGCGATGACGGTGAACCGTTCGCCACCGACGGCGTGGTTGCCCAGCATGACATGGGTGTCGATGGGGTTGAGTTCACGGGAAACCTGCTTGTACTTGGACAGGATGGGTTTGATCTCATCGACGCGGGGATCGCTGTCCAGGTTGAGCGATTGCAGGATCCGTTCGTCGCCAATGGCACCCAAGACCGTGCGCTCTACACCTGGCATGTAGAGTGGTTTAAGGCCGGTGCTTTCGATTTTTTGAACCAGCTCTTTGGCATCCACTTCACAAACGCCGGCTTTCAAAATGATGATCATTGGGTGTATTTCCTAAAGGCATAAAAAAACCCGCTTTCGTATTGGCGAAAGCGGGTTTTATGAAATTCTTACTTTTTCAATCAGGTACAGTTCATTGCACCCCCGCTATGTTCGGGAGAGCCACCACCAATTTGCGTTGTTGAACTGGGAGTTTGACATCGAGTGTAAACCTGTAATGAAAAGTTGACGGATTGTCTTTACACCGAAAGGTTACCGGCTGGCGTTTATCTGTGTCAAGGACAAAATTCGTGCAAACGGACTTTTGCGCCTGGCTGGAGTACAATGCTTCGAATTCCATAAAGGACCGTTATGAAAATCGATCTGCATTGCCACTCCCGCGCCTCCGATGGCACGCTCTCTCCCACCGATCTGGTGATTCGTGCCTTGAATCAGCAGGTCGATATTTTGGCACTCACGGATCACGACACGGTTGACGGCCTGGTTGAAGCCCAAAATGCGGCAGCCGACAGTGCCTTGCGCCTGATCAATGGCGTTGAGATCTCCACCAGCTGGCACAGTTTCGATATTCATGTTGTCGGGCTGAATTTTCAGTTGGAGGATCCGACGCTCAAGGCGCTGCTGGAGAGCCAGGCGCAGCAGCGACAGGGCAGGGCCGAAGCGATCGCCGCCAAGCTGGCCAAGCGACGGATTGAGGGAACCCTGGAGCAAGCCCTAGGCTATGCTGCCGGTGGCAGTATAGGACGCAGCCACTTTGCCCGGGTTTTGATGGAGCGGGGGATCGTCAGTGCCAAGCAGGCTGCCTTTGATAAGTATCTGGGGCGGGGGCAAAGTGCCTTCGTGCGTAACCAATGGTGCAGCATCGAGCAGGCGGTGGCGGCCATCCATCGGGCCGGAGGTCTTGCAGTCCTGGCCCATCCGAGTAAATATCAATTGTCTAACAAGTGGTTACGCAAGCTTCTGGTGGAATTTAAAGCGGTTGGTGGTGATGCCATGGAGGCGATCCACTGCCAGCAGAATGTTCAGCAGCGGCAATTTTTGTTGGAACTGGCCCGTGAGTATGAGTTGTTGATCTCCGCCGGTTCGGATTTTCACTTTCCCAGTCGCTGGGTTGAACTGGGCCGGGGTCTTCATCGGCCGGAGCAACCCGGAGTCTGGCACCGACTGGACTGGTTGCCGTCTTAAGTCGCTGTGCCTATAACAAAGGAATGGTTATGAGTCAGTTTTTCTATATGCACCCGGACAATCCTCAGGCCCGATTGATCAATCAGGCGGTGGCATTGATCCATAAGGGCGGCGTGATCGCCTACCCCACGGATTCCGGTTATGCCATCGGGTGTCACATCGGCGATAAGAAGGCGCTGGACCGGCTCTGCCGGATCCGCCAGTTGCGCTCTGATCATAATTTTACCCTGATGTGTCGGGATCAGGCCGAGCTCTCCCTGTATGCTCGGGTCGACAATACGGCTTTCCGTCTGCTCAAGAGCCATACCCCTGGACCCTATACCTTTATCTTTAAAGGCACCAAGGAGGTGCCCCGTCGTTTGCTCAATGAGAAGCGTAAGACGATCGGCATTCGGGTACCGGATAATACTATTGCTCTGGCGCTGCTGGAGGCGTTGGGAGAACCCTTGATGTCCACCAGCTTGATCTTGCCCGGTGCCGAATTGACCGAGTCGGATCCGGAAGAGATCCGGGAGAAACTGGAGCACCAACTGGATCTGATCATCCACGGCGGGATCCTGGGGGAGAGCCCAACGACGGTCGTCGATTTCAGTGACGATGAAGCCCGGATCCTGCGTCGTGGTGCGGGGGATCCCACACCCTTTGAATAATTCGCTGACAAAGGCTATAGCGCTCCCTATAATGACGCGTTTTTTACTCGATCTATGGCCCAGACTTCCGTGATGATCCAACAACCCTTGCCGCTGGCCGTTGTCCGTGGTGAGCCGGTGATGGCACCACCGGTGGATCTCTTTATTCCACCCGAGGCACTGGAAGTGATCCTTGAGTCCTTTGAAGGGCCATTGGATCTGCTGCTTTATCTGATCCGAAAACAGAAGCTCGATATTCTGGATCTGCCCGTGGTGCCCATCACTCGGCAATATATGGAATACATCGGCCTGATGGAGCAGATGAAGTTTGAGCTGGCGGCGGAGTATCTGGTGATGGCGGCGACCCTGGCTGAGATTAAATCACGCCTGCTGCTGCCGCGTCAGATCAGTGAGGAGGAGGAGGAGATCGATCCCCGTACCTTGCTGATCCGCCAACTGCAGGCCTACGAAGTGATCAAGCAGGCTGCTCAGGATCTGGACGCACGGCCTCGGGCCGAACGGGATTTCTGGCCAGCCCATGCCGAGCGGGCGGCCGATCTGGCCCCTGTGGTGATCCCCCCGGAAGTGGACTTGTCCGAACTGGTGGGGGCACTGCGTGAGGTGGTGCAACGGGCCGATCATTTTGAGCATCACCAGATAGCGAAGGAAGCCCTATCGACCCGGGAGCGAATGAGCAAGGTGTTGGCTATGCTGACAGCGGATCGTTTTACTCCCTTTCAGGCGCTGTTTACGCCGGAAGAGGGACGTGCCGGGGTGGTGGTCAGTTTCCTGGCGATCCTGGAGTTGACCAAGGAGGGGCTGATCGAGCTGCAACAGGCTGCACCGGGCAGCCAGATCCACGTCAGGGCAAGGGCATGAGCCGGATTAATGATGAACAGCTCAAGCAGCTGATTGAAGCCGCGCTGTTTGTGGCGGACCGTCCATTGGGCGCCAAGGGCTTGAAACAGAGTGTGCTGGCGGACTTCGCGGTCTCTGTCGGTCGCATCAACGAAGTGCTGGATGAACTGGAACTGGATTACCGTCCACGTGGCATTCAACTGGTCAAGGTGGGCGGTGGCTATCGTTTCCAGAGCCATCCGGATCTCAGCCAGCCCTTAAGTGCCTTGTGGCAGGAAAAGGCGCCACGTTATTCCCGGGCATTGCTTGAGACACTGGCGTTAATCGCCTATCGGCAGCCCATTACCCGGGGTGAAATTGAACGGGTTCGCGGCGTGTCGGTCAGTGCCAACATCATGCGAACCCTGTCCGATCGCGGTTGGATCCGTGTGATCGGACATAAAGAAGTGCCAGGACGGCCGGCGTTGTACGCAACGACCGATGAATTTTTGCAATACTTTTGTCTGGACAGCTTGGCTCAATTGCCGCCGCTGGACGATGAACAGGCCCTGGTGGCCCTGTTCAGCGCCGGTGAGGCAGAGCCCGAGCCACAGGTACATTAAAGAAGAGATTAATGAGCGAGAAACTACAGAAAGTCTTAGCTCGAGCAGGTCATGGCTCCCGTCGTGAGATGGAGGCGATGATCGCCGCAGGGCGCGTTAGCATCGACGGTAAGGTGGCCAAGCTAGGCGACCGCATCGATGGCGGCACGGATCTGAAAGTGCGGATCGACGGCCATGCGGTGTCATTGAAAACGGAAGAGGATGTGATCTGCCGGGTACTGGCCTATTACAAGCCGGAAGGGGAGCTGTGTTCCCGTATCGATCCTCAGGGTCGTCCTACCGTATTTGACCGTCTGCCCAAGCTGAAAGATAGCCGTTGGGTGGCCGTCGGTCGCCTGGATATCAACACCTCGGGTCTGTTGTTGTTCACCACAGATGGTGAACTGGCCAATCGTCTGATGCACCCCTCTCGTGAAGTCGAGCGGGAGTATGCCATTCGGGTGTTCGGTGAAGTGGATGATGCCATGCTCAATCGCCTGCGACAGGGCGTGGAGCTGGAGGATGGTCAGGCTAAGTTCAAACGCCTGGGCCGCGCTGGTGGCGAGGGGATCAATACCTGGTATCACGGGGTGCTGTCCGAGGGGCGTAACCGTGAGGTTCGCCGTATGTGGGAGAGCCAGGAGGTACAGGTGAGCCGCTTGATGCGGATCCGTTATGGCGATATCCCCCTGCCTAAGGGCTTGCCCCGTGGTGGCTGGATGGAGCTGCCACTGGATCAGGTCAACTACCTGCGTGCTCTGGTGGAGATGGATCCGGAGAGCCGTACCCTGCTGTCCCAGGATAAAGTGGGTCAGCGTCGTCAGAAGAATCTGAAGACCAGCAAGATCCGCCGTGCGGTCAGTCGTCACCGTACCCGTGGTGCCACGCCAAAACGCAAGTAAGGTGCGGACAGGAAAACTAAGGCAGCCCTCGGGCTGCCTTTTTTGTTCGTCATTAGTCGTCAGCTGGAAGCTTTTAGCTAAAGGCTAAAAACGAACGGCTAGCGCTGTTGGGCATCCAGGCTCTGGCCGTTGATCTCGGCACTGTCGTCACACATCAGGTAGAGATAAAGTGGCATCAGATCCTCGGCGCTCTTCAACGTCTGGGGATCCTCCGCCGGGAAGGCGGTAGCACGCATCTTGGTGCGCGTGGCCCCGGGGTTGATGCAATTACAGCGCAGCGAGGTACCGGCCAGTTCGTCGGCCAGGGTTTCCATCATCCCTTCGGTGGCGAACTTGGAGATGGCGTATGCGCCCCAATAGGCCCGTCCCTTGCGACCCACGCCAGAGCTGGTGAAGACGATGGATGCACCCGGCGTTCGCTTCATCAGAGGGAGCAGGGCACGGGTCAGCATAAACTGGGCGGTGACATTGACTTTAAGCACCTCCTCGAACAGGGCCGGCTCGATCTGCTCGAACGGGGTGATGGCACCGAGCAGGGAGGCGTTGTTCAGCAGGCCATCGAGGCGGCCAAACTGCTCTTCGATGGTGAGGGCAAGATCGGCATAGTTTTGCTCGCTGGCCCCCTTCATATCCAGGGGTACGATGGCGGGCTCCGGGCCACCGGCGGCCAGGATCTCATCGTAGACCTGCTCCAGTTTGGCCGTTGTCCGGCCCAGCAGGATCACGGTGGCACCGTGGGCGGCATAGGTCAGTGCGGCGCAGCGACCGATCCCGGCTCCGGCTCCGGTGATCAGGATCACCTTGCCCTGCAGTGCTTCGGGTCGAGCATGAAATTCCAACATGATGACTTCCTGTGCTGAGTTTAATTGTCTGACTTAATTCGTGATTTAACTCTATTGCGCGTTGTTTTAAACGTGCACCTGCCATGGAGGGAGGAAATCATCAAACAAATGTTTTGATTTTGTAGCTAACCGTCGGATTGTGAGTTACTTTCCTAATCGGGAACAGTCAGCTCTGGATGTATTTCCGGTCCCAATACGGAGCATTATTGTGACCAATGCTGCGCTGGAAAACAAAGGAAAAGCAAAGGATTGGGGAGAGTACATGAAACGCTTGCTGCTAAGTGTCGCCATCACCGCCGTTATTGGCCTTTCAGGCTGCAATGGAGACAGCCATCAGGACCTTATCAACAGCACACCCACACCCGAGCCACAGCGTTTATCCCGGATCGCCTTCGATCCGGGGGCCGCGGAGCCGGTGTTGCCTCTGCCTAATGATCTGCTCTTTTCCGGTACGCCAGATGGCACCCTGGAGATCCCGGGGGAGGAGAGTGGTGATTATACCAACCCTCAAATTGCCCTGGGAGCGCTGGATGGTTGGTCGACCCAGATGCCGATCGTTCTTGAGATGATCCCCGCTATCGAAGGGGTCATGCTCGACGAGGCCTCGGCTTCGCTGCCGGGCTCGGTGCGCCTGTTTGAGGTGACGCTCGGCGGCGCCCTGTCGCCGGACCCCGAATGCTCGGGTGCGCCGGATCTGTCCATCTGCAAGGTGGGTGAAGAGCTTAAGTTTGGTGAGGCGTTTGTCACCGCGGCCAGCGGAAACAGTATCCAGGTTGTGCCCCTTCAGCCTCTGGCACCGGCCAGCAGCTATGCGGTGATCACCACCCGCCAGTTGATGGACAGCGAAGGCAAGGCCGTTGCTCCCTCGACTATCTACGAGCTGCTCAAGCTGGACATCGACAGCCAGCCTCTGGTGACGCCTTCGCAGTTGTTGCTGCAGGGATTGACCAATAATTATGAGAATGCCCTGGCGGCGGCGCACTCGGTGGATAAGGAGAGCATCACCTACTCCGGCGTATTTACCACTCAGTCGGTACAGGATGTGGTGGCGACCACGGCGATGCTGATGGCCGATGGGTTGCAGCCGGATCCTCAGGTTGCGATCTCTCCTCTGTTTGCACCGGTTTGGGTAAGGCCACCGGCGTCCACAGGCATGACAGTGGCGGAACGACTGGGTTTAAAGCCACTTGGCGGCGAGTGTGCTGTGGGGGATGACGCCTGCGCATTGGCGGATATGGCGGATCTCTATGGTGCCATACTCAGGCTGCCCTATCTGCAGGCCTTCCCGATGGACAGCGAGGAGATCAATGACCGCTGGAGTGCCTTGGGTGACAGCCCGGTGGCGGTGCTTCAGGCGCTGGAGGCGGGCAGCTTGAGTCTGGCCGGGTTTGAGGCTCAGGCACTGGCTCAAGGGATCGATCCTCAGGGGGCCCTTGCGGATCCCAGTCAACTGGTCGGCGGCCAATTTATTCTGGATACCGGCGATAATGCCGGTACCCCCGCGGATCCCAATAAGCATCTGACCCGCTTTAATCCTGTGCCCAACCCCTGTGGTGGCGCAGATCTGATGACCTGTCTTGGCGGTGGCCAGATCCGAGACGAGGTTCCCGTACTGATCTCTATCCCCAATGTCGCCAAGCTGACTGCGTTTTTTGCGGAGATCCCCGGCGCACCCGCCTACCAGGCACCCGCGTCCTGGCCGGTATCGATCAATCTTCACGGCCTGGGTGGGACCAAGGAAACCACTTTGGCCACAGCCGGTGCCTACACCCTGGCCAGCATTGCGACGATCACCATCGATATGCCGCTGCATGGCGAGCGCTCCAAGCTGTTTGATCCGACGACAGGTGCTTACGCGGTATCGGCAACGGATCCCAGCCTGAACGCCCTGTTTCCTGGCTTTAACCTGTTCGACAAGGGCAATCCGCTGAATTTCGTCAATATTGGTAGTCCCTTGACCCTGAGAGACAACTTCCGTCAGGGGATCATCGACCACCTGGCACTGCGTCTTGCTTTGACAGCTTTGACCCAAGGTGAGCTATTGGCAGGAGGAGCGCCGACCTTTGATATGGGTCGGGTCAGTTTGCAGGGGCTGAGTCTTGGAGCGATCATTGGAACGAGTGCGACAGCCTATGCCAACAGCTTTGATGCCGGCGAGGCGCCGAATCCCTATGGCATTGCCAATGCCAGCCTGGTTGCTCCAGCCGGGGGATTGGCGGGCGTATTCGCGGGTTCGCCGGCTTTTGGTCCGTTGTTGATCACTACTCTTGTCCAGCAGCTGCAACCCGCCTGCTTCGACCAGAGTGCGAAAAGCGTTATCGATTCGCCACAATGTGATGCCGTGGTGGCTCAGATCCAGGCAGAGATAATCCCAGCCTTGGCTCTGGCAATGCAGACCGCCGTCGATGCGATGGATCCCATCAACCATGCGAAGCAATTGGTGGCGACCGGGACACCGGTGCACTTGGTGGAGATCGTTGGCGATGAGGCGGTGGGTGGTACCAACCCGGGCGACCAGACGCTGCCCAATACCGTGACGGGTTTCCCGCTGTCCGGAACCGAACCTTTGATCGCCGTCATGGGCTTACCGGGGATCACTCAGAGCACGCCATCGAGTGTAGAGCGAGCAAGTGGCGCTGTGCGGTTCAGTAAGGGGCATCACAGTTCACTGATCACACCGGATACGGAGATCCCGGGGATCGATCCAATGGATTCGCTTCGGGCGACCAAGGAGATGCAAACTCAGGTAGTGGAACATGCCCGGACCCTCGGACAAAGCATCAAGAACAGTGATCCCGGCGTGATACAAGGCACTCAATAGTCTGAATTGGAGCTGCAAGCCCGGCATTCGCCGGGCTTTTTTGTTTCGAACCATGGTGGGCTTTGGGTACACTGAAGCGAGAAATTGTGTTTTGGGAGAAGATCTTGGAATTTCTATACGAGTACGGCCTGTTTTTGGCCAAGGCCGTGACCCTGGTGGCGGCGATCCTGCTGGTGATTGTCGCTGCCGCGGCGGTGAACAAATCCCAGAAGGCCCAGAAGGGCACGCTGAAGATCCATGATCTGTCGGAGAAATTGGAAAGTTACCAGCATCAGCTGGAATCTGAGCTGCTCAGTGAGGAGCAGTTGAAGGCGAAGGCTAAAGAGCGCAAAGCCGAACGTAAGGCCAAGGAGAAGGCCAGCAAAGGCCAGGAGCGGGAAGGGCGCCTGTTTGTCATCGATTTCAAAGCGGGTATTGATGCAGCCCAGGTGGCGAACCTGAGGGAGGAGATCTCCGCCCTCTTGATGGTGGCTGAAGCCAAAGACGAAGTTTTGGTGCGGGTTGAGAGTGGCGGCGGCATGGTACACGCCTACGGTCTGGCGGCCAGCCAATTGGACCGGATACGGGAGGCAAACATTCCCCTGACCATCGCGGTGGATAAGGTGGCGGCCTCCGGTGGCTATATGATGGCCTGTGTCGCCAACACCGTGATCTCGGCGCCATTCGCCATCGTGGGCTCTATCGGCGTGATCGCTCAGCTACCGAACTTTAATAAGGTTCTTAAGAAGAACGACATCGAGTTTGAGCAGCACACGGCGGGCGAGTTTAAGCGTACTCTGACCATGTTTGGGGAGAACACCGAGGATGCTCGGGACAAGTTCCGCGATGAACTGGAACACACCCACGAGCTGTTTAAACAGTTTGTGGGGAAGTATCGGCCTCAGCTGGATCTGGCCAAGGTGGCGACCGGGGAGCATTGGTTCGGTCAGCAGGCCCTGGAGTTGGAATTGGTAGACCGGCTGCAGACCTCTGATGATTTCCTGATGGCCAAATTCAAAGATAAGCCGGTTTTGCAGCTGGAGTATGTCGAGAAGAAGAACCTGGCCAAGCGTTTGGGCAAGGGGGCCGAAGGGGCAGTGGAAGGT
Organism: Ferrimonas sp. YIN67; assembly: GCF_057219095.1. Classification (NCBI taxonomy): domain Bacteria; kingdom Pseudomonadati; phylum Pseudomonadota; class Gammaproteobacteria; order Alteromonadales; family Ferrimonadaceae; genus Ferrimonas; species Ferrimonas sp. YIN67. Next base: position 45,151 of record NZ_JBXVVJ010000004.1, read on the forward strand.
GTGATGCTGAAGCTGGCGGAGATGGGGCAATCCATTAAACGCTGAGGCTTGTGCCCGATTGAATCGCCCCGCAGGTTTTGCCTGCGGGGCTTTTTTGATCCTGTCGGCCGACAAACCGATGGCGAAACCCGCTCTGAGCAATGATTCAGCAGCAACAGGGCCAGCACCTGGAAGGCTGTGTCGTTACGACGGCGCTTCTTTTTTCTGCTGAGATCCGCGATGAACCTTTTTCAAGCTCGTCGGGATAAGCGCCATCCTCTGCCGCTCTCTTCGTTTCATCATCCGGTCTGCTTATGAACGCTGTTTTCTGAGTTGTGGAGAGCTACACAACAGAAGGCGTGCAGGATGTTTGAGGCGGGAGGCTCAATGTGAGTTGGAGCGTCATTCGGTGCTGGTGCCGCTATTGAAGGGCGAACGGTTTCTGGTTACCTGCATGAAGGTTTTTGCAACGATCGCGTCCTGGTCGAGGTGAGCGTCAGGGAGCTGCTTCAGGATAAAGAGCGAAGCCTCTGCTGATCGGGACCCTTCCCAGATCAAGTGATCTGAGAGGAGTGGGAGCGGCTGACGGCAAGGAGGGCAAGGAGGCGCTGTTGAGTCGGCCTGAAAAGAAAGCCACGGGCTCCGCCATGGTCCATCCAGTGTATCACGGTAAGAGGACTCTTTTTGCCAATCGAATGTGGCTGTTTACCCTCGATCCGCGACGCAAAGCCTTTGCCAGCCAACTACCCTTATCGGCCTAAGTATCCTCTAACTTCCTATAGTGAAATCGAGGCAGACCATGGCCAGCAAGAAAGAGTTAAGCGCCCTGAAAAAGATGGTGCGCGCCAGCAATTTTCTCTCCGTCGCACAGATCTACCTGAAGCAGAATGTGTTGTTGAAGCGCCCGCTGCAGCATGATGACATCAAGCCTCGATTGCTGGGGCATTGGGGAACCTGTCCCGGCATCGCCTTTGTCTACGCCCATATCAACCGGCTCATCTGCCAGCATCAGCGCCCCTTCCTCTATCTGGTTGGGCCGGGTCACGGCTTTCCCGCCGTGCAGGCCAACCTGTTTATCGAAGGCTCGCTGTCCCACTTTTACCCCAATACCATCCCCTATTCCGAAGCGGGAATGCGCAATATCTGTGAGAAGTTCTCCGCCGCCTACGGCTATCCCTCCCACGCCAACCCGGAAGCGCCGGGCCAGATCCTGGAGGGGGGGGAGCTGGGTTACTCCCTTGCGGTGGGGTGGGGGGCGGCCCTGGATAATCCAGATCTGATCAATGTGGTACTGGTCGGCGACGGGGAATCGGAAACCGGGCCCCTAGCGGCCTCCTGGTATGCCAACCGCTTGGTGAACCCGGCCACCTGTGGTGCCGTGCTGCCGATTTTGCACATCAATGGCTACAAGATCTCTGGCCCCACCCGACTGGGCCGGATGGACGATGATGAGATCCGAATGGAGTTTACCGGCCTGGGCTACGAAGTGCTTTTTGTCGATGATCAGCGCGATAAGGATGTTTACGCCCAGATGGCGGATGCCATGGATCGGGCGATGGAAGTGATCGATGAGATCCAGACTCGAGCCCGCAGCGGCGAGGATGTCAGCAAGCCCCGTTGGCCCCTGATTGCCATGCGCACCGCCAAGGGCTGGACCGGCATCAAGGAAGCGGACGGCAAGAAGCTGGAGGGCAACTGCGAGTCTCACCAGGTGATCATCAATCAGGCGGCCACCAACCCCGAGCACCTGTCCCTGCTGAATGAATGGCTGGCCAGCTACCAGTTTGATGATCTTTACAAGATCACCGACGAGGGGGAGGTGAAGTTCGACAAGGAGATCTGCTCCCTGATCCCCCCCGAGCATCTGCATATTGGACGCCAGATCCTCTCCTATGGCGGCGAGATCGTCCGGCCACTGAATAAGCCGGACCTGAGTCAGCTCAGTTATGGTCCGGAGACGCCGAGGGGCCAGCGTGGCGTCTCTATGAACAAGATGGGTGAGTGGTTGCGGGACGCGTTCAGGCTGAATTCAAAGCAGCGTAACCTGCGGATCTTCAGCCCGGACGAAACCTACTCCAACCAGCTGCAAGCGGTGTTTGAGGAGACCGACCGGGCCTGGCAGTGGCCGATAGAGCCCTGGGACCAGGATATGGCCAGGGATGGTCGGGTGATGGAGCTGCTCTCTGAGAACCTGCTGTTTGGCATGCTCCATGGGTACACGGTGACCGGGCGGCACGGCATGTTCCCCACCTACGAAGCCTTTGCCCAGGTGGTTTCCTCCATGTGCGATCAATACTGTAAATACGTCTACGCCAGTCAGGGCGTGCCGTTCCGCAAGCCGGTGCCCGCCTGCAACGTGGTGCTCTCCTCACTGCTGGAGCGCCAGGACCACAACGGCTACTCACACCAGAATCCCTCTTTGCTGGGGGCGATGCTGGAGAAACACCCCACCATCATCTCCGCCTATTTGCCCGCTGATGGCAACAGCACCCTGTGTTACACGGAGAAGGCGTTTGACGACCGGGATAAGCTCAATGTGATTGTGGCGGGTAAGAAATCCCTGCCCCAGTGGCTGACCCTGGAGGAGGCACGGCGGCAGTGTGAAGAGGGGATCATGATTTGGGACTTCGCCTCCGATGACGATCCGGATGTGGTGCTCGCCTCCTGCGGCGACTATGTCACTCAGGAGTGTATGGCGGCTCTGGTGATCATCCGTCAGTTGGTGCCGGAGTTGCGGATCCGTTTCGTCAACATCTCGGAGCTGACCTCCGATGGCATCGGCAGTCTCAAGTATGGCAGGAGGCCCACACAGCTCGATCAGTTCTTCACGTCCGACAAGGGGGTGGTGATCAACTATCACGGTTACCCCAATACCATCCAAAAGTTGCTGTTCAACTACACGGGGATCAAGCGTTGCCGGGTCAAAGGGTATGTCGAGGAGGGGTCCACCACTACGCCGTTTGATATGGGGGTCCGCAACGGCACCAGTCGCTACCACCTTGTGGTCGACATGGCCTACAAGGCGTTCCAGCAGGGGGTGATCACCGATGCCCAGCACATTGAGATCACCACTGACATGCTGCAGCGGCTGGTTGATCACCGCAGTTACATCAAGGCGCATGGGGTGGATCCCCAGGAGATCACCGACTGGGTTTGGTCCCGTTAGATGTTGGGAAGGGGGGAGCGACATGATGGGTCCGGGAGGAGCATCGGTGTGAACCGCAGGGGTGAAGAGCTGAGGTGAGTTGCAAAAGAAAAGGTCCCAACTAGTGATAGCTGGGACCTTTACAGAGTCTCACTGGGAGCGGTCAACCGATCCTGTTTCTCTTAAATGAACGGCATGACCCGCTCGGGAGCTTCTCTTATCGCGTGATGATCAGGCGCGCTTCAGCTCGGCACCGGCACTTGGGTTACCGTAGATCTCGCCATCCAGTTCGCCTTCGGATTTGGCAACAATCACGGAAACGGCGGTATCACCTGTGATGTTCACGGCGGTACGGACCATATCCAGCAGGCGGTCGACACCCAGGATCAGGGCGATCCCTTCTACTGGCAGGCCAACCTGTTGCAGCACCATGGCCAGCATGATCAGGCCAACACCCGGTACACCAGCGGTACCGATGGAGGCCAGGGTGGCGGTCAGGATCACCATCAGCATGTCGGCGATGGACAGATCGATACCAAACACCTGGGCGATGAAGATGGTGGCTACGCCCTGCATGATGGCAGTGCCGTCCATGTTGACGGTGGCACCCAGAGGCAGGGTAAAGGAACCAACCCGGTTGTGTACGCCCAGGCGCTTCTCAGCGTTATCCATGGTGATCGGCAGGGTGGCTGCAGAGCTGGCGGTGGAGAAGGCATACATCTGAACGCTGGCCATCTTCTTGAGGAAGGTGATCGGGTTTTGACCGGCGAACACGCTCAATAGGATTGGGTAGACCACGGCAGCATGGAACAGCAGTACGCCCAGGACGACGAAGAAGTATTTTACTACCGACTCAAAGGCGTTCATGTCCAGGGTCATGCCCAGTTTGGCGATCAGGCCAAAGACGCCGTATGGTGCGAGGATCATGACGATGTTAACGATCTTCAGGACAACATCGTTCAGTTCATTGAACAGTGCACGAACCTTTGTGGTTTTCTCACCCAGTTGGGCGATGGCGAAACCAAAGATGATCGCGAATACGATGATCTGCAGCATATTGCCTTCGACCATGGCGGCCAGCGGGTTACGAGGCACCAGATCGATCACGACTTGAGCCAGTGAAGGCGCGGTGTTGGCGGCAAAAGCCAGGTCCGGCTGCTGCAGGGAGGCGTTACCCGGGTGGATCAGGATCGCGGCGGCCATGGCCACGGAGATGGCGATGGCCGTGGTCAGCAGATACAGACCCACGGTTTTGCCACCCAGGCGTCCCAGTTTGGACGGTTCAGACAGGTTGCAGGTACCACAAACCAGAGAGATGAAGACCAGTGGCACGACCAGCATCCGCAGGGCGGAGACAAAGATGGAGCCCAGGACGTTGAAGATCCCGTCGGTGAAGACGGTTTCAACCAACTCACTGCCCGGGGCCAGGTTGCGCAGCAACAGCGCGATAAAAATACCGGCAAACATGCCCAGCAGGATCTGGGTCGTTAGGCCCATTTTCTTAGTGGAATTTAAGCTCATGTTACTTCCTTCGAGAATTTTATCGTTTTTCTAATGGCCGATAGCCTAGCAGGAACCCCCGCCAACAAAAAAGGGGGCAAATGTATAAGTTTGACATCAGTTGTTGCGGGGGTGGCTATTATGTTTAGTGCAGATGTTTGTTTTGTTTGAGTTTTGGGGTGGTTTTGATGTGGCCGCGCTGGCGCATCGTTGCTGCGGCGTGCTCGTTATGTGACATGGAGTCGGTGATGCGTATTGTTTTTCGATGGTTTATTGCACTGTTTTGGAGTTTTTCGGTTGCTGGCTGCAGTGGGGGAGGCAGTTTACAGGAGAGTGATCCCTCCACGGGTCCGATCGATCCTGCCAATCCCCCGGTAGATGCCATCCATACGGTGGCATTGACCATGTGGTCCTGTCCCGAACAGAGCACCATCGAACTGTCCAACTGTACCGAGTCCAACCGTCTGGATGCTCGGGCACCGGCCGTGCTTCGCGCGCAGGTGATGCGTGACGGGGTGAAGGTGGAAGGCGAGCTGATCCAGATCACGACAGATAAGGGGGCGCTGATCCCCTCTGATGGTCGGGTACTGAGTGCCAGTGATGGCTCCGCCCTGGTGCGCCTGTTGGCGGGGGAAGCTGAGGGGATAGTAACTGTGGCGGCTGCTTACGCCGATACCAGCACCACCCTGTATGGCGAGATCAACGCCATTGAGGTGGACCTCTCCTTGTCACTCTCTCTGGCTGCTGGCGAGGAACTGGCCGATGGCTCCACGCTGGCAGTGATCGCCGATCTCTCCGTCGAGGGCCAGGCCTATACCGAGCCGGTCCGGGTCGACTTCAGCTCAACTTGCAGTCAGGCCGGACTTGCGGAGATCGATCAGGAGGTGATGGCCAGTGACGGGCAGGCGATTGCCACCTACCGTGCTTCGGGCTGTGATCAACAAGATCTGATCACGGCAACCTTGTTGCTCGGTAGCAATGTGGCTTCCGACAGTGTGACCGTGGCCCTGGCCGAGACTCCCGTGGCCAGTCTCCAGTTTGAGTCCGTCTCACCTGAGTATTTGCAGCTGCAGGGGACCGGGGGGGCAACCAGTTCCGTTGTGCAATTTAAGGTGCTCGATGAGAGTGGCCGAGCCAAGCAGGGTGTGAATGTCGCCTTCGCTTTGGCCAGTGGGAAGGAGAAGGTGACTTTCTCCCCGGAGCAGGCGTTGAGTAACGGCCAGGGCCTGGTTTCGACCACCCTGCGCTCGGCGAATCTACCGGGATCGGTACGGGTACTGGCCGAGATCGTGGACAGTGCACCGGTGATCGCCAGCGTCTCCAAGCGACTAAGTATCGGTACTGGCCTGCCAACAAACAAGAACTTTTCGCTGAGTTTTTCGGCCTATAACCCCGAGGCCTGGCGCTATGACGGAGTCGAGATCAGCGTCAATGTCTTAGCGGCGGACCATTTCGGCAACTGGGTGCCTGACGGGACGGCGATCTCCTTTATTACCGAAGGCGGAGGCATTGAGTCCCGGTGCCTGACCCTTGATGGCGGCTGTTCGGTGCTGTGGCAATCCCAGGATCATCGCCCCGACAATGCCCGAGCGACCGTGATGGCATTTATCGAAGGTGAGGAGTCCTTCGTCGACCCCAATGGTAATGGCCTGTTTGACTTCGGCGAGTTTGAGGCTGGGTTTGATCAGTCAGAGGCCTACGTGGATGCCAATGAAGATGGTAACTTCGATCGGGATGAGCAGTTGCTTGATCGGAACAGCAACGGCGAACGGGATCCGGCGGATGGCCAGTACAACGGGATCTTGTGCCAGGGTGATGCGCTGAACAATGGTCACTGCAGCCAGGAACTGGTCGATGTGAATCGGTCTGGCGTGATCGTCTTTTCAGGTGCAGCGCCCTTGGCTTACTTCTGTCACCTTGATCAATTGGATGAAGACGGGGATGGCCTCAACTGGTATGACTGCTGGCATAATGGTAATGGCAGCTTCTGGTTTGCCGACGAGCTTGAAGGGGTTGCCAGTGCTCAGGCCTGCGTGATTGATATCGCACCGGACGGCACTTGGAATCCGGTCCCGGTGGAGTCCAGCATTCGTTTTTCGGGTGATGATCCACTCAAAACGGCCGGGCGTGCCAGCTACGAGCAGCCCAGTACTTCAGCGGCAACCTACCATCTTTCTAATGAAGGGGAGCTTCTGGCCGATTGGCGAAGCAGCTGTGGTCCCGGTGCCTATGGTGTTGGGGTGGATACCAGTGATGGCTATGGCACCCTGAGGGTCGAGATCGAAACGCCCAGTGGCATTGTTTCATCGGACAGCGTCGCTATTGTCGCCCCCACACCTTAAGCGATGACGAGCAAAAAGGGCCAGTGACTGCTGGCCCTTCTTATATATGGAAAAATTTATCGTTGGAACGGATAGATGCTGCCCAGGGCCAGCAGTTGGGTCAGTTCATCCAGGGCCGTTTGGTTCTCTTCGAGCAGTTTGGGATCACGCAGATCTTCCAGCAGTAACCGGTCACGGTAGTGGCGTTTGACCCAGTCGCTCAGTTGGCGGTATTTAGCTTCATTCATCAGACACTCTCGGTTGACGGCGGCACGCTCGGCGGCGGAGAGGACGACCCTCAGTCTCAAGCAGGCTGGCCCGCCGCCGTTTTGCATGCTCTGTTTCAGATCGACATGGATCACCTCTTCGATAGGCCCCCCCGGTTGGATCAGACCGTTCAGATAGGCTGCCACTTGAGGATCGGTTTGGCATTCGGTCGGGGCGATGATGACGTGGCGGCCGTTTGGCAGTGTGAGGAGCTGAGTATTGAACAGGTAACTTCGTACCGCTGACTCGATGGAAACGGCTTCGGTAGGTACTTCCAGGATCTGCAGGCCTTCACCAAAGGCTCGGCGGATCTGTGCCAGGGCCTGGGCTTGGGCAAGGAAGGCCTGTTCATGGCACAGCAAGAGATTTCGATTGCCCACGGCTATCACATCATTATGAAATACCCCCTGATCGATCAGGTCGGGGTTTTGCTGAATAAACAGGGTTTGGGCGGGATCCAGCTGGTGCAGGCGGGCAATGGCCTGGCTGGCTTCCAGGGTTTGCCGGGCGGGAAAACGCTTAGGGGCTGGGCGGGCCGGATCGGTGGCGCTGCGGCCATAGACAAAAAGTTGTACACCTGGATGCTCATAGCCCCGACACAATCGAGTGTGGTTGGCGGCACCCTCATCTCCGAGCGTCTCATGAGCGGGGAGTGGCGCGTGATGGACGAAGTGATTGGTATCGGCAAATACCGCTTTGAGGGTGCGGGCCGTTTGTTCCGGCTCAAGGGCCCGGTGCAGTTGATTCACCAGATTGGCAGGGGTGAAGTGGACCATGCCGTCGGCACTGTCGGGGCTTGGCGAGACGGTAGCCGCGTTAGCACTCCACATGCTAGAGGCTGAGCAGCAGGCCATTAGCAGTTGGGGGGCCTGATGGAAGGCCTGTTCGAGGAGTCGCTCCGGCGGCCCGGCAAAGCCGAGTCGCTTGAGGGTGTGCAGATCCGGCCGAGACTGGGGCGGCAATACCCCTTGGATCATCCCCAACCGGGTCAGGGCGATCATTTTATCCAGGCCCTGCAGTGCGGCGGCCCTGGGGTTAGAGATCAGGTTGGCGTGGGACTGGGAGGCAACGTTGCCAAACGACAGGCCCGCATAGTTGTGTGTTGGACCGACCAGACCGTCGAAATTGGCCTCAAGGTGCATTGGGTCCCTCCTGAATTTTGCCGTGGATGTGGGTGAGCCGGTGAGCGACCCAAGGGTATGCGAGCCAGTATACGGGGTTAAATATTCGCCACAAGTGAGCGGGAAACTGCCAAAAAACCAACATTTGCATAACTATTACTTGCTTGTCGGCGCTGGATGCATTAGTAATTTCTGCAAGTGCGTGTTCAGTCGCGAAAAAAACCTTTACTGAACAAAAATCGACTCAGCAGCGGGCATTCGCCGGTGCTAGGGTTGAATCTCAGCCTTCATGCCTCTATATATGAAGCCAAATTACCATCCACCGCGTTTATAAGGTCCGAACCAGTCAAATGGGCAAATCCCTGGTCATTGTGGAGTCGCCAGCCAAGGCGAAAACCATCAATAAATACCTCGGCAAAGATTTTGTCGTGAAGTCTTCCGTGGGTCACATCCGGGACCTGCCGACCTCTGCGAGTCAGTCCGGCAAGAAGCCCGTGGCGACCAAGACAGCGGCGGAAGTGCGCAAGATGGCGCCGGAAGAGAAAGCGCGCTACAAAGCGAAGCGTGACTACCAATCCTTGATTGCGAGAATGGGGATCGATCCTAAGGATAATTGGGCAGCCGATTATCAAGTTCTGCCGGGTAAGGAAAAGGTGGTCAAAGAGTTGCAGACCCTGGCGGAAAAAGCCGATACCGTCTATCTCGCAACGGATTTGGATAGGGAAGGGGAAGCCATTGCCTGGCACCTGCAGGAAGTGATTGGTGGTGATGATTCTCGCTACCGTCGCGTGGTGTTCAATGAGATCACCAAATCTGCTATTCAGGACGCGTTTGCCCAGCCCCTATTCCTGGATCATCACAAGGTCGATGCCCAGCAGGCTCGCCGCTTCCTGGATCGTCTGGTGGGTTTTACCGTCTCGCCACTGCTATGGAAAAAACTGGCCCGTGGCTTGTCTGCCGGTCGGGTTCAGTCCGTGGCCGTACGCCTCATTGTCGAGCGTGAACGGGAGATCCGGGCCTTTGTGCCTGAAGAGTTCTGGGATATCCATGCCGATCTGAGCAATGCCAGCGGTACCGCGCTGCGAATGGAAGTGGCCAAGTTTCAGGGGAAAACCCTGAAGCTGACCAACAAGGCCGAAACCGACGAGGCGGTGTCCGCGCTGACCGGTGCCCAGTATGTGATCAGCAACCGGGAAGACAAGCCCAGTTCCAGCCGTCCGTCAGCCCCCTACATCACCTCTACCTTGCAACAGGCGGCCAGTACCCGCCTGGGCTTTGGGGTGAAGAAGACCATGACCTTGGCTCAGCGTCTGTACGAAGCGGGCTACATCACCTATATGCGTACCGACTCCACTAATCTGTCCAAAGAAGCGGTGGAGAGTGCACGGGACTTTATCGGTCAGGAATTTGGCGACAAGTACCTGCCCAAGGGACCGAATGTCTACGGCTCGAAAGAGGGGGCACAGGAAGCACACGAAGCTATCCGTCCCTCAGACGTTAACGTGAAGGCCAGTACCCTGAGCACCATGGAGCGTGATGCCCAGCGCCTGTATGAGCTGATCTGGCGTCAGTTCGTGGCCTGTCAGATGACCCCGGCAAAATACGATGCCACTACCATTACTGCGACGTCGGGCGATTATGAGCTCAAGGCCAAAGGCCGGATCATGGTGTTTGATGGTTGGACCCGTGCTCAGCCACCGGTTGGACGCAAAGGCGAAGAGGATAAGACCCTTCCCGATGTGACCGTGGGTGAATCCCTGAAGCTGGCCAGCCTGGATCCCAAGCAGCACTTCACCAAGCCGGTGGCTCGCTTTAACGAAGCCTCCCTGGTACGTGAACTGGAAAAGCGTGGGATCGGACGCCCATCCACCTACGCCTCCATCATCGGTACCATCCAAGACCGTGGTTATGTGCGGGTGGAGAGTCGCCGTTTCTTTGCTGAGAAGATGGGGGAGATCGTCACCGATCGCCTGGTGGAGAACTTCCAGGAGCTGCTCTCCTATGATTTCACCGCCTCCATGGAGGAGACACTGGATAAGATCGCCCAGGGTAACCTGGACTGGAAGGATGTCCTTGACGGCTTCTACGGCGATCTGACCCAGCAGTTGGAAACCGCCGAGCTGGACGAAGCGGAAGGCGGCATGCGCCCCAACCAGATGGTGCTGACCGACATTCCGTGTCCGACCTGCGAACGTCCCATGGGGATCCGCACCGCCACCACCGGGGTGTTCCTCGGCTGCAGCGGTTACGCCCTGCCGCCCAAAGAGCGCTGTAAGACCACCATAAATCTGACCCCGGGGGAGGAAGCGGAAGCGATCACCTCGGACGATCAGGAAGCGGAAGCCCTGATCACCAAGCGTCGCTGTGGGATCTGTGGCAGTACCATGGACAGCTATCTGGTGGACGAGACCCGTAAGCTGCACGTCTGTGGTAACAACCCGGTGTGCAACGGTTACGAGGTGGAAAAGGGCAGCTTTAAGATCAAGGGCTATGACGGACCGCTGATCGAGTGTGATCGCTGTGGCTCGGATATGGAGCTCAAAGACGGCCGCTTCGGTAAGTACTTTGCCTGCACCGACGGCAAGGAAACCGGCTGTAAGAACACGCGCAAGCTGCTTAAGAGCGGCGAAGTGGCGCCACCGAAGGAAGATCCGGTGCCGCTGCCGGAGTTGCCCTGTGAAAAGTCCGATGCGCACTTCGTACTGCGTGATGGCGCAGCCGGTTTGTTCCTGGCTGCCAGCACCTTCCCCAAGAGCCGCGAAACCCGCGCGCCCAAGGTCGAGGAGCTTAAGCGCTTTAAGGATCGGATCTCACCCAAGTTCTACTACCTGGCCGATGCGCCTGTGGCGGACGAGGATGGCAACCCCTACCTGCTGAAGTTCAGTCGCAAGACCAAGGAGCAGTATGTGGCCTCCGAGGTGGAGGGTAAGGCCAGTGGCTGGATCGCCAAGTATGAGGGCGGCCAGTGGCGCGAGGAGCAGACTAAGAAGTCCAAGGTGAAGAAAGCCGATTGATCCGGCGTTCACCACAAAAAAGGGCGCTCCATGGAGCGCCCTTTTTTATGTCTTGGGTTTACCGCCAACGGGTCACCATTTTTTCTTAGGCTGGAAGAGTTCGTCCAGTTCGTCCGGAGCTCGACCAGGATTGGCCTCATGCAGGCTCTCCTGCTGGCGCAGATCGATTTCAGCAAGCATCTGCTGGGCTTTGCCCATCATGCTGTCTCGAAAGGTAATATCTTGATTGTGATTGATATTTAGGTTGCTGATCAGCTTTGACAGTAGATGCTTGGCCGAGCCTAGCTGACCGTTCTGCATGGCAAGGCGGGCCCGGTCTGCCAGGACGCCGACGTTGATCCGGGCCAGTAACTGGTCTGCCCGGCTGTTTTCTGAGACGAAGGTTTCCTGGCTGATCCGGCTTTTGTTGTGCTCATGGCGGATCACATCCTTAAGACGTTTCAGGGACTGGACCAGAGAAAGGACCTGTTTGTCGTTATTGGGGACGGTAAAGCTATCCAGGCTTTGATCGTTGCCCGAGTCCTTACCCAGGATCAGCAGCTGGGCCTCAATATCACTTTTCCGTCGCTGAAGGTCGCTGCTCTTTTTGTCCAACTCGAGGGAAGCAAGAACGGCATCGAGGATCCGTTGATTAAGCATCTGCAACAGGGCTTTGCTCATGGGCAGTAGGGCACCGGCTGCCAGCAGTTGTTCGGACTCATCGATGATGGCCCTTTGCTTGGCTAACTGTTGCCTGCGGGCAAGCTCAACTTGCTCCTTGTGCTGCTGCAGCAAATTGATGCAGATCGCCAGCAGCAGCAAGGCGCCGATCAGAAGCAGAATCAAGGTTAAAGACATGGTTTTCTTGGATCCTTTCTATTTGTCCTAATGCTACACCAAACCGCGTCCGGGCTACACCTCTGTGATGTGGTCGAGCCACACTCGTTATTCTTTTGATATAGTGTTTTGTGGTAATAATATAACTCATAGGAATTAACTGGTTACCAAGCCCAATGAAACTGCAGCAGCTTAGATACATCGTTGAAGTGGTCAATAACAACCTCAACGTCTCCGCCACAGCAGAGAGCCTGTATACCTCCCAGCCCGGGATCTCCAAACAGGTTCGGATGCTGGAAGATGAGTTGGGGATCCAGATCTTCGGCCGCAGCGGCAAACATTTGACCCATGTGACCCCGGCGGGTCAGCAGGTGATCGAGATCGCCAGTGATATCCTGGGCAAGGTGGAGGGGATCAAGAAGGTCGCCTCGGAGTATACCCAGCCAGACCGGGGTAACCTGAATATTGCGACCACCCATACACAGGCCCGTTATGCCTTACCCGAGGTGATCCGCGGATTTATCCAACGATTTCCCGACGTCAATTTGCTGATGCATCAGGGAACACCGGATCAGATCTGTGAAATGGCAGTACGGGGCGATGCGGACTTTGCCATCGCCACCGAGGGGATGAATCTGTTCCATGATCTGGTGATGCTGCCCTGTTACCACTGGAATCGCTCCATTGTGTTCCATAAAGATCATCCTTTGGCCCAGTGCAGCCATGTCGGCCTGGAGGAACTGGTGAAGTATCCCCTGGTAACCTATGTGTTTGGCTTTAACCGCAGCTCCGCCTTGGAAAAAGCCTTTGCCCAGGTCGAGGGTGAGCCTCGTGTGGTGTTTTCTGCCACCAGTGCCGATGTGCTCAAAACTTATGTTCGGATGGGACTGGGCGTCGGCGTGATGGCGACCATGGCATTGGAGCCGGAAGACAGCAAGGATCTGGTGGTGGTGGATGCCTCCCATCTGTTTGAAGCCAACACCACCAAGATTGCCTTCCGAAAAGGCAGTTTCCTGCGCAGTTACATGTATGACTTCATGGAGCGCTTTGCCCCCCACCTGACCCGTCCCGTGGTCGAGCAGGCCCTTTCCCTGCGGGATCAGGCCCAGATCGATGCCATGTTCGAGGATATGGAGCTGCCGATGCGGTAACCTTGCGGTAGCTAACAGCTAACAGCTAACAGCTAATAGCTGCTCTTTTAACACTCGACAATATTGACCGCCAGGCCCCCCTTGGCGGTTTCTTTGTATTTGGAACGCATGTCCATGCCCGTATCCCACATGGTCTTGATCACCTTATCCAGAGTCACCTTGTGCAGGCCGTCACCGCGTAGGGCCAGTCGTGATGCGTTGATCGCTTTGACCGAGCCCATGGCATTGCGTTCGATGCAGGGCACCTGAACCAGCCCGCCCACCGGATCGCAGGTCAATCCCAGGTTGTGCTCCATGCCGATCTCCGCGGCATTTTCCACATTCATGGCCGTGCCACCGAGGATCTCGGTCAGGGCACCGGCCGCCATGGAGCAGGCCACGCCCACCTCGCCCTGGCAGCCTACCTCGGCACCGGAGATGGAGGCATTTTTCTTGTAGAGGATCCCGATGGCGGCGGCGGTCAGCAGGTAACGGCTGCAGATCTCCTGGTCTACTGGCTGGATAAATTTATCGTAATAGCATAGGACCGCTGGGATGATCCCGGCGGCCCCGTTAGTGGGGGCGGTGACGACCCGGCCACCGGCGGCATTCTCCTCATTAACGGCCAAGGCGAACAGGTTGACCCAGTCCATGGCGTTGAGGGGATCCTGGCTAGTGCGGCCTTCCGCTTGCAGTCGACGGTAGAGGGAGGGGGCTCGGCGGCGCAGTTTCAGGCCCCCTTCCAGGATCCCCTCACTGCGACAACCTCGATCGACACAGGCGCGCATGGTTTGCCAGATCTGCCAAAGCTTGTCGTGGATCTCGGCCTCGCTGCGTAGCACGGTCTCGTTGGCCAGCATCAAAGAGGAGATGGAGAGGCCGTTCTCTGTACACAGAGCCATCAATTCGTTGGCACTGTCAAAGGGGTAGGGCTGGCTCTGGGTGATCTGGTTAATGGCCTGATCCTGATTGATTTCGTCTTGATCGAGCACAAAACCGCCGCCGATGGAAAAATAGGTCTTTTCGTACAACAGGGTGCCCCGGGCGTAGGCCTGCAAGGACATGGCGTTGGCGTGTTCAGGCAGAGACTTGCGGCGATGATAGGTGATCCCATTCGCTCGGGTTAGGCTGACGGGGTGCTCGCCCCCCAGCAGCAACTGCTGTGCCTGAGCGACTTGCTCAAGCTTGGCGTTCACCGTGTCGGGATCGCAATGCTCAGGTTCTTCACCCAGCAGTCCAAGGATCACCGCCTTTCCCGTGCCGTGCCCCTTACCGGTTTGTCCCAGAGAGCCAAACAGTTCGGCCCTGATCTCGGTGACCGCCTTGAATTTGTCCTCCTTGCGCAGATCGTCGATAAAGCGGTTGGCGGCACGCATAGGGCCCACAGTGTGTGAGCTGGATGGGCCGATGCCGATGCTGAACATATCAAATACGCTGATCATGCTTGCTTCCCTGTGAGGTGATTGCGACTGGCGAGTACTGCCGATGGTACACTAGCGCTAATCCGATAATGCGAATTTCTACCATGGAGCCATGTACATGGGACCAATAATGGCGGATCTGCTCGGTACCGAGCTGACCGATATCGACCGCGCCCTGCTTGATTGTCCAAGTTTAGGTGGCCTTATCTTTTTTTCCCGCAACTTTTCCCATCCGGAACAACTCCAGGAACTGGTGGCCGAGATCCGTCGTCGGCGTCCAGAACTCTTGCTGTCGGTGGATCATGAGGGGGGGCGGGTGCAACGTTTCTTCCAGGGATTCACCGCCTTGCCCTATGCTGGCAGCTTGCTGCCCAGCGCCGACGGCGATCTGGCTCAGGCCGCCGTCTGGGCGCGGGAGATGGGCTGGCTGATGGCCGCCGAACTGAGGGCCCTGGATATCGATTTCAGTTTTGCCCCGGTACTGGATCTTAATGGTTGTTCAAATGTGATTGGCTGGCGCGCCTTTGCCGAGGAAGCGGAGGCGGTGATCACCCTGGCCGGTGACTACATGGCGGGGATGGCCGAGGCGGGGATGGCCTGTGTCGGCAAGCATTTTCCCGGTCATGGCAGTGTTCAGGCAGATTCCCATGTGGCGGCACCAGTGGATCCGCGCAGCTGGGATGAGATCCAGCAGCAGGATCTCAAGCCCTTCGTGGCCCTGGCGAAGCGACTGGATGCCGTGATGCCAGCCCATGTCACCTATCCTGAAGTAGACAGTGCACCGGCGGGATTCAGCCGAGTCTGGCTTGAGCAGATCCTGCGGCGGAAACTGGGCTACCAGGGGGTGATCTTCTCCGATGATCTGGGGATGGCCGGGGCTGCGGTGGCCGGTGATCTGTTGGCGCGAAGCCAAGCGGCGTTGTCTGCCGGGTGCGATATCGCGCTGATCTGCAACCTGACGCCCCAGGCGGTGACGGTGGCACGACAGATCACGCCATGGGAAAGTGTGCCCGCACGGATATTGGCCTTGAAAGGTCGTGACGGACAAGATACAAGATCACTACAGGCCTCGATTCGCTGGCAACGGGCGAGCACCCTGGCCGCGACATTGCGAGCGTCTTGGCAAGAACGCTAATAAGGGATCCCCTTACCGGCAGCGACAAAGGAGAAAGGAATGATCCTCTATTTGCATGGTTTTGATGCCACCAGCCCGGGCAACCATGAAAAGGTGCTGCAGTTGCAGTTTATTGATGATGATGTGCGTTTTATCAGCTATTCGACGATGCATCCCAAGCACGACATGAAGCATCTGCTCAAGGAGGTCGATAAGCAGATCAAGCTCAGCGATGACCCGGATCCCATCATAGTGGGTGTGGGACTCGGCGGGTTCTGGGCCGAGCGGATCGGTTTCCTGTGCGGGATCCGTGCCGTCATGTTCAACCCCAATTTGTGGCCGGAAGAGAACATGGAAGGGAAGATCGATCGTCCCGAAGAGTATGCCGACATCGCCACCAAATGTGTTTCCCAATTCCGCAGTAAGAATCAGGGGCGTGCCCTGTGTATTCTGGCCACCCATGATGATGTGCTGGATACCGGGCGTATCGAAGCGGCTCTGTCGCCCTACTACCCCGTGGTGTGGGACGAAGAGCAGGCTCATAAATTTAAGTCCATCAGTGCTCACCTGCAGCGTATCAAGGCCTTTAAATTAAAAGCCGCCTGAATGAAAGCCACCCATCCGGGTGGCTTTTTTCTGGACGCCGGAGCGGGCATTCGCTACAACATCAAGGGACTGCTACGGATCTTCGCCGTGGCACCGTGCGTGCGAAGGGCAACCATCAATGAAAAGTGTCTTGGCAACAGTGTCTGGAAAGGTTCAGGGCGTGTGGTTTCGTGCTACGGCGTTAGAGCAGGCGCGAAGCCTGGGCGTCACTGGCTATGTCCGTAATCTGGCCGATGGCCGGGTTGAGATCCTGGCCCAGGGCGGCGACAGTGCGGTCGACGCCCTGGTAGACTGGGCCCACGAGGGCCCGGCCCAGGCCAGTGTTCAAGATGTGTTGATCGGCGAATACGATGGCCACGAGGTGTATCTGGACTTTGAGATCACCGACTGAGCGCGTCTGGCGCCAAGTTCCCCTGAGTCTTGGCCTGCGGCTGCTCCATGCGGCGGATCTGAACCACCAGCCCTAGCTGGGGATGGTCGAAATAGTGGATCTCACGGCTGCGCACCCGGCGGTTTTGATCCAGGTTAATGGTGAACAGGAAAGGCTCTGCCTTGGCGGAGAGCGCTTCGGCGGCCTCCCCTTCGAATCCCCCTTGCCCCGTCATGGGCGTAAAGTCGATTAAGGCGTCGACGCTCTCCTCATCCTCGCTGCCCCAGACTCGATTACCCGGTTGACGCAGGTCGAGCCTGGCCTCGATAAAGAGGAAGTGTTCCAGATAGATATTAAGCCAGCCATCGAGTTGCCAGACCGGCTCAACGGTGTTGGTGCTGGGTAACAGGCTGTTGAACAGGTTGAACAGAGCCAGTTCGGACGGTTCTTGGAAACGGCGGGGGTGTCCGTCTTGACCAAACTCCTCACCGTAGTTGATACCGCCAAACAGGCCTATGGGCTGGGCGTTGCGGCGACCAAAGACCGGCATCTGCCACCCGGTATGCAGCAGCAGGGTCTTACCCTGACGCCGAAGTGTCTCGGCCTTGTCGCTAAACTGCAGCATGGATTGGGGCAGCAGGTAGGGCTGTCCTTCCTGCGGATCTCCTAAGCGGGCAGCCGATGCGACCACGGGGACGCGGCTGGGCATGGACGGCGTGGTCTGCTGTTCGCGCCGATTGCAGCCTTCGGGATCCAGCAGCCACTCATTGCTGTCACAGGCGGTGATCGCCGTTTGCAGGGCAGACAGGTCGGGCAGCCAGAGTGGGCCTAACAGGTCCAGGCTGGAAACGGACGGCAGCGGGGCCTGATCCTCGGGCCAGTGCTCCTGGCTTTGATCGGGGCGACTGAACACCAGTACCTCCACCTCGAACCAGGTGGCTTGTTCCGCTGAGGCGGGCAGCGTCATGGCGGCCAGCAGCAGGGTTGTAAACAGGGTTTTCACGCTCGTTAAACCTCTTTGTGAAGATCGGTGGACACTTGGTCCAGCCAGTGGGACACGGCATTAATACGATCAGCGGCCGGTTCCATCTCCTGATTGAATCGTAATTTGGTCGGGCCGTCCATTCTAAGTCTCTTCGGCTGCGATTGCAGTAACGAGATCAGCGTAGTGGCCTGGACCGGCGTGTGCTCGGAGAAGTCGAAACTGCCGCCTTTGGCGTTGGCTTCGATGCGGCGAATGCCCAGGGCACTGGCTCGCAGCTTGAGCTTGGCCAGGGCCAGCAGGTTTTCTGCCGGTGCTGGCAGGCGGCCGAATCGGTCCACCAATTCAATCTTGGCGTCCATCAGGGCCGATTCATCCTTGCAGGAAGCGACCTGTTTGTAGATGGAAAGGCGGGTATTGACGTGGGGGATGTAATCCTCCGGCAACAGGGCGGGAATGCGTAGCTCCAGCTCGGTCTGCTCGGCCAATAACTGTTCCATCGAGGGTTGTTCCCCCGCCTTGAGGGCCTCGACGGTCTGCTCCAGCATCTCCATGTAGAGGGTAAAGCCAATCTTTCCTATGTGACCGCTCTGTTCGTCTCCCAGCAGTTCACCGGCTCCGCGGATCTCCAGATCCTGGGTGGCCAGCATAAAGCCAGCCCCAAGATCTTCGAGCTGCTCGATCGCCTCGAGCCTTTTCTGGGCATCCTTGGTCAGTTTCTTGCCTGGGGTCAGCAGGTAGGCGTAGGCCTGATGGTGAGATCGACCGACCCGGCCGCGCAATTGATGGAGCTGGGCCAAGCCGAATTTGTCGGCCCGTTCGATCAGTATGGTGTTGGCGCTGGGAATGTCGATCCCGGTTTCGATGATGGTGGTGCACACCAGAAGGTTGAAGCGACCATGGTGGAAATCCCCCATGACCCGTTCCAGATCTCGTTCACGCATCTGGCCATGGGCCACTGTGATGCGGGCTTCCGGCACCAGGGCTGCCAGCTCTTCGGCACACTTTTCGATAGTTTCGACACTGTTGTGCAGGTAGTACACCTGGCCACCACGAAGGATCTCTCGCATCAGGGCTTCGCGAACCAGGGCGGCATCGTTGGGACGAACGAAGGTTTTGACCGAGAGGCGGCGTTTTGGGGCGGTGGCGATGATGGAGAGATCCCGCATGCCGGACATCGCCATATTCAGAGTTCGGGGGATGGGGGTGGCGGTCAGTGTGAGGATATCGACCTCGGCCCGCAACGCCTTGACCTTCTCCTTCTGACGGACGCCGAATCGGTGCTCCTCGTCCACCACCAGCAGGCCCAGATCGGTAAACTGGATCTCGCTTTGCAGCAGTTTATGGGTGCCGATAATGATGTCGATCTTGCCCTCACTCAGGGCGGCCATCGCTTTTTTCTGTTCGCTGGCGGTCTTGAAGCGTGACATCACCTCGATCCGTACCGGCCAGTCGGCGAAGCGGTCCAGGAAGTTCTCGTAGTGTTGTTGCGCCAGCAGGGTGGTGGGGACCAGTACCGCCACCTGCTTGCCGCCATGGACGGCGACAAAGGCGGCGCGCATCGCGACCTCGGTCTTGCCGAAGCCCACATCACCGCACACCAGGCGGTCCATTGCCGTGGACTGGCGCATGTCGCGCAGCACCGCCTCGATGGCATTGGCCTGATCCAGCGTCTCCTCGAACGGGAAGCCGGCGCAGAAGCGCTCGTATTCGGCTTTGTCCAGGGCAAACTTATGGCCTGGTTTGGCTTCGCGCTGGGCGTAGATCTCCAGCAGCTCGGCCGCCACGTCCCGCACCTTCTCGGCCGCCTTACGCCGGGTTTTCTCCCAGGCTTCGGAGCCCAGCTTATTGAGGGGTGCAGTGGCTTCGTCGCCGGCACTGTAGCGGCTGATCATATGCAGGGCGCTGACCGGGACATAGAGCTTGGAGCCGGTGGCGTACTCCAGTTTCAGAAACTCCGACACCATGCCGCCAGCATCCAGGGTTTCCAGGCCCAGGTAGCGGCCGACGCCATGCTTGAGATGAACCACGGGCTGACCGACTTTGAGCTCCGCCAGGTTGCGGATCAGGGTGTCTGAGCTGACACCCCGGCGCTGACGCTGGCGTCGTTGCTGGCGAACCCGGCCACCGAGCAATTCCTCTTCGGCGATCAACGCCAGCTTCTCCTGTTCGAGGAACACGGATTGGCTCAGTGGGCTGACGATCAGGCCCAGGGCGGCGGAGCTCTCGGCAAAGTCGCGCCAGTGTTCGAAGCTTTGTGGGGCGAGGTTGGCACTGCGCAGCAGCTCCAGCAGGGCTTCCCTGCGCCCCTCGGACTCGACGGTAAAGAGGACACGCGGCCAGCTCTCCAGTTGCTTAAGCAGGGGAGAGAGCGGGATCTTGAGCTGATGGTTGACCTCGATCTCGCTGATCGCCTCGGCGCTGGCCTGGGCCTCTTTGGCGATGTTGGATACGTCGGGCTCCAGGCTGATGCGGCCATGGGGTTTGATGGCGGCAAACAGCTCCTCTTCGCGCAAGTAGAGGCAGTCCGGCGGCAGCAGGGGACGTAGGGGGTCGACCTTCTGGTTCTCGAAACGACTCTCGGCATCCTTGAGGTAGTGCTGACAGCCGTGCTGAATATCGCCCACGGTCAGCAGTTGCACCTGCTCGGGCAGGTAGTCGAACAGGGTTGCTGTGTGATCGAAGAACAGGGGCAGGTAGGCTTCGACGCCGCCGGGCAGGATCCCCTTGCTGATCTGCTGATAAATGGACTCGGGCTCGTTGCTGATCCGGCCGAATTTGGCCCCATAGGCGGCGCGGAAGGTGTCTATTCCCACGCTGTCCGTGGGGAATTCACGGGCCGGCAGTAGCTCCACCGAGGGGATCTCTCCCTGTGAGCGCTGACTGTCGACGTCAAAGGGGCGAATGGATTCCAATTCGTCGTCGAACAGATCGAGGCGAATGGGGCTCTCGGCGCCCATGGGGAAGAGATCGACGATGGCGCCCCGTACGGCAAATTCCCCGTGCTCGTAGACCTGTTCGACATGGTGGTAGCCGGCGCCGGTAAGGTTTTGGCGCAGCGCCTCGATATTCAGAGTCTGGCCCTGTTTAAAGCACAGGACGTTACCGGCGACAAAATCTACCGGGCACAGTCGGGTGATCGCCGTGGGGACGGGCAGGATCAGCACACCTTGGCGCAGGGTCGGCAGCGCGGCCAGGGCCTGCAGGCGTTGAGAGACGATATCCTGATGGGGGGAAAAACTGTCGTAAGGCAGGGTTTCCCGATCGGGAAACAGCAGGACCGGGTAGTCCTGCTGACTCAGGTAACGCAACTCCTGCTCCAGGTGCAGGGCCGTGGGGGTGTCCTCGGTGAGGATCACCGTCAGTCCGCGGTCGGCACGGATCAGCGCATCCGTACATAAGCTGCGGGCGGCGCCGGCCAGGCCGGTCAGGCGTTTGCGGTGTCCCGGGCCAAGGGCCGGGGGCGTCAGGGGAGAGAAACGACTCATTTGGGATCCGTGCCTCGGCCGTCTATCTGGCCGTTGTTGAGTTCAATTAAAGACCATCTCGTGCTCGTTGGGCACGTTGGCGTAGCTGGCGTTGCTGGACCTGGAGGCTGGCACGTACCAGCTGTTCCTGATCTGACTCGCGGATGGCGCAAAAACGGATCTGGGCGATCAGCCCCAACTCCTGCTCGCTGCAGTGCTCTACCTCGCCATGGGCATAGGCGGCGATCTGCGCATCGGGCAGGAAGATCCTCAGAGCCAGAGGGGTTTTGGCTGCCAGTGGGGTATCCAGGCGGACACTGATCCCTGAGCCGCCGAAGCGGATCCCCTGAGCCTGCCAGCGGGCGTTGGGATCCTGAGACAGCTGCTGCTGCAGGACCAGATCGATTTTCTGCGATTGTAGACGCAGGTAGTCCGCCAGGGCCGCGGCATGTTGCTCCATGCCCTTGAGCAGGGGCAGGCAATGCTGCTCCAGTTCACTGACCTGGGCCATCAGGCGGAAGGCCTGGGGCATCTTTTGCTCCAACTGCGGGCCGTCGAGCCAGAGCTCATCCACGTCAATGGGATCGATCAGCACGTCAAAGGGCGCGGCGACGCTAAAAAAGGTGTCCTCGGACGCCATGGGGGATAGTCCTTGTGTGTCACATGGATTTTTAATTATTATCCGTGAACTTATGACTTTAGCCAACCTGCCTCTATGACCTCAGTAGTGCCGATGTTTATCGGCTTGCGTTACTGGCGTGCCCGCAAGGATACTCGTTTCGTTTCCTTTATCACCCTGTTCTCCGTATTGGGGATCACCATCGGAGTGGCGGCCTTGATCATCGTTAGTTCGGTGATGAACGGCCTCGAGGGCCGACTCAAGGGCCAGATCCTCGGTGCTGTTCCTCAACTGGTGATCACCCCTGGCGACGCCGATCCTCAGCGATTGCGCGCGGATCTGGCCGGCCATCCCCAGATCCTGGCTCAGGTCCCCATGCTGGCCTCCGAAGCCCTGGTGATGCGGGGTCAGCAGATGGGAGGCGTGCAGTTACTGGGGGTGGATCCTGTCGCCGAGCGACCCTATTCTCCCCTGGCTGCCCACATGGTGCAGGGGCAGTATGAAGCCCTGCAAAGTGGGGAATATAAAATTTTGCTCGGTAACCAGTTGGCCAGCCAGCTGGGGGTCTTCGCCGGGGATCAGGTTCGGGTCATGACGGCGCAAGGGGCGCGTTATACCCCCATGGGGCGAGTGCCCAGCCAGCGAAACTTCACCGTGGCCGGCCTGTTTCAGCTAGGTTCTGACGTCGATTCGCGCATGGCAGTGATCCATATTGACGACGCGGCACGCTTGTTGCGGCAGCCTCCCCAATGGCGCCTCTATCTGCAGGATGCCTTCCTGGCTCCTCAACTCAGTGCCCAGTTGACCCGACAGTGGCGCGATCTGCCCCAGGTTCCTGAACTGTCGGATTGGCGTAGTGAGTATGGCCAACTGTTTGCCGCGGTGAAGATGGAAAAGCGGATGATGGCCCTGTTGCTGGGACTGATCATCGCCGTTGCCGCCTTCAATATCGTATCTGCGTTGGTGATGATGGTGACCGATAAGACCAGTGATGTGGCGATCCTCAAAACCCAGGGACTCTCTCGTCCGGCGGTGATGGGGATCTTCACCGTTCAGGGGATGAGCAGCTCGGCCCTGGGGACCGTGCTCGGCCTGGTGCTCGGCCTGTTGCTGGCGCTCAACCTGCAACCTGTGCTGGAGCTTTTGGGGATCTGGCTGCTCCCTCCGGGCCAGCCCCTACCGGTGATCATCGAGCCCCTTCAGGTGGCGGCGGTGGTGTCCGGGGCCCTGTTTTTAAGTTTTCTTGCCACCCTGTATCCGGCCTGGCGAGCCTCTCATGTCAATCCGGCCGAGGTGCTGCGTTATGAATAACTGTGTTCTGTATCTTGTTGAGTTGTTTGGAGAGCGAGCATTATGACGACCCCCCTGTTGCATTGTGAGGGCCTGGGCAAGGTCTACCGGGATGGTAAGCAGGAGACTCGCGTGCTCAGTGATCTGTCGTTGGAGGTCAATCGCGGAGAGCTGGTGGCCATTGTTGGCAGCTCAGGTTCCGGTAAGAGCACCTTGCTGCATCTGCTGGGGACTTTGGATCTGCCCAGCGAAGGTCGGATCCGCTTCGAGGGCAAAGATCTGCTCCGGCTGTCCGAACGGGAGCGTAACCGCCTTCGTAACGACAAGCTGGGCTTTATCTACCAGTTTCATCACTTGCTGCCCGAGTTTACCGCCCTGGAGAATGTGGGGATGCCGCTGCGGATCGCCGGCAGGCCGCCTGCCGAGGTTAAGGCGCGCGCCAGCGAACTGCTCCATCGGGTGGGCCTGGCCCATCGCCTGGAGCATCGTCCCGGCGAGCTGTCCGGGGGTGAGCGACAGCGGGTCGCCATTGCCCGGGCGCTGGCCAACCATCCGGCGCTGGTGCTGGCGGATGAGCCGACGGGCAATCTGGATGAGCACACGGCCGAAGAGGTGTATCAACTGCTTCGAGAGCTGGCGGCGGAGCAGGGCACGGCCTTCGTGGTGGTGACCCATGATCGCGCCCTGGCGGCTCGCCTGGATCGTCAGCTGGAAATGCGCAACGGTCACCTGGAGCATCAAGACAACCAGGCGGAGCCTGCCCATGGGTAAAGGCTTGCCATTTCAGATCGGCTGGCGTTTCCTGCGCACTCGAACCGCCAACGGTTTCGTCTCCTTTATCTCCCTCTCCTCCGTGGTGGGGATCACCCTGGGGGTGGCGGTCTTGATCCTGGTGCTGTCGGCAATGAATGGCTTCGAGCGGGAGCTTCGCGAGCGCCTGCTGGCGGTGGTGCCCCACGGCGAGCTGATCGCCGTCGAGGGGGCGTTGCAGGACTGGCCGGCCCTGGTGGCGGATGCCGAGTCGGAGCCGGGGATTGCCGCAGCCGCCCCCTTTGTGCTGCTCGATGGCCTGTTACAGCGTGGCGATGTGATGAAGCCGGTGACGGTCCGTGGGATCCTGCCCGAGCAGGAGGCCCGGGTCTCCTCGGCGATGAGCTATATGTCCCAGGCGGCGTGGCAGAGTCTGCAGACGGCGGGGAACAACCTGGTGCTGGGAGAAGCCCTGGCCGATGCCCTGGATGTGACGGTGGGTGATCGCCTCGCCCTGTTGATCCCCTCCGCCAATGCCGGGCCGCTCAGTGCGCCCAAGAATGTGGTGTTCACCGTCTCCGGACTGTTTGATCTTGGGGGAGAGATCGATCGTACCGTGGCCTACACCAATATGGCCTTTGCCGGTCAGATCGCCGGGTTGAGCACAAGTGGAGAGACGCCGGCGGCCGGCGGTGTGCGCTTTAAGGCGACGGATCTGTTTGCCGCGCCCCAGTTGGTGCGCAATGTGGGCTTTCGTCAGGCCCAGTATCTCCTGCTGTCCGATTGGACCCGTACCCAGGGACACCTGTACAGCGATATCCAGTTGGTGCGCATGCTCACTTACCTGGTGTTGGTGCTGGTGGTGGCTGTGGCCAGCTTCAACATCATCTGCTCCCTGGTGATGTCGGTGCGGGACAAGGAAGCGGAGATCGCCATCCTACGTACCATGGGGATGAGCAAGGGGGGGATCCTTGGCTGCTTTATGGTGCAGGGCTCCCTGACCGGCGCCATGGGCTGCTTGCTGGGGGCCGGGTTCGGCTCGGCGGTGGCGTATCGCCTGTCCGAGATCATGGCGTTTATCGAGCAAACCTTTGGGGTCCACTTCCTCTCAGGCGACGTCTATTTTATCGATTTTCTGCCCTCTCAACTGATGCTGCGGGACGTGGTGACCGTCTCCCTGCTGGCCTTTGTGGTTACCCTGATCGCCACCTGGTATCCGGCTTGGAAGGCCAGTCGACTGCAGCCGGCGCAGCTGTTGTAGCTGGTTTCCTCTTGCCGACATTGAGGCGTTGCTTCACCTCCTCGCCTCAATGCCAAGGATGCGGCTAGATCCCGACCATGGGGCCTGCTAGACTCCGCGCGCTTAATCCTATTTTCGGAGATCCCCCCATGGCCAAGACCGCCGCCGCCCTGCACATCCTGGTGAAACACGAATCCAAGGCCAAGGAGTTGCTCCTGCAGCTCGAGAAGGGTGCCAACTTCCAGACGCTGGCGAAGAAATACTCCAGCTGTCCGTCGGGTAAGAAGGGCGGCAGCCTGGGAGAGTTTCGCAAGGGTGATATGGTCGGGCCCTTCGACAAAGCCGTTTTCAGCGGGGAGATCCTCAAGCCGCTGGGTCCGGTAAAGACCAAGTTTGGCTGGCACATCATCAAGGTTTTATATCGGACCTGAGGGGTTCCTTGCCCGGTAGCGCCGAACCGTTTGGCCTTAGCCTGGGGAGAGGTATAGGATGGCGAGAGTGACGATCATCAGCCATGGCCGAGATCATGAACATTACACTTCGCTCGACCTTAACCTGTCCCCATTGTGGCCATCTCGCAACCGAGCCCATGCCTACGGACGCGTGTCAGTGGTTTTATCAGTGTCCCCACTGCCAAGTACTCCTCAAACCCCTGCCCGGTGACTGCTGCGTGTTCTGCTCCTATGGGACGGTGAAGTGTCCCTCCATTCAACAGGGACAAAGTTGCTGTGGCCGTGAGAGCGTGTAACTCACAGTGCAGTTTTACGTTGGATAAGATCGCTTAAAGCACCAAGAAGCGTCCCCAACCTGAACTGGGGCTCTCAGTCTCTCCCCGCACGGCGGGCAGCCGCCTGCCGGTTACAGCTTGAGCCACGCTTGCCATGATGTCAGGGTATAAAAAAGCCGCTCTCCTCTGGGAAAGCGGCTTTTTTGATCGGTTTGCCGGGGTTACTGATCGAACCCGGTTTCCTGCACCAGGCGTCTGGCATCCTGATGGTAACCGGCCCACTGCGCCAGCGGGATGGGATCGGCGTTAAACGGGCCCCAGGCCGCCACCATCTCGCTGGGGGCGTGATCCGGATGGATGGGGAACTCCGCATTGAGCGCCGGGTAGAGTGCCTGGGCTTCCGGGCCGGAGAGGAACTCCAGCAGGGCCCGGCCCCCTTCGGGGTTGTTGCCATGGCGGCTCATGACTGCGCCTGAGATGTTCACATGGGTACCGCGATCCTGCTGGTTGGGGAAGTTGATCACCACCTGTTGGGCCAACTCGCGCTCCGCGTCGTCTCTGAGCATGTAGCCGTAGTAGTAGCTGTTGGCGACGGCGTAGTCACACACGCCCTCGGCCACGGCCTTGATCTGGGCTTTGTCGGTGCCCTGGGGCGGCCGCACCAGATTGGCTTTCAGCCCTTTGAGCCAGGCGCGGGTTTCGGCCTCGCCGTGGTGGGCGATCAACGAGGCGATGAAATCCAGGTTGAAGGGGCTTCGGCCGGAGCGCATGCAGACTTTGCCGCGAAACTCGGGTTTGGCCAGATCTTCGTAGCTGAGGTTAACGGCCCCGACGCGGGTTTTGGCGCTGTAGATGTTGCGGGTTCGCAGGGTCAGACCGAACCAGTGGTGCTCAGGATCCCGGTACTGGCTGGGGATGTTTTGCTCAAGCACGGGGCTATTGACCGGTGCGGTCCAGCCCATCTCGACCAGGGGAATGAGGCGGGAGACATTGTTCAGCAGCACCACGTCCGCGGGGGAGTCGGCCCCCTCCTGCTCCAGGCGTTGCTCGAGGCCGATACGGGAGACATAGACCACTTTGGTGGCGATCCCGGTTTGCTCGGTAAAGAGTGCCATGGTGGGCTCGATCAGCTCGGCCTGACGGGAGGTGTAGACGGTAACGGGTTGGGCGATGGCCAGGCTGCTGAGGAGCAGGCTGGCCATCGTCAGGGCGTGACGCATGGGATCTCCAAAAACGGCAATAGAGGAAAGGGCCTCATTCTAGGGCAGGGGAGAATGACCGGGCAACGGCTTGTCACGGAAGATGTCGTATGGGACAGCTCGGTTCGTGGGAGGGATCCTCAATCGAGACAACCGGTTGAAGTACCAGTAGCAAAGGTCTGGTGGGTAATCGGGCCGGTCGGAGGGTGCAGCCCCATGGCCAGCTGGTCAGCACCTGAGTTGGTGTTTTCGTGAGCAGGAGATCTTCAAGAGTTTCCCAATGGGCCACAGTGAGTTTGATACCCAGTTTTGATCGTCATCAAGAGGACGTAGGTCTTGCAGAAAGTGAGCCTCAGGAGAGCAGTAGAGCAATCTATGGAGCCAGTGTTCTGTCGAAGGCGGGTCAAGCCGCCTGCCACTGAGCCTGCGATTGAGTCGTGAACGCCTTAGCGACCGACGTCCGGATTGATCACCTTCTCCTGGCGCCCGGTTGGTCCTCGGGTGTGGGTCTGGGCATGTTGCTGGGCCTGACGTTTGAGTTGCTGGCCTTTGAACGCGGCGACGACCGCGGCGATCAGAAACAGGCCAAAGGAGGCCGCCAGGATCAACAGGAAGATGGGCAACAGCAGGAAAAACAGACCGGCCAACAGGAGGGTGCCGAGCACGGCATGCAGGGGGCTGATGGGCTGCCCTTTGCCGTACACCTGGTAACGGACCTGGCGACAGCGGTGTAAAAAGGGATTGATCATGGGGCCTCCGGAAGGTGCGCGCCACAGCACGGGAATGGACGAGTAGATTAACACGGCGAAGCTGAATGGGGGGTGACCCCGGTGTCAGCCATTATCTGTTATCCGACGCCAGCCGGTCCGGTGGGTTCCCTCGATGGAAGAAAATTGTGAAGCGGACCCGGTTACAGCGACCCAGAGCAAAGAGAGACAGAGAGCTCTTTGCTCTGGGTGACCACCTCAGGAGTAGCGTCGCATTCGGTCTTCGCGGCGTTTGCGCCAGTTAAACAGGATGGAGTAGCGCCACAGGCTATTGATCACCAGGTAGGTGAGACCGGCGAATATCAGCCCCAACAAACCACAGCCCAGCAGGAAGGGGGGGCCGTAGGAGTGGAGGCTGTCCGCGAGCCACTGGAAGCTCAGTTCGAAATGGAATCCGGTGCGTTCCCAGCGCATGATCCAGGTGCCCATGAGGTAGGCACAGTAGAACATGATGGGCATGGTCAGGGGGTTGGAGATCCAGACGGTGACAATGGCCAGGGGCATGTTCACCCCGGCGATGATGGCCAAAATAGCCGCCAAGACCATCTGGAAGGGGATGGGCATCCAGGCACTGAACATACCCAGAGCCAACGCACCGCTGGCGGAGCGTCGGTTTAGGTGCCATATGTTAGCCCGTTGCATCCATGGGCCAAGTAACTTGAGGTACTTGTGCTGCCGGACTGCTTCCGGATCAGGCATGATCCTTTTAATCGTTCTTTTCGGCATCGTATTGGGACGAAATCAAAACCCTGATGGTAAATGGAATTCTGTTTGGGTGGGTGGCAGTACTGTCATTGAGTGTAGTCTGGCCTGTACTGCTGCCTGTACCTATCCTGCTTGCAAGTATACCTGCATTGTTTCTGCTGGGCCGCCGACCTGTGCTGTTGGGACTGGTCGCAGGCCTGCTGTTTGGCCATGGCTATGCCCATTGGCTGACGGATCCGAAGCGGCCCTTGGCACCGGGGATCCATAGCGTCATTGCCGTGGTGACCGAGATCCCCACTGGCGCGGAACTATACCAGCGAACCCGTTTCTCCGTCGAGCAATTGAATGGCAAAAAGCTGGCATTTTACCAAGCTGAAACCATTGATTTAGCTTGGTATAACGGACCCCCCCTAAAACTGGGACAACGCTATGATCTCGAGGTAAAGCTCAAGGATCCCACGGGCACCCTGAATTTGGGGGGAGGTAACCGCCGCCGTCAGCTATTGGCGCTGGGGATCGGGGCCAGCGGCTATGTCCGCAGCGGGGTGTTATTAGAGGATCCCGGCCATTGGCGACGCACCTTGCTGGACCGGCTGGAGGCCGCGACGCGTGGCCTGGCACGTGGCGATCTGATCCGTGCCCTGGTGCTGGCCGACAGGCGAGGGATCAGCGATACGCGCTGGCAACAGATGCGGCGCTCCGGGCTGATCCACCTGCTGGCCATCTCCGGCCTTCACCTGACCATAGTGGCTGGCCTGGTGCTGGGCGGCGGCCGTTGGCTGTTGCCGAGGATCTATCCGGATCCCCGTGGGCGTGGTCGACTGTGGATCGCCCTGCTGGCGACACTGATGGTGGTCGGTTACGGTGCCCTGGCCGGGTTTGCCCTGCCAACCCGGCGCGCCGCAGCCATGGTGGTGCTGGGCATGATCCTGTTGGGGATGGCCCGCAACGCCCGGCCCTGGGAGATCCTGCTGCGTGTGGCGGCCCTGCTGCTGTTGATGCAGCCCCTGGCGGCGATGACGCCGGGATACTGGCTCTCTTTGGGTGCCGTGACCGTGATCCTTTGCGTTAACTGGTGGCTGCCTAAACCTAAGAGTGGCTGGCAGAAGCTGCTGTGGTTTATCCAGTTGCAGTGTGCCCTGACCCTGGCACTCACGATCGTTCAAGGTGCCTGGTTTGGTCAGTTCAGTCTCCATGGGCTGTGGGCCAACCTGCTGATCCTGCCTCTGTTCTCCATGGTGATCCTGCCCCTGTGCCTGCTCTGTGGCGGGGCGGTGCTGCTGGGGACATCGCCGGCGGTGCTGTGGCCGGCGGATTGGGCTTTGCTGGCGGTGGAGGGGGTAAGCACCTGGGCCAGCCAAGCCACCTGGGGCTATGGTGAGCTGGCCCAATGGATGCTCTGGCCTCTGGCTCTGGCAGGGGTCGCGGTTGCTCTGGTGAGGCTTCGGCCCTGGCGCGGTTGGCACTGGCAGGGGGCCATCCTGCTGTTGCCTCTGGCACTTGTGGCGGTGAGGCCGCTCCCCTATTGGCGCATGGATGTGATCGATGTCGGCCAGGGGCTGGCGGTGTTGATCCAGAGAGGGCAGGGAGCACTGCTTTATGATACCGGTGCCCGTCTGCCCGGCGGATTCAGCTATGCCCAAACCAGCATCCTGCCGTTGCTGCGAGAGCGGGGGATCCGGCGGCTCGACTATCTGGTGATCAGCCATGGCGATAACGATCATGCCGGTGGGGCAGGCGTGATCCTGAACAGCCTGCCCGTTACCCAGCAAATCGGCGTCGGCGGCCGCCCCTGCGAAACCGGCCCCCGAAGCTGGCGCGGCCTCTCCCTGCGCTGGCTGCAGGCGCCACTGATGGGGAATGATGGCTCCTGTGTGCTCCTGCTCAGTGATGGTGAGCATCGAGTGCTGCTGCCCGGCGACATCGAGCAGGCGGGGGAAACCTACCTGTTAAACCAGGGCCTGTCGGGGCCACTCAGTGTGCTGCTGGCCCCCCACCATGGTTCGAAGAGCTCCAGCAGCGAGGCCTTTGTTGAAGCCTTCCCTCCGGCCCATGTGGTGTATCCGGCCGGGCGGGACAATCGCTGGGGATTTCCCCACCCTCAGGTGGCTGCACGATACCGAGCGGTTGGCAGCCAGGCGTGGCAGTCGGGGCTGACCGGGCAGCTGAGTTTCCGCTGGCAGGCGGATGGCACAATGACTCTTGAGCGCTACCGTCGTCAGCTCGCCCCCTGGTGGTATAACCAGCAATAGGGCATATCGAACGCGGGTTTTGTGGTTGAGCCATTGGTATCGCCCCGTGAGCGGAGTAGAATGCTGCCTTTCGAGAATTGATAATTGGCTGTTATGAGCGACAAACAATCCGGCCAGGTCTGGCCGACTTTTAAGCGCCTGTGGCCCTATGTGCGCCCCTACAAGAAGGCTTTCATCGTCGCTGTCTTAGCGATGGCGTTTTACGGCGCGGTGGATGCGGCCTTGATCTACATGTTGAAGCCCTTCATCGACAACGGGTTGCAACCGGGTGACGTGGATTTCCTGCGCTGGGTGCCCCTGTTCATCATCGGCATGTTTGTGCTTCGAGGCAGCGCCAATTTTGTCTCTACCTATTGCATGGCCTGGGTCAGCCAACATGTGATCCGGTCGATGCGTCAGGCGGTGTTTGAAAAGTACCTGAAACTGCCAGTCAGCTATTTTGACAGCCGCTCCAGTGGGGATCTGATCTCCAAGGTCACCTATGACACGGAGCAGGTCTCTCGGGCCTCCTCCAGTGCTTTGGTTTCCATGATCAAGGACGGTTTCACCGTGCTGGCGCTGTTGGCGATGATGTTTTACGAAAGTTGGCAGCTCTCCTCCATCATTTTCCTGATCGGCCCCCCGGTTGCCTGGGTCATTGCCTTCGTCAGCCGCCGCTTCCGCAAAGTTTCCAAGAACATCCAGGCCGCCATGGGCGGGGTCACCAGTGCCACCGAGCAGATGCTGAAAGGGCATAAGAATGTGCTCGCCTTTGGCGGGCAGGCGCTGGAAGCGGAGCGCTTTGCCAAGGTCAACAACCGCACCCGTCAGCAAAACATGAAGCTGGCTGCGGCCCAGGCGATCAGTCAGCCAGCGATCCAGATCATCGGCTCCTTTGCGTTGGCGACCGTGTTCTTCGCCGCCAGCTTCGAAAGCGTGTTGAACAGCATGACTCCGGGCTCCTTTGTGGTGATCATCAGCGCCATGATGGGGCTGCTGGCGCCGTTAAAGCGTCTAACCCGGGTTAATGCCGAGTTCCAGCGTGGGATCGCCGCGGCATCCAGTGTCTTTGACGTACTCGACGAGTCCGATGCCCGGGATACGGGCACTCAAGTGATTGAGCGCAGCCGAGGTGACGTAACTCTGGAGCAGGTGGTATTCAGTTACCCCAGCTCAGAAGGGCCTGTGCTCAAGGGGATCGATCTGGCCATTCCCGCCGGCAAGACGGTCGCCCTGGTGGGACGCTCCGGCTCTGGCAAGACCACACTGTCGACCCTGCTGCCCCGTTTCTATGAATTGGACAGTGGCACCATTCGCCTCGATGGCACCGACATCTCCGAGTTGACACTGGCCAGCCTGAGGGCGCAGATCGCCACGGTGTCTCAACAGGTGGTGCTGTTTAACGACAGCATCGCCAATAACATCGCCTATGCCTGCAAAGAGGATGTGACCCGGGAGCAGATCGAGGCGGCGGCCAAGGCGGCCCACGTGATGGAGTTCGTGGAGAAGCTGCCGGACGGCCTGGATACCCTGGTGGGCGAAGATGGGATCCTGCTCTCCGGCGGTCAGCGCCAGCGTATCGCCATCGCTCGAGCCATTTTGCGTGATGCCCCCGTGCTGATCCTGGATGAGGCGACCTCGGCCCTGGATACGGAGTCCGAGCGGGCCATCCAATCGGCCCTGGAAACCCTGCAGCAGGGACGCACCTCTCTGGTGATCGCCCACCGCCTCTCCACCATCGAGTCTGCCGATGAGATCGTGGTGATGGATCAGGGCGAGATCATTGAGCGTGGCAGTCATCAGGAGCTGCTCGCGAAGCGGGGAGCCTTCTGGCAGCTGCACCAACTGCAGTTCGGCGACGAGTGATGTCACTGCAATCCCGCATAGAACACGCCTGGCAGCAGGGTCACCCCCTGCTGTGGTTGCTGGCGCCCCTAAGCGCCCTGTTTGTCGGGATCACGGCCCTGCGTCGGTGTCTCTACCGGCTTGGTCTCAAGCGTCAGCACCGCCTGCCACTGCCTGTGGTGGTGGTGGGGAATATCAGTGTGGGGGGCAATGGTAAGACGCCCACCGTGCTCTACCTGGTTGAGCTGCTCAAGGCCCGAGGCTATCGCCCGGGGATCATCAGCCGTGGCTATGGTGGCAAGGCCGAGCACTACCCGCTGCGCCTGAGTCCGGTTACCCGGGCCAGCGAGTGCGGCGACGAGCCCCTGTTGATGTTTCAGCGTACCGGCGTGCCCGTGGTGGTGGGGCCGGATCGGGTGGCCGCAGCCCAGTGCCTGGTGGACTCGGGCGAGGTGGACATCATCATCAGTGATGATGGCATGCAGCACTATCGCCTGGGCCGCAGCCTCGAGGTGGCGGTGATCGATGGCGAGCGTCGTTTTGGCAACGGTTATCGTCTGCCCATGGGGCCGCTGCGGGAAGGGGTCGAACGCCTGGGCCAGTGTGATCTGGTGATCTGCAACGGCGGACAGGCCGACACCGGCGAGTGGCCCATGTCCCTGCAGCCGGGCAACTGGCGGGCGGTGAATGGTCGAGGTGAGGTGGCGCCGATCCCCCCCTATGTGGCCATGGCGGGGATCGGTCATCCTCCCCGTTTTTTTGCCACCCTGGCAGGGATGAAGCTGGAGCTGGAAAGACAGATCCCCTTCCCGGATCACCAGGCTTATGATGAGGCGACCCTGGCGGCCTTGAGCCCCGCCGGTCAGTCCCTCTTAATGACTGAAAAAGATGCGGTTAAGTGCCGTGCCTTTGCCCGTGATAACTGGTATTACCTACCGGTAACTGCTAGTTTGGGCCCAGATTTTGATAGCCAATTTATGGCCAAGTTGAAGGAAAAGCTCGATGGCGTTTGATAATAAATTGCTGGAGATCATTGCCTGCCCCGTGTGTAAGGGCAAGCTGGAGTATGACCGTGAAGGCCAGCGACTGATCTGCAAGGCAGACCGTCTGGTATACCCGATCACCGAAGGGATCCCGGTCCTGCTGGAAGATCGGGCCACCGCGCTGGAGAGCAACGACTGATGTCTTTTGTGGTGGTGATCCCGGCCCGCTATGGTTCAACCCGGTTGCCGGGCAAGCCCCTGGCCGATATTGCGGGCAAGCCGATGATCCAGCACGTGGCTGAGCGGGCGCAGGCCAGCGGGGCCGAGCGTGTGGTGGTGGCCACGGACGATCAGCGTGTGGTCGATGCCTTGGGGACACAGTTTGAAGTCCTGATGACCTCGGCTGATCATCAAAGTGGTACGGAGCGCCTGGCCGAGGTGGTCGAGCGGCTGGCACTGGGTGATGACACCATAGTGGTGAATGTTCAGGGGGATGAGCCTTTGATCCCCCAGGCGAACATTCGTCAGGTCGCGGACAATCTGGCCGCGGGCTCTGCCGAAATGGCGACTCTGGCGGTGCGCATCGATGATGCCGAAGAGATGCACAACCCCAATGCGGTCAAGGTGGTGTGTGACAAAGATGGCCATGCCCTCTACTTCTCTCGGGCGCCCATTCCCTGGGCCCGGGACCGCTTCGCTGCCGAAGGCACCAAGGCGATCAGCCCAGGGGCCCTGCGTCATGTGGGGATCTACGGATACCGTGCCGGCTTTATCCGACGTTATGTCTCCTGGCCGGTCAGCCCACTGGAGACCATTGAGTCGCTGGAGCAGCTTCGAGTGCTGTATCAGGGCGAGAAGATCCACGTGGCTGAGGCCAAGGAGATGCCCCGTGCCGGCGTGGATACGCCGGAAGATCTGGAGCGGGTACGCCAGATCCTGGCTCGCTGAAGCGTCATTCAACGACAAACGCCGTCATCTGTGACGGCGTTTTTGCTTTTAGCCGCTTGCAGCCAAGCTACAAGCTGCAAGCTGCAAGTTACAAGCTACAAGCTACAAGCTACAAGCGCCTGTTACTCATCGCCTACTGCAGCGATGCCGTCGCGTACCGCAGGGCCGTCAGGCCCATACCGCGCTTTTGGCTCACTGCGTGGCAGAGAGCGTGACCGCTACAAGCGTTCCTGTTTCGGCAGTGACGACGAAGGGGGAGACTGGCTCCACAACTCGCTTTGCAGTGCCTTGAACAGGCGTTGCAGTTCGTCATAGGGCGTGGTCTCGGGGAGGAGCTGCTGTTTCGCTCCCCAGAGCACTAGCAGTACCAGGGCGCAGATCAGCACGGCCTTCCAGTAGGGGCTGTCGAGAAACAGGCTAAAGGCGAAGGCCCCGGTGAGGATCGCCACTACCCAGGCCAAGCCATCACCATCAACGACCTGGCTGGTCAGTGACTGCAGGGCGAGGGCGGCGGCCACGGCTGCCAGGGCGGCGTACCAGCTCGGGTTGCCCAGACGCAGCAGCCTTGCCCCCAGATAGATGGGTAACAGGCTAAGCAGCAGGGCGATGATCAGAAACCGGATAAGTTCAAACAGCATCTCAGTGGGCTTCCTGCTCAAGCCAGAGGGTTTCGATCCAGCGCTCTTCACCGATAAAGGACCAGCTCCAGCCCTTGAGACTCTCAGGTAGGCCTGCCTCATGCCAGGCTTTGGCGGGTTGATCCGTCATGGACTGCGCCCACTCCAGAGATTGTCGCAGCATGGAGATAAAGCGGGCCAGATCCTGCAAATTGGCCAACTCGCCGTGGCCGGGGATGATCTGAGTGTTCTCATCACACCACTCGAGGAGCTGCATCAGCTGGTGAAGGTCGCCTTCAACACTGCCGCCGTGCTGATGATCGATAAAGGGAAAGCGATCTTTGAAGAAGAGATCGCCGGTATGCAGCACATTGGCTTCCTCAAACCAGACCAGGGTATCGCCATCGGTATGGCCCCGCCCCAGATGACGCAGGCGAATATGCTGGCCGTTAAAGTGCAGATCTACGCCCTCATCGTAGGTGAGGACCGGGAGCGCCTCGTCGGTTTGACCATCGGCCTTGAGGTGGCGGCGAACATTGTGATGGGCCAGGATCATGGCATCGGCCCCCAACTCCGTGTTGCCACCGGTATGATCGGCATGATGATGGGTGTTGATCACCAGGTCGGGTAACCCCTTGGAGCCTGGTGTCAGCCGCTGGAGCTGTGCCTGGATCTTGGGGGCCAGGGGGGCAAATTGATCATCAATGATCAGCAGGCCGTCTTCCCCGATCAGAACGCCGATATTGCCACCTGAGCCTGTGAGCATATAGATGCTGTCGGTGAGTTGATGGCTCACGATCTCGGTGTCATCGAATTGGCCGTCCTGCGCCCAGCTCAAACCATTGAAGCTACCCATCAGTAGCAGCAGTGCCCCAAAGCTCTTACTCATCTCTTTGAAAGCCATCGACACCTCCTTGTGCTCTAGTGATAAGCCTTAACCTAGTCGCTAGTGGTGGCAAGGGAAAGGCGATGTCAAAAAACCTTTTTTGCATGGGCTTAATTCTATGATGGGGTTGTGTCGCAATGCCTTTTCGGACCGCTGCCAACAGCAAAAGGTGTGTTGCTCTTGGCGCCCGTATGCATCCGGTTGATGCCCTCACCCTCGTTGATTCTGAGGCATGACTTTAGGGTTGCGCAGTGCCTGCTTCGGATCTGGGGCCGGCTGCGGCCTATCGGTTCGTGCGTTGATAGCTGCGGCTTTCAATTGGTGGCTTGCGGCTACCTGGATAATGACAGGGGGCAGATTGTGTGAAGCAGCAACAGATGATTGGGAGTTCGCCATCAAAAAGCCCGCCAGATGGCGGGCTTTTTATGGGTGTTTGCGAGGGTTAGCGCTGGTTTCCCGGAACATAATCCCGCAGTGGGGCACCGGTATAGAGCTGACGCGGGCGCCCAATTTTGTGGCCTGGTTGGCTTAGCATCTCCTGCCAGTGTGACACCCAGCCGACGGTGCGGGAGAGGGCAAAGATCACGGTAAACATGGAGGTGGGAATGCCGATGGCCTTCATGATGATCCCTGAGTAGAAGTCGACGTTCGGGTACAGCTTCTTCTCAACGAAGTAGTCATCGGACAGGGCGATACGTTCCAGCTCCATGGCGACATCCAGCAGTGGATCCTGGATGTTGAGCTCTGCCAGAACTTCGTGGCAGGTCTCGCGCATGACGGTGGCACGGGGATCGAAGTTCTTGTACACCCGGTGGCCAAAGCCCATAAGGCGGAACGGATCATCCTTATCCTTGGCGCGGGCAACAAACTCGGGGATGCGATCGACGCTGCCGATCTCCTCAAGCATGTTGAGGCAGGCCTCGTTGGCTCCACCGTGGGCCGGGCCCCAGAGGGAGGCGACACCGGCGGAGATGCAGGCAAACGGGTTGGCCCCGGAGGAGCCTGCCAGGCGTACGGTGGAGGTGGAGGCATTTTGTTCGTGATCGGCATGGAGGATGAAGATCCTATCCATGGCGCGCTCTACCACGGGATTGACCACATACTCTTCGCAGGGCACGGAGAACATCATGTTCAGGAAGTTGCCGGCAAAGGAGAGATCGTTACGTGGGTAGACGAATGGCTGGCCTTGATTGTACTTGTATGCCATGGCAGCCAGGGTCGGCATCTTGGAGATCAGGCGGATGGCGGCGATCTCACGGTGACGCTCGTCGTTGACGTCGGTGGAGTCATGATAGAACGCAGACAGGGCGCCAATGACACCACAGAGAATGGCCATTGGGTGGGCGTCACGGCGGAAACCGCGGTAAAAATTGGCCAACTGTTCGTGAACCATGGTGTGGCGTGTCACCAGATCCTTGAACTCCTGCATCTCCTGATCGCCCGGCAGATCGCCTTTGAGCAGCAGGTAGCAGACCTCCAGGTAGCTGGATTGAGTGGCGAGCTGGTCGATCGGGTAGCCGCGGTGCAGCAGGATCCCCTTGTCTCCATCGATGAAGGTGATCTCGGATTCGCAGGAAGCGGTCGCGAGGAAGCCCGGATCAAACGTGAAGTGCTCGTGCTTGCCCAGAGTGCTGATGTCGATGACATCGTGCCCTGCAGAGCCGGATTTGATCGGCAGTTCGATCGTCTCCTGGCCTGGGATCTGTAGCTTGGCAACGTGGTCACCCATAGCTGGTTCTCCTTACTTCTTTTATCGTTATCCATATTGTCACGCCGGACATTCTAAGTGAGCGACGTCACAAAAGGCAATTCGCATTCATCCGTGCAATAAAGGCGTGACCATTGAGTTACATTCGCTTGACTTGGATCTTTCTGACATTTCTGAAAACAATTCACACATCTCATAGTTGGTAAAAATGTGATGTTTGTATTTGTTTTTGTGCGGTGTATACTGGCCGCGACCCTCCGGGGAAGGCTCGCCAGCAAGGGTTTTATTGGCTAGTCCGAACCGATTAGAGCGCGACAAAGGTAGTAGATTTGTTGCACTTAAATCGCACTAAGAGGGGGCTGAACGATGGCAGTAAGTTCTGTTTTTTATCGGGACAGGGTGGTGTCGCGTTCAGCAGGATAAAACGATAACTATTTGCTCAATGGAGCTGAGTGAGCAGAACGTGAATAAGCAAAGACCTGTCTATCTGGATCTGCAACAGATCCAATTTCCGGCAACGGCGATTGCATCGATCCTGCATCGGGTATCCGGTGTTGTACTCTTCGTCTCAATTGCCGTCGTCCTGTGGCTGCTGGCCACCTCCCTTGAATCCGCTTCCGGGTTCGAAACCGTTTCCCAATTATTGGGCTCACCCTTCGCCAAGCTGGTGTTT
The DNA here is from genome assembly GCF_057219095.1 of Ferrimonas sp. YIN67. Lineage (NCBI taxonomy): Bacteria > Pseudomonadati > Pseudomonadota > Gammaproteobacteria > Alteromonadales > Ferrimonadaceae > Ferrimonas > Ferrimonas sp. YIN67. The sequence continues at coordinate 83,592 of NZ_JBXVVJ010000004.1, forward strand.
TGGGGGATCCTGACGGCCTTTGCCTATCACCTATGCAGTGGCGTTCGTCACCTGTTGATGGATTTAGGGTATTTCGAAGGCTCGATGGAAAGTGGTAACAACTCTGCCCGGGTGGCCTTCGCCCTGGCCGCACTCTTGTCCGTATTGGCGGGGATCTGGTTATGGTAAGGAACGCGGCAACCCTGGGGCGCAGTGGCGTCCATGACTTTGTTCTCCTGCGGGCCAGTGCCCTGGTATTGGCCAGTTACCTGATCTTTATGGTGGGTTATCTGGTCTGTACCCCGGAGATCACCTTCAGTAGTTGGCAGGGCCTGTTTTCCGGCATCGCCATGAAGGTTTATACCCTGCTTGCCCTGCTGGCGGTGTTGATCCATGGCTGGATTGGTCTGTGGCAAGTGCTGACCGATTACATCAAACCGGTAGGCCTGCGCGCCTTCTTGCAGTTTGGCATAAATCTGGTTCTGCTGGCGTACATGTTCGCCGGTGTTGTGATCCTGTGGGGTGTGTAAGTGACTATTCCAGTAAAAGAATTTGATGCCATTGTGATTGGCGCCGGGGGCGCGGGCATGCGTGCCGCGCTGCAGATCTCCAAAGAGGGCAAGTCCTGTGCTCTGCTCTCCAAGGTATTCCCGACTCGCTCCCACACGGTCTCCGCCCAGGGCGGGATCACCGTGGCGCTGGGTAATGCCCATGAGGACAACTGGGAATGGCACATGTACGACACGGTCAAGGGCTCCGATTACATCGGAGATCAGGACGCCATCGAGTACATGTGTAAGACCGGGCCTGAAGCCATTATCGAGATGGAAAATATGGGCTTGCCCTTCTCCCGTTTTGAAAACGGCAAGGTGTATCAGCGCCCCTTCGGTGGCCAGTCCAAGAACTTTGGCGGCGAGCAGGCGGCCCGGACGGCGGCAGCGGCGGATCGAACCGGTCATGCCCTGCTGCACTGCCTCTACCAGCAAAACGTTAAGAATAAAACCGAGGTGTACTCCGAGTGGTACGCCCTGGATCTGGTGAAAAACCAGGATGGCGCCGTGGTGGGTGCCACCGCCATCGATATCGAAACCGGTGAGATCGTCTACTTCAAATCCAAGGCCACGGTGCTGGCCACCGGTGGTGCCGGGCGGATCTACGCCTCCACCACCAACGCCCACATCAATACCGGTGACGGGGTCGGCATGGCGCTGCGGGCGGGCGTGCCGGTGCAGGATATGGAGATGTGGCAGTTTCACCCCACGGGGATCGCCGGTGCCGGTGTGCTGGTGACCGAAGGGTGTCGCGGTGAAGGCGGCTACCTGCTGAACAAGGACGGTGAGCGCTTTATGGAGCGTTACGCGCCCAACGCCAAAGATCTCGCCGGACGGGACGTGGTCGCGCGCTCCATCATGACCGAGATCCGCGAAGGCCGAGGTTGTGATGGTCCCTGGGGACCTCACGCCAAGCTGAAACTGGATCATCTGGGCAAAGAAGTGCTGGAGTCCCGCCTGCCGGGCATCTGTGAGCTGTCCCGAACCTTTGCCCACGTGGATCCCGTGGTGGAGCCCATTCCGGTGATCCCCACCTGTCACTACATGATGGGGGGGATCCCCACCAATGTGAATGGCCAGGTAGTGGGGGCTGATGAGAAGCCGATCCAGGGCCTGCTGGCGGTGGGTGAGATCGCCTGCGTATCGGTCCATGGCGCCAACCGCCTGGGCGGCAACTCCCTGCTGGATCTGGTGGTGTTCGGTCGTGCGGCCGGTATGCACCTGGGTGAGACCCTGGACGCTCAGGGCGAAGCCCGTGATGCCTCCGAGTCTGATCTGGAAGCCAGCCTCAGCCGTTTGAACCGCTGGGAGTCCAGTAAAAATGGCAACGGCGAGGATCCGGTACAGATCCGCAAAGATCTGCAGCAGTGCATGCAACTCAACTTCTCCGTGTTCCGTCAGGGCGAGGCGATGGCTGAAGGGCTGGAGCAGCTCAAGGCGATCGCCGGTCGCCTGGAGAGCGCCAAGCTGTCTGACACCTCCAAGGCGTTTAACACCCAGCGTATCGAGTGTCTGGAACTGGACAACCTGATGGAGACCGCCATCGCCACGGCGAAGGCGGCCAACTTCCGCACCGAGAGTCGCGGTGCCCACTCCCGTGAAGACTTTACCGAACGGGATGACGAGAACTGGCTGTGCCATAGCCTGTACAACCCGCTGACGGGTGAGATGAGCAAGCGCGATGTCAATATGACGCCAAAACTGCGTGAAGCCTTCCCGCCAAAAGTGCGTACTTACTAAGGAGGGGACAGACGATGAAATTGGACGTTTCTGTCTACCGCTACAATCCGGAGACCGACAACCGCCCCACGATGCAGGACTACACCCTGGATCTGCCGGATGGCGCCGACATGATGGTGTTGGATGTGCTCCTGCTGCTTAAGGAGCAGGATCCCAGCCTGTCGTTCCGTCGCTCCTGTCGTGAGGGGGTCTGTGGCTCCGACGGCATCAATATGAACGGCAAGAATGGCCTGGCCTGCATTACACCCATCTCCACCTTCCAGGGTAAGAAGCTGCAGATCCGGCCGCTGCCGGGTATGCCTGTGGTTCGGGATCTGGTGGTGGATCTGACCCAGTTCTACACCCAGTATGAGAAGATCAAGCCATATCTGATCAACGACGGGAAAACGCCGGCCCGGGAAAATCTGCAGTCTCCCGAGGAGCGCGAGAAACTCGATGGCCTGTATGAGTGCATCCTGTGCGCCTGCTGCTCCACGGCCTGCCCATCATTCTGGTGGAACCCGGATAAGTTTGTCGGGCCCAGCGGCTTGCTGCATGCGTACCGCTTCCTGGTGGACAGCCGGGATACGGCCACGGATGAGCGACTGTCTGAGCTGGATGATGCCTTTAGCGTATTCCGCTGTCATGGCATCATGAACTGCGTCAACGTCTGTCCCAAGGGGCTCAACCCCACCAGGGCGATTGGCCACATCAAGTCTATGCTGCTGAATCGCGCGGTCTGATATGACTGGCGCGGTTGGCGTTATGAACTGATAAGGGAGGCCACGCTTTGTTACGCAAAGGCGTGGCTTTTCTATATATTGCCCGGAGTGTCGCGATCCCGGGCGCGAGAAGCGAAAGGAACAAGAATGCAACAGGATTCCCTCAAGGCCTGGCAGGCGAGCTCCCATTTTGCCGGAGCGAATGCAGCCTATATCGAAGAGTTGTATGAGGCCTATCTGGATGATCCCAGTGCCGTCGGTCAGGAGTGGCAGGCGATCTTTGCCGAGCTGCCTGGCGAGGGTGCGGTCGCCGATGTAGGCCATACGCGGATCCGGGATTATTTCCGAGAAGTCGCGCTCGACAGCAATCGCTCCAAGAAGACCACGGTGGATCCGGAACTGTCGGAGAAACAGGTTCGCGTGTTGCAGTTGATCAATGCCTACCGTTTCCGAGGCCATCAGGCGGCGAAGTTGGATCCCCTGGATCTGTGGAAGCGCGATCCCGTGGTTGAGCTGGATCCCATGCACCATGGTTTGACCGTCGATGATCTGGGGCGGGAGTTCAACACAGGTTCCTACGCCTATGGTGGCGAGACCATGAAGCTGGGTGAACTGGTCGACAACCTGACCAAGACCTACTGCGGTCATATTGGTGCCGAATACATGCACATCACCAATACCGACGAGAAACGCTGGATCCAGCAGCGTCTCGAATCGGTGCTGGGTCAGCCAAGTTTCGACAGTGATAATAAGGTGCGGCTCCTGTCCGGCCTCAATGCCGCCGAGGGGCTGGAGAAATACCTGGGGGCCAAATTCCCCGGTGCCAAGCGCTTTTCGTTGGAGGGTGGCGACGCCATGGTGCCCATGATGCGGGAGCTGATCTACCGTGCCGGTGATCAGGGTGCCAAGGAAGTGGTGGTGGGCATGGCGCACCGTGGCCGTCTTAATATGCTGGTCAACATCCTGGGGAAAAAGCCCGGGGATCTGTTTGATGAGTTTGCCGGCAAGCACGATGAGGCCCTGGGCAGTGGTGATGTGAAGTATCACCAGGGGTTCAGCTCAGACTTTGCCACTCCAGGGGGCAATGTCCACCTGGCGCTGGCGTTTAACCCTTCGCACCTGGAGATCGTTGCCCCTGTGGTGATGGGCTCGGTGCGGGCGCGGATGGATCGTCGCAACTGCGACAGCGGCAAGCTGGTGATGCCCATCACCATCCATGGCGATTCCGCCATCGCAGGCCAGGGGGTGGTGCAGGAAACCCTCAACATGTCCCAGACCCGAGGTTTCCATATTGGCGGTGCGATCCGCGTGGTGATCAACAACCAGGTGGGCTTTACCACATCCAACCCTCAGGATACCCGTTCGACCGAATACTGTACCGACATCGCCAAGATGCTGCAGGCACCGGTGTTCCATGTGAACGCGGACGACCCTGAGGCGGTGGCGTTTGTGGCTCAGTTGGCGGTGGATTTCCGTTACGAGTTTGGCCGGGATGTGTTCATCGATCTGATCTGCTACCGTCGCCATGGTCATAACGAGGCGGATGAGCCCAATGCGACCCAGCCGCTTATGTACCAGAAGATCAAGAAGCATCCGACGCCCCGCAAGATCTATGCTGACCGCTTGATTGCCCAGCAGGTGATGAGTGCCGAAGAGGTGACCGAGCAGATCAACACCTATCGTGATCAGCTCGATCACGGTGACTGTGTGGTGCCCGAGTGGCGGGTGATGACCGAACATTCGGTGGACTGGACCCCCTTCCTGGGCCATGACTGGAATGCGCCCTGGGAGAGCAAGGTGTCCGTTGAGCGCCTGCAGACTCTGGGGGCCGCACTCACCGACTTTCCGGAATCCCACACACTGCAATCCCGGGTCGCCAAGATCTACAAGGATCGTGAAGCGATGGCGGCGGGGGATAAGCCTCTGGACTGGGGGATGGCCGAGATCCTGGCCTATGCCACCTTGCTGGAGGATGGTTACCGGGTCCGTCTGACCGGTCAGGACTCCGGTCGTGGCACCTTCTTCCACCGTCATGCGGTGTTGCATAACCAGGATAACGCGACGACCTATATGCCGCTGCGGCATATTGCCGAGAAACAGGGGCCTATCGAGATCCACGACTCGGTGCTGTCGGAAGCCGCGGTGTTGGCGTTTGAGTACGGCTATGCCACGGCAGAGCCCTCGGGCCTGACCATGTGGGAGGCTCAGTTTGGTGACTTTGCCAATGGCGCCCAGGTCGTGATCGATCAGTTCCTCAGCTCCGGTGAGCAGAAGTGGGGGCGCCAATGTGGCCTGACCCTGCTGCTGCCCCACGGTTATGAAGGGCAGGGGCCGGAGCACAGCTCCGCACGCTTGGAACGTTTCCTCCAGCTGTGTGCCAATCACAATATGCAGGTGTGTGTGCCCACCACGCCAGCTCAGGTCTACCACATGATCCGCCGTCAGACCCTGCGCCCGATGCGTCGCCCCCTGGTGGTGATGAGTCCCAAGTCCCTGCTGCGCCACCCCTTGGCCATCAGCACGCTGGATGAGTTGGCCAGCGGTACCTTCCAGAACGTGATTGGTGAATGTGACGAGCTGGATCCTGCCGGTGTCAACCGCGTGGTGTTCTGCGCTGGCAAGGTCTATTTCGATCTGCTGGAAAAACGCCGCCGCGAAGAGCTAAGCAATGTCGCCCTGATCCGGGTGGAGCAGCTCTACCCCTTCCCGGCCGAGGAGATGGCCAAGGTGCTGGCGGACTACCAGCATGTGACCGACTTTGTCTGGTGTCAGGAAGAGCCTCAGAATCAAGGCGCCTGGTACTGCAGTCAGCACCACTTCTGGCAGGCGATCCCGCCACGGGGGCAGTTGACCTATGCAGGGCGAGAAGCCTCGGCTGCGCCCGCAGTGGGCTACGTCTCGGTTCACAACAAACAACAACAGGCGTTGGTCAACGACGCGCTCAACCTGAAGTAAGTACTTAACAAGGATTGATAGATAATGAGCATCGAAATCAAAGTTCCCGTACTGCCTGAGTCGGTCGCCGATGCCACCATCGCCACCTGGCACGTACAGCCGGGAGAAGCGGTTAGCCGGGATCAGGTTCTGGTCGATATTGAAACCGATAAGGTGGTATTGGAAGTCCCAGCGCCGGAAGACGGCGCCCTGGGGGAGATCCTCAATAATGAAGGGGAGACCGTGTTGGCCGAGCAGGTGATCGCCAACTTTATTGCCGGCGCCAAGGCGGGTCAGGAAGTGACCAAGGAGGAAGCCTCCACGCCAGAAGCCCCGGGATCAGAACACAGCAGTGAGGCCCTGAGCCCCTCGGTACGTCGGTTGGTCGCCGAGCACAACTTGGATGTGGCACAGCTTAAAGGCACAGGTGTCGGTGGTCGCATCACCAAAGAAGACGTGGAAGCCTTTGTTCAGAATAAGGACACGGCACCGTCGGCCCCAGCCCAGCAGGCCAAGGCTCCGGCCCCCGAACTGGGGGATCGCACCGAGAAGCGGGTGCCGATGACCCGTCTGCGCAAGCGCATCGCCGAGCGACTGCTGGACGCGAAGAACTCCACTGCCATGTTGACCACCTTCAACGAGGTCAATATGGCGCCCATCATGACGCTGCGTAAGCAGTATCAGGAGATCTTCGAGAAGCGCCACGGCATTCGATTGGGTTTTATGTCTTTCTATGTCAAGGCCGTGGTCGAAGCGCTCAAGCGCTACCCCGAGGTCAACGCCTCCATTGATGGTGATGACATCATCTACCACAACTACTTCGACATCAGCATCGCGGTGTCCACCCCTCGTGGCTTGGTGACGCCGGTGCTGCGGGATGCCGACAAGCTGTCGGTGGCCGAGATCGAAAAAGGGATCAAGGAGCTGGCGGTCAAGGGCCAGGCCGGGAAATTGACCGTTGATGAGTTGTCCGGTGGCAACTTCACCATCACCAATGGCGGCGTGTTCGGCTCCCTGATGTCGACCCCCATCATCAACCCGCCACAAAGCGCCATCCTGGGGATGCACGCCATCAAGGATCGGCCCATGGCCGTAGACGGTCAGGTGCAGATCCAGCCGATGATGTACCTGGCGCTGTCTTACGATCACCGCATCGTCGATGGCCGTGAGTCGGTCGGTTTCCTTGTAACTATCAAGGAGTTACTGGAAGATCCGACTCGTCTGCTGTTGGATATCTAATTAAAAGTATGGGGGCATGGCAACATGCCCCTACCCAAGTGGTTGTCTTTTAAAGACAATCGGAAGGACGAGAGAAGTAAAACGGATAGAACAACATGAATCTGCATGAGTATCAGGCTAAGCAGATCTTCGCCGAGTACGGTCTGCCCGTCTCCGAAGGTTTTGCATGTGACACCCCTCAGGAAGCCGCCGAAGCGGCCAGTAAAATTGGTGGCGACAAGTGGGTGGTGAAATGCCAGGTCCACGCCGGTGGCCGTGGTAAAGCCGGGGGCGTTAAGCTGGCCTCCAGCAAGGATGAGATCCGCGAGTTTGCGCAAAATTGGCTGGGTAAGAACCTGGTGACCTATCAGACCGATGCCGCGGGTCAGCCGGTGGCGAAGATCCTGGTAGAAGAGTGTACGGATATCGCCAAGGAGCTGTACCTGGGCGCCGTGGTCGATCGTGGCACCCAGCGCGTAGTGTTTATGGCGTCCACCGAGGGCGGTGTTGAGATCGAGAAGGTGGCCGAGGAAACTCCGGAGCTGATCCACAAGGCCGCCATTGATCCTCTGGTGGGTCCCCAGGCCTACCAAGGGCGCGAATTGGCCTTCAAGCTGGGCTTGAAAGGCGATCAGATCAAGCAGTTCACCAAGATCTTCCTGGGCCTGGGACAGATGTTCCTGGATCTGGATTTTGCATTGCTGGAGATCAATCCCCTGGTGATCACCGGGCAGGGCAACCTGCACTGCCTCGATGGCAAGATCAACATCGACTCCAACGCCCTGTATCGTCAGAAGAGTGTGCGGGAGATGCATGACCCGTCCCAAGAGGATGAGCGTGAAGCCCACGCCGCCCAGTGGGAGCTGAACTATGTGGCACTGGATGGCAACATCGGTTGCATGGTCAACGGTGCGGGCCTGGCCATGGGCACCATGGACATCGTCAACTTGCACGGCGGCAGCCCGGCCAACTTCCTGGATGTGGGCGGTGGCGCCACCAAGGAGCGGGTGACCGAGGCGTTTAAGATCATCCTTTCCGATGACAACGTCAAAGCGGTACTGGTCAACATCTTCGGTGGCATCGTGCGCTGTGATCTGATCGCCGAAGGGATCATCGGTGCGGTGGAAGAGGTGGGTGTGAAAGTGCCCGTCGTGGTCCGCCTCGAAGGCAACAACGCCGAACTGGGCAGCAAGGTGCTGGCCGAGTCCGGTCTCAACATTATTGCGGCCAACAGCCTGACGGACGCGGCGCAACAAGTGGTTCAAGCAGCGGAGGCCCAGTAATGAGCGTTTTGATCAACAAAGACACCAAGGTGATCTGCCAGGGTTTTACCGGCGGCCAGGGCACCTTCCACTCCGAGCAGGCCATTGAGTACGGAACCCAGATGGTCGGCGGCGTGTCCCCGGGCAAAGGCGGCACCACCCACCTGGGCCTGCCGGTGTTCAACACCGTGCGCGAAGCGGTGGAAGCCACCGGTGCCACCGCCTCGGTGATCTACGTCCCGGCTCCCTTCTGTAAGGACGCCATCCTCGAGGCGATCGACGCTGGCATTGAGCTGATTGTCACCATCACCGAAGGCATTCCCACCCTGGATATGCTGGATGTGAAGGTCAAGCTGGATCAGGCAGGCGTGCGCATGATCGGCCCCAACTGCCCCGGCGTGATCACCCCCGGCGAGTGCAAGATCGGCATCATGCCCGGTCACATCCACAAGCCGGGCAAGGTGGGCATTGTCTCCCGCTCTGGCACCCTGACCTACGAGGCGGTCAAGCAGACCACAGACGAAGGCTTCGGCCAGTCGACCTGTGTGGGTATTGGCGGCGATCCGATCCCCGGCTCCAACTTCATCGATATCCTGGCCATGTTCCAGAACGATCCCCAGACCGAGGCGATCGTGATGATCGGTGAGATTGGCGGCACGGCGGAAGAGGAAGCGGCGGCCTACATCAAGGCCAACGTGACCAAGCCAGTGGTCTCCTACATCGCCGGTGTGACGGCACCTCCGGGCAAGCGGATGGGCCATGCCGGCGCCATCATCGCCGGGGGTAAAGGCACGGCCGATGAGAAGTTTGCAGCCCTGGAAGACGCCGGTGTCCGCACCGTACGTTCGCTGGCTGACATCGGTAAGGCCCTTCGGGACATGACGGGCTGGTAATACCCTCGCCAGCGAGTCACAAACCCACCCTTCGAGGTGGGTTTTTTTGCGCCCGCGATGACCTGTTGTTTGACGACGTGAAGGAAAGCTCGTTCTCGGTAAACAATCACATGTTGTTAAATTACGAAAATGCCGTGTGTGAAAATCGTTTTTAAACGGTATTTTTCCCTAAGTGGTGAAAATCTATTACTTTAGCTGGTCAATTGGTCGGACATTGGATCCGGATCACGGAAACCTTCTGGGAAGCGTCCAAAATACGCCGCATAACTATACTGACTGTCACTGTGTCTAACAGCACGGCATGGTGCATCAGTGCTCGCCAGAATTTATTTGATTCTTAAGAAACGTGGAGCGGTTATCCGATGCAGGAAAACCAAGAAAAGAGCTATCGCGAGTTACATCGCCCTAGCAGCGAGTTCGAGTCCCGGAGTGATTACCTGGATCACGAACTTCAAATTATGAAACCCCGTCGATGGGGCCTGAACTTGCCGGGCCGGGATTTCCGCTTTGAGTGGGAAGACCTGGTTCCAGCCCTGGCCGGTACCATCGGCATTATTGCGATGTACTCCGCCGTAGGCATGGCGTGGGCCGAAGGCCTGAGCGCCCGCTGGGAACACATCGAGCTGGGCAAAGCCTTCGCCATCGAAGTCGCCCGAGTCGAGATGCTGATCCCGGCATTGCTGTTTTGTATCCTCGCCTCCGGTTTCTTGAACCCGCGTGCTAACCTCGCCGGTAACCATGGTCCGATGATCCCGCTGATCGGGGCGATCGCCCTGGCCGGTGCCCACCCACTGGCCCTGGCCATCCTGCTTGGGATCTTCGGCCTGTTGCTCAGTTACTTTAAAGGGGGCTCCAAACTGGTGAACCTCACCAGTGAAGGGGTAGCCGGGGGCCTGCTTGTGTTCCTTGGCTTTACCGGAGCGATGAGCCAGATCGGTGATATCCAGAGCTGGTCCAAGGGTATCGGCATGGGGCATGTCGGTTTGGTCGTGCTGGCGGTGACCATCGTGCTATACGCTTTCCTGGCCAAGGTCGGCAAACGCTGGTTGGCGATCCCGGCCTGTGCGGCCACCGGTCTGTTCATTGCACTGGGTCTGGGCGCCGGTTTTGATCTGACCTTTGAGACGCCTACTGGCCTGCCAAATCTGAACCCGGTTTACTGGTGGGGAAGCACCGAGCAGGGCTGGATGCTGGGCCTGCCCAATGCGAGCCATTTTATTGCGTCTCTGCCGTTCGCCATCCTGGCGGTTGCCATGTGGTCCCCTGACTTCCTGGGCCACCGTATCTTCCAAGAGTTGAACTACCCGAAGAAGACCGACCGTGTGCTGATGGATGTGGATGACACCATGACCGCTTGTTCCGTTCGTCAGATGGTGGGTACTGCCGTTGGTGGCTGTAACATCACCTCCTCCTGGGGCACCTACATGATCCCGGCCGCCATCGCCAAACGCCCGATCCCGGGCGGGGCGATCCTGCTGGGCTCCCTGTGTATCCTGGTGGCCTACCTGGGCTTCCCAATGGATGCTGCGGTTTGGCCTCCGGTAATGCGCGTTGCCCTGTTGGTAGGGGTCTTCCTGCCGTTGCTGGAAGCCGGTATGCAGATGATCAAAGACAGCAAGGACTCCCAGTCTGCGGGGATCTGTGTATTCGCTGCGGCCGTGACCAACCCGGTATTGGCCTGGGCCCTGACCATGCTGCTGGATAACAATGGCCTGATCGGTGACAAAGAGCGTCCGGCCAAACTGTCCAAGATCGACCGCATCGTGATCCCTGCCGGGGTGCTGGTGATCTGCCTGGTGGCCATGCTGGCCGTAGGCATGTTGGAGCCGCAATACGGCATTGCCAGCTTCCTGTAAGCTGCACCAACGAAAAAAGGCGCTGCATTGGCAGCGCCTTTTTTGTGGCCGTTCCCCCTTGCCCGGGAGTTATAAGGCCGGGATCGTTTTGACCACCAGGTGGTCATGCAGGGCTTCCATCTCCTTGGCCAACTCCCCCGCATCCAGCTCAGCAGGCATGGTGACCTCCAGCTTGGCGGTAAACAGGTTTTGCCCCGTATCTGATACGGCAAGGCGATGGCTGTCAAACAGGTTGATGTTGATGTTGTGGCTGGCCATCAACTGGGTGATGTCATTCACCAGACCCAACTGGTCATCGGCATCGATGCGAAAAGCCACGGGTACCGAAGGCAGATCGCTGGGGGTGGCGATCTCGTGGATATAGACCTGAATTTCGTCCAAAGCCTGTAGCGCAGCCTGAAGTTCGGGGGCCTTGTCGGAGGGAACCTCCAGTTTTATCAGGGCGATAAAGCGGCCATCCATGTTATTGAGCTTGCTGTTGAGCCAGCGCCCTCCTCGGGCATGGGTCAACTCCGCCAGCTGTTTGAGTAGCCCCGGTGTATCTGGGCCGATGACACTGATGATAAATCGGCTGTTCATTCCCTTTCTCCTGCTTTTTGGCTCTCAAGATCAGTGTAACTCACCCGCTGATGACTATGCACCCTGTAACCAAGTTCATGACCCTGCCCTGGTTTTGGGGCCCTGTACCATAAGAAAAGTACACTCTTAGTGCTATCGGCTCCTGATCAATGCGTGGCTGAACTAGACTGTGATCGAACTGCTCGGGAGATGTGGTTGGGCCGGCCGTGCAAGGAGGCGCTATCAGCATGCAAGTACATACACTCACCCTCAAACTGTTTAGTGCCATCACCATAGTGTGTATGGCGCTGGTGGTTTTAGTGTTGTTTTGGACGGTGCAGCACCATTATCAGTGGCGACAGACGCAACTGCATCAACTCCTTAACCAGCAAGGGGAGAGTCTGTTGAACCGCGGTGCCGAAGTCAGCCTGGCTCAGGAGCGGATCTCTCGGCTTCTGGTTGAGCACAGTCAGGTGGACTATGGTGTCTTCAGCTTAGGGGGATTGAAGGATGCATTTCGCTATCGCCGCACAGAGGGAGCCCAGGCTTGTACTCCACCGTATGGTTTTTTGCCCTTTGATCCCGTCAATCGCTGCTTTACCACCGAGGGAGAATTGAGTCTTGCGGAGGCGAAGGTAGATTACTCCCTCTCCCATGATGCGTCCGATTTTGTTGATGATCTGCTTTTACGCCTGGTGATCGCACTGGCCTTCCTGTGCGCTGGCTTTTTCTGTACCTACCTGTATGTCGCGCAATTGTTCCTTCGGCCTTTGGGGGAGATCTTTAAGCAACTCCCGAAACTTGGCAGTGGCCAGACCCAGTTTGTTACTAAGCTCACCCGTGACAGCGAGCTCTCCGGTTTAGTCGAGGCGCTTCGGGATACAGATAATGAATTGTTTTCCAGACAGAAGAGTGACGAGGAGCTCAATCGCCGCTTGCGCAAGGCTCTGCTGGCTCGAAGTGAATTTATGGCGAATGCCAGTCATGAGATCCGCACGCCGATCAACGCCATCATCGGCTTTGTCGATGTGATGGTGCAGGATCGGGAGCAGTTTAATGGCTCGATGCAGGATCATCTCACTCATATAGCCAATGCCTCTTATGCCTTGTTGCAGACGGTCGATGAAGTGCTGGATTTCTCCAAGCTGGATTCCAACAAGATGGAACTGGCCCCGGTCAACTTTCCTTTGGCCACGTCGCTGCAGCACCGGATTGCTGCCTTCTCGGGGCAGGCACTGGCAAACAATGTGACACTTTTGAGTGATCTGGATGAGGATCTGCCTGCGTTTGCCAATGGGGATGAGAATCGGTTGGGGCAGATCCTCAATAATCTGCTGAGTAACGCCATCAAGTTCAGCCCTAACGGTACGGTGACGGTCAGTGTGCGTGCTCAGTCGTGCAGTGAGAGTCAATTTGAGTTGATGCTGGCCGTTAAGGATACGGGGATAGGGATCGAGTCCGGTGTGCTTGGGACGATTTTTGATGCCTATTCCCAGGCTGACACTTCGGTGACCCGGCGTTTTGGTGGAACAGGTCTGGGCCTGGCGATCAGTAAAAAACTGGCGGACTTGATGAAAGCGGAATTGAGTGTGGTGTCAGAGCCGGAGAAGGGCAGTACTTTTTTCCTGCGGGTGCCCTTATGTTATGGGCAGGACCGTAGACAGGTCGAGCATCGATCGAATCACCTCCCTGGCAATAGGCTGTTGGCGAAGCTTAAGGTGATGTTGGTCGAGGACAATCGCAGTAACCAAGCGTTGATGAAGGTGTTTCTTCAACGTCTGGGAGCCAGTGCACCGACTCTGTGTGAAAACGGTTATGAGGCGGTGGAGCAGGCGGAACAGAGCACGTATGACGTGATCCTGATGGATTGCCAGATGCCCGTGATGGACGGATTCACCGCGACCAGGAAGATCCGCAGCGGGCGGAGCAAGCATGCGTTGATCATCGCCATCACCGCGAATGTCACGGCCCAGGATGAGCACCTGTGCCGGGATGCTGGGATGGATGACTTTTTAACTAAGCCCGTGACTTTGGATACCCTGGAAAGGGGATTACAACGGATGTTGGTCATCAGTGATTGCGGTTGACTGACTCAATGTCAGGCATGAAAGCTTGAAATAATCCAACATAAAATGGCTAAAAATCGACCAATTTGCCTCGAGTGGGATGGTATAAAAACAGCAGACTCGATGTTTTTCGCTGAAAAAGTCGCCCGTCAAGAGGGGTTTGTGGTGATAATTTGAGCATTACTAGTGGTAACCTCTCTCACTCGTGGGTTGACTCCCAGTCTGGATAAAAAGGCGTTATGCTGTCTTTTTTTTTCATTCAAGGAGTGTGGCTTTGAGCAGTAACCCTCTTTTGATCCAATTCGACGGCCCGGATAGCTTACCGCCGTTTGCACAGATCCGGGATGAGCACTTTGCTCCGGCACTTGAGCAGGCGATGGCTCGCCATCGCGAGGAGATCGATGCGATCCTGGCTCAGTGCGAGGAGCCAGACTATGCCAATACCCTGGAAGCGCTTGAGCGAGCCGGTGCCGACCTGACTCGGATCTGGCGCCTGTTTTGTAACCTGGCGGGAACCGATACCAATCCTCAGCGCCAGGCGATAGAGCAGGAGTTTGGTCCTAAGATCAGCGCCCATTATGACGCGATCCGGATGGAGCCGGCCCTGTTTGCTCGCCTTGAAGCGGTTTATCGTCGTCGTGGAGCATTGGAGGGAGAAGCCGCCCGCCTGTTGGAGAAGCGCTATCAGCAGTTCGTCCGGGGCGGCGCGAAGCTGTCGGGAGAGGCCAAGGAGCGGTTTGCTCAGATCAACGCTGAGCTGGCGACTCTGAATATTGAATTTGCTCAGAACTTGCTGAATGAAAACAATGACTTTGTTCTGTATATCCATCACCCCTCTGAACTGGCAGGCCTGCCTGATGGGATGGTTGCCGCCGCAGCCTCTAAGGCCGAGTCTCTAGGACGGCCAAACAGCTGGGCCTTTGGGTGTGATCGCACCGTTCTCTATCCTTTCCTGACCTATGCCCAGAGCCGGCCCCACCGAGAGGCCCTGTATCAGGGGTATCTTAATCGTGCTGATAACGACAACGACAAGGATAATAAGGCGAACTTGCGTCGCCAGGCGGCGCTGCGAGCCGAACGTGCTCAATTGCTGGGCTATCGGCACCATGCCCATTACGCCCTGGAAGATAAGATGGTGGCCAGTGCGGAGGCGGCTAACGAGCTTATGGTCACCGTATGGCGGAATACCCTAAAGCGGGCCCAGATGGAGCAGGCCGAGTTGCAGGGGATGATCAACGCCGAAGGGAGTGACTTCCAGTTGGCGGGTTGGGACTGGTGGTATTACGCAGAGCAGTTACGTCAGCAGAAGTATCAACTGGACGATGCCGAATTGATGCCTTACTTCAGCCTGGAGAGTGTGATCCAGGGGGCCTTCTATGTGGCGAATCGACTCTATGGCCTGGTGTTTGAACCGATGGCCGATGCCTGTTTGTATCACCCTCAGGCCCGGGCATGGAAGGTGCGGGATCAGGATGGCAGCTACTTGGGGACCTTTATCGGAGATTATCTTACCCGTGACAGCAAACGTGGCGGGGCTTGGATGACCCTCTTCCGTGAGCAATCCGAGTTTGACGGTAGGGTGCGCCCCATAGTTCAGAACGTTTGTAATTTCCCTCCCAGCCAGGACGGCTCTCCGGTGCTGTTGAATTTCGAACACGTCAGGACCCTGTTCCATGAATTTGGTCATGCGTTGCACGGCTTACTGAGCCAATGCCACTACCCCTCATTGGCCGGAACCAACGTGGCCACGGACTTTGTCGAGTTCCCTTCTCAGATCCTGGAACACTGGGCACTCGAACCGGAAGTCCTGGCGCAGTACGCCCGTCATGTGGAAACCGGTGAGGTGATCCCTCCGGCTTTGGTAGCCAAAATCCTGGATGCCAGCCAATTCAATCAAGGGTTTGCCACCGGAGAGTTTTTGGCGGCAGCCTTATTGGATATGGCTTGGCATACATTGGAGCAGACCGATGAACAGGATGTGCCAGCGTTTGAAATACAGGTGGCTCAGCATATACAACTGCCTACTGCCATTGCTTACCGTTACCGTTCGACGGCGTTCGCTCATATCTTTTCCGGCGGCTACAGTGCTGGCTATTACAGTTACCTCTATTCGGCGGTGCTGGATTGTGACGGTTTTGAAGCTTTCAAGGAGGCTGGGGATATCTTTGATCCTGTGTTGGCAGGCAAGTTACGCCGGGTACTGGAGTCCGGTGATACGGTCGCGCCCCAAAGCCTCTATCAGGCGTTCCGAGGCCGGGATCCCGAAGTGGATGCGCTGCTGCATCACCGCGGCTTGATCTGAGACGGCTTAGGGAAGGTTAAGTCGGGGCTGCAATGGCCCCGGCGCTACAGAGATCACGCCTACTTGCTGTAGGCGATCGACCCTATTCTCTGAGGGTGAGTTCTGGAAATTTGATGATAGGGCCCTTGTGAATTGAACCCTGAGGCGGTATTTCATCGCACGCTTTCGACTGTCCCTCAGTCACTATGCATAGTTATTTACCCTGAGTAGATGGATCCTCGAACCTTACGAGGTGAACGGCGTTACTACTGGTGTCCTAGTATAACGGTATGACGTAACTGATTGTTTAATTGATAAAATAATATCTTTCTTCTTCTTTTTGCCTCGGTACAATCCTTTGCTTCGGGTGGGGATTTGGTAAGAGAGAAGGATGCTATTCAGCGCTCCAGAAAGGTTACAACGTTGGCTGGAATGGTTGCCGGAAAAGGCGATTTTGCATCGGGGCAGTGAAGTACTTAATAGCAATGAGTCGGCATGCGATGTCGTCAGCGATCCGGCGATCCTGGCGGCCCTTGCACGCAGCGGTAAGGTTCAGCGACAGCTGGTGTTAGGCTCGGATCAAACCCTGTATTGTCTCTCGGGTCGTGATATTGAGACAGAAGGGGTTCGCTTGACCCTGATCTATCCCGCGGCCTTCCAGGAACTTGAGGAACTGGTCGCGGGACTGCCCATGGCCTTGGTGGTGCATCGCAATTTTAAGCCCTTGTTTGTGAATCATTCTTACGCTCAGCTGTTTGGTTTTTCTGCTCCCTGCGAGGTGCTGGCGCTGGACTCGTTGCGTCCCCTGATCGGCGAGGCGCACTGGCCACAGGCGCAGGAGAATTATCGGAGCCTAATGTCCAATGGAGGGGTTAACCAGTTTCACGTGGAGGAGCTACCGGCCGTCAACGGCAGCCGATTGCGTGCGCAAATGGTGGATTTTTGTCTGAGCTGGGAGGGTGAACCTGCGGTGTGCACCTTGGTCAGCAATCTCACCCAGCAACAGGATAAGATCGAAAGGTACAAGCGCCTGGCATTTACCGACCCTTTGACCGGTTTGGCCAACCGTCGGCGTTTCTTTGAGTGTGGTAACGCCTTCATCCGTCGCGCACAGGAGCGGGGGGAGAGCCTGTACCTGCTCCTGTTGGATGTGGATCACTTCAAACAGATCAATGATGAATTTGGCCACCCGGTAGGGGATGAGGTGCTGTGTCACCTGGCCCAGCAATTGATTGAAAGCATAGATGATGAGGCGCTGATCGCTCGCATTGGTGGCGAGGAGTTTGCCATGTTGATCCCCGTATCGGTCTCAGATTGGGTCGAGGAGCGGATACGGCGTTTCCACAGTGGTCTGTTGGGAGAGCCGATTAGGGTGAAAGCCGGAGTAAAGCTGTCTATTCAGGTGTCCATCGGTGTTTCGTCCTGGTGCGAGGGAGAGGACACCTTGGAGGGTCTTTACTGCCGTGCCGATCAGGCGTTGTATCGGGCCAAACAAAACGGGCGTAATCGGGTGGAGTACCTGCTTTAGTCATTTTCTGTCTTGTCTTATTGAGAGCTTGACCACTCATCAGACCGCGAAAGCCTGACTATGGTCTACGCTTGCCGGGATGATCCCCTCTATCTCGTGAGGTATGCAGATGACTCCCTTGGATCCCAATCAGGTTCAGGCCCTGAGACAAGTGCTTGGCGGCACCTTGTTCACCCCTGAGAATCAAGAATATGAGGATGTACGTCAGCTATGGAATGCCATGGCTGACAAGCGTCCTGCGGTGATCGTGCGTTGCTGGGACAGGGCGGATGTGATCGCCGCATTGAATTTTGCTCGAAACCACGGTCTGGAGATCGCCGTACGGGGCGCAGGTCATAACATCGCCGGTAATGCCAGTTGCGATGGCGGGCTAATGATCGATCTCAGTGGCATGACGGATGTGACGGTCGAGGCGCAGACCAAACAGGTCTTTGTCCAGCCAGGCGTCACCCTGGGCATTTTGGATGCTGCTACTGCCGCGCATGGACTGGTGGTGCCGACGGGGATCAATTCCACAACCGGGATCAGTGGCCTGACTCTGGGCGGAGGCTTTGGCTGGCTGACTCGACGCTTTGGCATGACGGTCGATGCCTTGATAGGTGCCGAAGTGATCACGGTTGAGGGCGAGATCCTGTACGCCAGTGGCAGTGAGAATCCGGAGCTGTTCTGGGCCCTGCGCGGTGGCGGCGGCAACTTTGGCATCGTGACCCGCTGGGACTTTCAGGCGTTCCCCATTGGCCCGGAGGTGCTGGCCGGCCTGATGGTCTTTCCTCTTGCGCAGGCCGAGTCCGTGCTGCGCCAGTATCGGGATCTGATGCCAACAACCCCGGCGGCGTTTAATGTCTGGGTGGTGATGCGGCATGCACCGCCGTTGCCCTTCCTGGACGAGTCGGTGCATGGCAGCAAGGTGCTGGTGCTGGCGGTGTGTCACAGTGGCGATCTGGAGCAGGGTAAGCAGCTGGTGGATAAACTTCGCGGCTTCGGTGAGCCGGTTGGTGAGCACATCGGCCCCATGCCGTTTGCTCAGTGGCAGCAGGCCTTCGATCCCCTGTTGGCTGCCGGCGCACGGAACTACTGGAAGACCCACAATTTTACCGAACTTAATGATGAGCTCGTGGGGATAGCGGTGCACTATGCCAAACAGCTGCCTGCCCCTGAGTGTGAGGTGTTCTTTGGCCTGATCGATGGCAAACCCAATGAGATCCCCGCCGAGGCCACCGCATGGTGTGCCCGGGACGCCAAGTATGTGATGAATGTCCATGCACGTTGGCATGAACATGCCGATGATGGCCTCTGTATCGACTGGTCTCGGCAGCTGTTTCATGATGCCCAACCCCATGCTTCCAAGGGGGCTTACATCAACTTCATGACCGACGACGAAGGGGGCAGGGTGGAGGACGCCTATCTGGACAACTATGCCCGGCTCAAGCGGGTGAAAAAACAATATGATCCACAGAATCTGCTCCATCTGAATCAAAATATTCAGCCGGACTAGACTGGCGGCTTGCCACTGGTCTCAGGCTTTGGGCCCACCGAGGGGCGTGACAGCGCGTGCCTTGGCGGGCCCTTGGCCCGGTTTCGCTTTCGTCGGAGGGGGGAGGTTAAACGTTTGGGGTCGTGGGGCGCTGACCGATCACCTCCACCTCCAACTGGCCTTGATGTAGCCGGGCGTTCAGGCGCTGGCCGGACGTTACGGTGGCAGCGTCCTTGATGGTCTGTCCCTGTTGGTCCTGCAAAATGCTGTAGCCCCGGGACAGTACCGCTAGCGGTGATACGGCCTCCAGTGCCTGGATCTGACCCTGAAGCCTGATGCGTGCCTTTTCGATCTTAATGCCGGTGGCTCGATCTAAGCGTCCGTTTAACTCCGCCAGCTTCTGTTGAAACGCCTCGACCCGGAACTTGGGATCCTGAGTGGCCAGCCTGTGACTCAGACGGTCGAGGCGGTGTGAGCGTTGTTGCAGCGCGCCATCCCCGGCGCGGATCAGACGCAGGCTTAACTCGTCCAGTCGCTGACTGTGGGTGGTCAGTTGTGCCTTCGGGTGGCTGGCAGCCAATCGAGCGCTGAGCAGGGCGATCTCATTGCCCCGATGACGCTGATATTGCTGCCAGGCCTGCCTTAGACGGCGCAGGTGTTGGGCCAAGTGTGCCCGGTGTTGGCTTGCATCCCCGGACAATAGCTCGGCGGCAGCGGAGGGCGTTGGGGCCCGCAGATCGGCGACATAGTCGCTGATGGTGGTGTCCACCTCGTGGCCCACGGCACTGACAATGGGCAGTCTGGCCTCATAGATGGCCCGTGCCAGGCGCTCGTCGTTGAAACACCAAAGGTCTTCCAGTGAGCCCCCGCCCCGGGTCAACAACAGGCAATCGACCTCGTCACGCTCATCCGCCGTGCGGATCATCTCAATCAATTGGGGAACCGCATCGGCGCCCTGCACCAAGGATGGGTAGATCACCACCTCCAGGGTGGGATCCCGCCGTTTCAACACCGAGAGGACGTCACGGATGGCGGCGCCGGACGGGGAGGTGATCACCCCAAGACGCCGGATCGTTTCCGGCAGGGGCTGCTTGGCCTCGGTGGCAAACAGTCCTTCGGCGGCCAGCTGCATCTTCAGCGCCTCGAAGCGTTGCTGCAGCATGCCGTCGCCGGCCAGCTGCATCGACTCCACCACCAACTGCACATCTCCCCTGGGCTCGTACATCGTCAGGTTGGCCCGGACCAACACCTGCATGCCATGCTCGGGGCGGAACGTCACGCGGCCCGCCCGGCTGCGGAACATGGCGCAGCGTAACTGGCTGCGATCGTCCTTGAGGGTGAAATAGAGATGGCCGGACGCCGGCGCGGCCAGGTTGCTGATCTCGCCACTGAGCCAGATCCGGCTCCAGTTTTGTTCGAGCAGGGCTTTAACCTGACGGTTCAGGCTGGAGACGGTGAGGATATTTTGTGACACGGACAGACCAGGCATGGGAAAGGGGGATTGGCGCTATAGGTAACAAGTTTGTGCGAGCACTGCAAGTGTCAGTGTCGTTACCCGGTAAGGACAAAGTCTGCCAAAGGAGTGGGCAACTTTCCCATCACTTGCGTCCTCTTTCGTCCGTTCAAAACACTGGCGAGAGCGTTATGCTTGATTGACCGACTCGGTTCGGTAGGACGATGAGTTTGCACTAGTTAATGGAGTAACTAGCATGACCGGAATGACTTATTGGCAGGCCGCTCGATTCCTGGATTGCGCCACATTTGGCGCGGTTCAGCCTGAGATCGAGGCTTTGCAGCAAGGCGACAGCAGCAATTGGATTGATCATCAGCTCAGCCTCCCCCCCTCTTACCATGTTCCCCAACTGCTACAGAAGACCTCGGGTACCACGTATTGGGCGGAGTACCGCCATGGCGCCTGGGTCGACCGGGCACTATGGGGTGAAGATCAGTTGCGGCAACGGGTGGCGTTTGCCCTGAGCCAACTCCTCGTTGTGTCGTCCAAAGATGCCGGCCTCGATGGTAAAAATGTGGAGTTGAGCACTTACTATGACATCCTGGTGAAGCATGCCTTGGGCAGCTATCGGGATCTCTTGTATGACGTGAGCCGCTCGCCGGTGATGGGGATCTTCCTGACCTCCGTCGATAACCGTTCCTATGCCGTATCCGGCAGTGCTCCCGACGAGAACTATGCCCGGGAGCTGATGCAGCTGTTTACCATAGGTCTGGAGGAGATTGGTCTGGATGGTGAGCCGCTCCTCGACGGTGAGGGACGCGTGATAGAGACCTACACCGATGAGGACGTTCAGGCGATGGCCCGGATCTTTACCGGCTGGACTCGAGACGGCGGCAGTTTGCTCGATCCCATGGTGGCCAACGCCGCGTGGCATGATACTGATGAGAAAGTGCTGCTGGGCGAGTTGCTGCCGGCGGGGCAGGACGCTGAGACGGATCTCAATCAGGCGTTGGATATCCTGATGGCCCATCCCTGTATGGCGCCTTTTGTTTCAAGATTCCTGATCACCAAGCTGGTGACCTCCAATCCGACGTCGGCGTACATTGCCCGTGTGGCCGGGGTGTTTCGGGACACCCAGGGGGATCTGGCGGCGGTGATCCGGGCCATCATCAGTGATGAGGAGGTCCTGCGTGACAGCGGGTTCCCACCGGTGAGCCGGCCGAAAGATCCCATCACCCACGTCATCGCCTTCTTACGAGGCATGAAGGCCTTTGCCGGGGATCCGCGGGGCTTTTATCCGCAGGATGACTTCAGAAGTGGTCATGGCCAAGATATGTTGTCGGCGCCATCGGTGTTTAACTTCTTTGCGCCGGATCACAGTCCGGTTGGTCCCCTGGCGACGGCGGGGCTGGTGGCCCCTGAGTTGGATGGCGTGGATTGGCTGCGCCTGATCAGTGCCGGCAACCTGATCCGTAATTACCTGTGGAGCTGGACCGACTACGTCAGCAGCCCGACGGATAAGACCAAGCTCTATGTGGCTCTTAAGGAGCTGGTGGATTTGGCGGGCAATGAAGGCGGGGAGGCGCTGATCCAGGCGATCGGCCTGCGCTTTTTCAAGGGCCGCTTGTCCAATCCCATGGAGACGGCCCTGAACCAGATCTTCGCCCAGCAGACCGGTGGCAGTCCGACCGATACGGTGCGTCAGATGCTTTACCTCGCCGCCACCTCGCCCGAATTCCGCGTACAGGAGTGATCCCATGAAATTATCACGTCGCCGTTTCTTGCAATCCAGCGCCGCCGTCTGGAGCAGCGCCGCACTGCCTCTGTACATCGGCTTACCCCGCAGTGCCTTCGCCGCCGGTGAAGCCGGTCACAAGGCCCTGGTCTGTGTTTACCTGGGGGGTGGATGCGACTCCTTTAATATGGTGCTGCCCATGTCGGGTACCCACTATGATGAGTACCGCCTGGCCCGTCCGGATATCAGCCATGACAGCAGTGTGATGCTGGATACCGGCCTGATCTCAGATAACGGCGTGCCACTGGGGCTGAATCCAAACATGCCGAGGATGGCACAGCAGATCCGCGATGGCCGCGCAGTGCCGATCATCAATGTTGGGGCTCTGATCGAGCCGATCACTCAGGCCAACATCGATACGGCCCAGAAGCCCAGCCATATAGGCTCCCATTCCAACCAGTATCGCTACTGGCACCGCTCCTATCTGCCACTGGAGAACGAGCTGGCACCCTCGGGTTGGGGCGGAATGGCCATGGATATCCTCAACGATCCCTCGGCCTTGTTGCCGCAAGCCATGACCACGGGGGGATCGATCTGGACCGCGGGAGATCAGGTTCAGGATCTCAGTCTGAATTCGAGTGAACTCAACGGATTTCGCGCACTCGAGGGGCAGGCGGCATTTCGTGCCATCTACGAGCAGTATCTGGACGCAGGTCACGGCTCCCCCTGCGTGCAGGAGTTGTCGGCCCGTTATCAGCAGGCATTGGACAATCCAGACAAGTTAGCCGATGTGTTTAGCCGTTACCCGGAAGATCTCAGCATTACCGGTTCGCGGGCGGAAAAGGGTTTCCGCATGGTCAAGCGGATGCTCCAGGCGGCGCAGGATCTGGGTCATGAGCGCCAGATCTTTTATATCCAGGTGGGCGGCTGGGATAACCATGGAACGAACAGTGACGGCAAGCTGGCCACCCTGGATAAGCTACTGGGCACTTTCCAGGCGGCGCTGGATGCGGCGGGGTTGAGCGATCAGGTGGTGACCTTCACCATGTCCGAATTTGGCCGCACCATCCGTAACAACTCCAAGCACGGGACCGATCATGGCTGGGGTAGCAACCAGCTGGTTCTGGGACCGGTGAATGGTGGGCGTGCCTATGGTACCTTCCCCAGTTTCCAGCCCGGTGGCGTGGATGACTGGAAAAACAAGTTTATTCCCTCTACCGCCCAGGCACAGATGGCGGCGACTCTGATGAAGTGGCTGGGCCTGACGGACAGCAGTCTGGATCATATCTTCCCAATCCTGAACCCCGCGCGCAGTAACCCATTCCCCAGTCGTACCCTGAGCTTTCTCGGCCAGCAAAGTCGTACCATTGCCGTTTCTGAGGACAGCTGGATCCGAGGTGGAACCTATGCGGATAGCAACCTCAATGGCAGTGGTCTCGAGGTCCGCGGGGGCAGACCAAACTCGGTGCGTTACACCTTGCTCAAGTTTGATCTGGGCAGTGGAGGGTCGCTGGCGACCCTGCGTCTGCACCTGGCCTGGTGTGGCGAGACCCCCAGCCGGGAGATCGCCCTGTGTCTGGCGGATGACACGGCCTGGTCCCAGGCCAGTGTCACCTGGAACACGGCCCCCTCGGTGGTTCGCCAGGGCAGCAGTCAGGTGATCACGCCGCAGCAGGCCGGCAGTTGGCTCGAATTCGATGCCAGCGAACTGATCGCCGGACGCCAGGGAGAGGTAACCCTGTTGCTCAAGCAAATCGACGCCTATGAGCGGTACTCCGCCGTGCGCTTCTCCGATTGGGAGAGTGGTCGAGGGGCCGAGCTGATCCTGAGCTAAGCCGAAGGTTGGCCCGTTGCGGGTGCCGAGCCGTCCCTCCGTCTGTCGCGTAAGGTCGGGCGAGGGCGGAGCCTCGCCGCGGCGGGTCACATTGAGCTGGCAGGGACGCCTGCCAGTCCTCGGAGTCGTTGCCCGGTGACGAGGAAGGATGGTGGGGCGCCCTGATCTGTGCAGGCAAAGCGGAGTGGGCCTTTTGGGACTTACTCCATTCAACAGATCGGTTCGATCGGCGAGTCAAGAACCACTGAAAAACAACATAACCCTTTGGGGGGCGGGAGCTTGAGGTCACGCCCTTGCCACCCGGGGGTATCGAGGCTTTTGAAGCCCCATCTCATTGCGTTAAAGGAGTAACAACTATGAGCGAATTGAGTTACCCGCAGGCAGCTCGCTTCCTGGATTGCGCCACGTTTGGCCCGATTCAAGCGGAAGCCGAGGCCTTGCAGCAGAGTGATATTGCCAGCTGGCTGGACGAACAGGTAAGCCTGGCTCCCTCGTTTCATGTGCCCCAATTAAAGCTAAAGGGCAGCAAGTACTGGTACATCTACCGTCAGGGCGCCTGGATCGATCACGCCGTCTGGGGCCAGGATCAGCTGCGCCAGCGGATGGCCTTTGCCCTGAGCCAGCTGCTGGTGGTGTCGGACAAAGATGAGGCGCTCACCGGTAAACACCTGGAGATGGCCACTTACTACGATATTCTGGTCAAACATGCCTTGGGGAGTTACCGGGATCTGTTGTACGAGGTGAGCCGCTCCCCGGTGATGGGGGTGTATCTTACCTATGTCGATAATCAATCTTACGCGTCTTCCGGCAGCTATCCGGATGAGAACTATGCCCGTGAGCTGATGCAGTTGTTCACCATCGGCCTCAACCAGTTGTCCGACGGGGGTGAGGAGATCCTCGATGGCAATGATCAGCCGGTTGAGAACTATGGTGATGCCGACGTGGAGGCGATGGCACGGGTGTTTACCGGCTGGCGTCAGGACAGTCGAAGCCTGATCCGGCCCATGGTGACCAACAGCAGTTGGCACGATACCGATGAAAAGCGGATCCTGGGGCAGCTGGTGCCTGCGGGGCTGGATGCGGAGACCGAACTCAATACCGTACTCGATCTCCTGATGGCGCACCCCAATACCGCCCCCTTCGTTTCCAAGTTTTTGATCACCAAACTGGTTACGGCCAACCCCAGCCCGGATTACGTGGCACGGGTGACCGCCGTGTTCCGCAGTACAGGCGGCGATCTGGCGGCCGTGGCCCAGGCCATCCTCAGCGATAGCGAAGTCTTGCGCGACACGGGGGAGCCCAGGGTGGCACGCCCACGAGAACCGGTCATGCAGATCACCGCCTTTTTGCGTGCTTTGAAGGCATTTCCCGGCGATCCCATCAAGGGCTTTCATGCCCAGAAGGCGTTCCGTAATGCCCACGGTCAGAATGTGTTGTCTGCCCCCTCGGTGTTTAACTTCTTCGATGCCAGTTACAGCCCGACGGGCCCCCTGGCCCAGGCGGGGCTGCTCGCTCCGGAACTCGACGGTTTCGACTGGCTGCGTTCGGTTTCCATCGGCAACGGGATCTACGACCACCTGTGGAGCCAAAGCGACTACGCCAGTGATCAGAGTGACGAAAACAAGATCTACGTTCGCATCGCCGAACTGGTGAGCCTGGCGGAGGCGCAAGGGGGAGAGGCACTGATCGCTCAGATCGGGCGGCAACTGCTCAAGGGGCGTCTCAGCTCGCCACTGGAGAGGGCGTTGGATCAGATCTTCACCCAGCAGACCGGAGGCAATCTGACGAATACCGTGCGCCAGATGCTCTACTTTGCCGCCACCTCATCCGAATTCCGTGTTCAGGAGTGATCCCATGAAACTGACCCGTAGACGTTTTCTCCAATCCGGTGCCGCGGCCTGGACCGGCGCCGCCCTGCCAATGAGCTTTGTCCTGCCCAAGCACGCCTTCGCCGCTGACGAGCCAGGCCGCAAGGTGCTGGTTGGCGTATTCCTGCTGGGGGGCTGTGACTCCTTCAATATGGTGCTGCCCAAATCCGGTCCGCACTACGATGACTATCGTACCGCCCGGCCGGACATCAGCCATGACGCCAGCGTGATGTTGGAGACCGGCCTGGTATCGGACAACGGTGTCCCCCTGGGCCTCAACCCCAATATGCCTCGTGTCAGCCAGTTGATGCAGGCGGGGCAGGCGGTGCCCATCCTCAATGTGGGCGTCCTGATCGAGCCGGTGACAAAGGATAACCTGGCCAGCGCGGCCAAGCCTGGCAACCTGGGCTCCCATTCCACTCAACAGAGCTACTGGCGCACCAGCTATCGGACCGACGTCGGGCGTTACGGCGGGCAGGGCTGGGCCGGCATGGGCATGGATCTGCTGTACGATCCCGCCGTGGTGATCCCCGAAAGCCTGACCACTAGGGGGACCGGTTGGAACCGCGGTCACCAAGCGCCTCAGTTGACCCTGAGTGGTGGGGGCAGCATCAATTATAAGGCATTGAAAGATGAGCCAGAGTTTCGTGAAATCCTGAAAGATTATTTGGCCGAGGGCAGCGCAAATCCCTTTGTTCAGGAATACCATACGCGGCGTCAGACCATGTTGTCGGTGGCCGAGGAGTTTAACTCGACCCTCAATAACTTCCCGGCGGATCCTAGCGTCACAGGCGGCTCGCTGGGCGGCCAATTACAGATGGTAAAACGAATGATCGAGGCGGGTGAGTCCCTGGGACACCAGCGTCAGGTCTTCTACGTGGCCATGGGGGGGTGGGACTCCCACAGCAGCAGCAACAATGGCAACCTGGCGACCCTGGATGAGGCCCTGGGGACGTTCCAGGCATCCTTGAATGCGTCTGGGCTGGCGGATCACGTCACCACCTTTACCATGTCCGATTTTGGCCGGACCATTCGTAATAACTCCAAAGGGGGAACGGACCACGGCTGGGGCGGTAACCACTTGGTGATGGGGCCGGTCAAGGGCGGCAAAGCCTATGGCCGCTTCCCTGAGTTTCGCGAGGGCGGGGCGAACGCCATGGGCAATAGGTTCATTCCCAGTCTCGGCCATGAGCAGATGGCGGCGACCCTGAGCCAGTGGCTGGGGCTGACCGAAAGTGGACTGGAATACGTCTTTCCCATTCTCAATTCATCCCGAAGCAACCCCTTCGCCAGCCGTACCCTGGGCTTTTTGGCAGGGGACACTGCCCCGCCCCAGGAGGCCGGACCCTTGGTGCCTGAATCGGTCTGGGCCAGTGCCGAGAACCCCAATGGCAGCGGGGCGGCGGCGAATGCCATCGACGGCAGCCTGTCCACCAAGTGGTCAGCCGAGGGATTGGGCGTCACCTACACCCTGGCCCTCGCCCAGTCGCGGAGCCTGAGTCAGGTCCGCATCGCTCAGGATAAGGGGGATGTACGCCAGTACTTCTTCAGCATCGAAGTGAGTGAGGATGACGTCAACTACACCCAGGTGCGTGACGTGGTCTCACCGGGCAATTCCACGGGCCTGGTTGACTATGATCTGGGCGGAGTCCAGGGACGCTACGTGCGGCTGATCTGTAACGGCAACAATGATCCAGGCAGCGCATCACGGCACGGCTGGAACAACTTCGCCGAGATCGAGCTTCGGGGGTACTGAGGCCTTTCCGGCTCAGGCATAAAGACACCGGCCATGGGTCGGTGTCTTTTTATTCAGTTTGTCGTTCAAATTGAGGAAAACCAGGGAGAAACTGCGACTTGGATCGCCCACTCCGGACAATTTTCATTTGCCCAAGGACAAGCGGATCGCTATAATCTCGCCGCAATATTTCAAACCTCCCAACCCTACTTTAGGTGGAATGTTGCCATGCTACGTATCAAGCAAGAAGCCCTGACATTCGACGACGTCCTGCTCGTCCCAGCCCACTCGACCGTTCTGCCTAACACTGCCGATCTCGGTACTCAGCTCACTAAAAAGATCCGTCTGAACCTGCCACTGTTGTCTGCCGCCATGGACACGGTGACCGAAGCCCGTCTGGCCATCGCCATGGCCCAGGAAGGGGGACTCGGGTTCATTCACAAAAACATGAGCATCGAACAGCAGGCGGATGAAGTCCGCAAGGTGAAGAAATACGAAGCCGGTATCGTGCAAGATCCCGTCACCGTCACCCCAGGCATGACCATGCGTCAGTTGTGGGAGATGCGTGAACAGCACGGTTTTGCCGGTTTCCCCGTGGTGGCCGACAACAACGAACTGGTGGGGATCATCACCGGCCGTGACGTGCGTTTCGTTGATACCCCGGATGCCACCGTTGCCGAGATGATGACGCCGAAGGAGCGCCTGGTCACTGTACAGGTTGGTGCCCCGCTGACCGACGCCCAGGCCCTGATCCACAAGCATCGCATCGAAAAGGTCCTGGTGGTTGACGACGCGTTCACCCTCAAGGGCATGATCACCGTTAAAGATTTCAAAAAAGCCGAAGAGAAGCCCAACGCCTGTAAGGACGAGCTGGGTCGTCTGCGTGTCGGCGCTGCGGTCGGTGCCGGTGCCGGTAACGAAGAGCGGGTGGCTGCCCTGGTGGCCGCCGGTGTCGACGTGATCCTCATCGACTCCTCCCACGGTCACTCCGAAGGCGTCTTGCAGCGCATTCGCGAGACCCGTGCCGCCTTCCCGGACGTGCAGATCATCGGCGGTAACGTCGCCACTGCGGCTGGTGCCAAGGCGCTGATCGAAGCCGGTGTGGATGCGGTCAAGGTGGGCATTGGCCCGGGCTCCATCTGTACTACCCGTATCGTCACCGGTGTTGGTGTCCCGCAGATCACCGCCGTCAACGAAGCCGCCTCCGTGGCCGACGAATACGGCATTCCGGTGATCGCCGATGGCGGCATTCGCTTCTCCGGTGACATCGCCAAGTCCCTGGCCGCCGGTGCGTCCTGCATCATGGCCGGTGGCATGTTCGCCGGGACCGAAGAAGCCCCGGGTGAAACCGAGCTGTATCAGGGCCGTGCCTTCAAATCCTACCGGGGTATGGGCTCTTTGGCCGCCATGAGCAAAGGTTCTTCTGATCGTTACTTCCAGTCTGACAACGCTGCGGATAAAATGGTGCCCGAAGGGATCGAGGGTCGTATTCCTTACAAGGGTCATCTCAAAGAGATCATCCATCAGCAGATGGGTGGCCTGCGCTCCTGCATGGGCCTGACCGGTTGCGCGACCATCGATGAGTTGCGCACCAAAGCCGAATTCGTTCGTATTTCCGGTGCCGGTATCAAGGAAAGCCACGTCCACGACGTGACCATCACCAAAGAAGCCCCGAACTACCGTCTGGGCTAAAAAAATCCCTACAAGGCAGGCATCGGTTTAGTACCGATGCCTGCTTCTTTGATATCAAGCGTCAAAGCTTGGACAACTGATAAGAGAATGACAGCTCATGAGCAATATCCATGACCATCGTATCCTGATCTTGGACTTCGGCTCCCAGTACACCCAGCTGGTGGCCCGTCGTACCCGTGAGATCGGCGTGTACTGTGAACTGTGGGGCTGGGACGTTTCCGAAGAAAAGATCCGTGAATTTAACCCGACCGGCATCATCCTGTCCGGTGGCCCGGAGTCCGTGGCCGAGGACAATTCGCCACGTGCACCGGAATACGTGTTCAACGCTGGCGTGCCGGTCCTGGGTGTGTGCTACGGCATGCAGACCATGGCTGAGCAGCTCGGCGGCAAGGTTTCCTGCTCTGATAAGAAAGAGTTTGGTTACGCCCAGGTGGAAGTGCTGGAAGCCACCAAGCTGTTTGAAAACATCGAAGACGCCATCGCCGAAGACGGCAATGCGCTGCTGGACGTGTGGATGAGCCACGGTGACAAGGTCACCGCCATCCCGGAAGGCTTCGTCAAGGTTGCGCAGACCGAGACCTGCCCCTACGCCGCCATGGCCGACGAGTCCCGTCAGTTCTACGGCGTGCAGTTCCACCCGGAAGTGACTCACACCAAGCAGGGCAAGCGCATGTTGGAGCACTTCGTGCTCAACATCTGTGGTTGTGAAGCCAAGTGGACCTCCGGTGCCATCATCGAAGACGCCATCGCCCGAATCAAAGAGAAAGTGGGCTCTGACAAGGTGATCCTGGGCTTGTCCGGCGGTGTCGACTCCTCCGTAGTGGCCATGCTGCTGCACCGCGCCATCGGCGATCAGCTGACCTGTGTGTTTGTCGATAACGGCCTGCTGCGTCTCAATGAAGGCGATCAGGTGATGGAGATGTTTGGCGATCACTTCGGCCTCAACATCGTCCGTGTCGACGCCGAGCAGCGTTTCCTCGACGCCCTGGCGGGCGAAGCGGATCCGGAAGCTAAGCGTAAGATCATCGGCCACACCTTCATCGAGATCTTCGATCAGGAAGCTTCCCGCATCGAAAACGTGAAATGGCTGGCCCAGGGCACCATCTACCCGGACGTGATCGAATCCGCAGGCGCTGCCACCGGCAAGGCCCACGTGATCAAGTCCCACCACAACGTTGGCGGCCTGCCGGAAGACATGGAGCTGGGTCTGGTTGAGCCGCTCACCGAGCTGTTCAAAGACGAAGTGCGTAAGATCGGCCTGGAGCTGGGTCTGCCGTACAACATGCTGTACCGTCACCCGTTCCCGGGACCGGGTCTGGGCGTGCGTGTACTGGGTGAAGTGAAGAAAGAGTACTGCGACCTGCTGCGCCGTGCCGACGCCATCTTCATCGAAGAGCTGCACAAAGCCGACTTGTACGACAAGACCTCTCAGGCCTTCGTCGTCTTCCTGCCGGTACGCTCCGTGGGCGTGATGGGCGACGGTCGTAAGTACGACTGGGTTGTCTCCCTGCGTGCCGTTGAGACCATCGACTTCATGACCGCCGTCTGGGCCCAACTGCCATACGACTTCCTGGGTCGCGTCTCCAACCGCATCATCAACGAGATCGATGGCATTTCTCGTGTGGTTTACGATATCTCCGGTAAGCCGCCTGCCACCATCGAGTGGGAATAAATGTCCAGTTGATGTAGCGGCCTAACGGCCGGGATCAAAAAAGCCCAGGGTTCGAGACCCTGGGCTTTTTTAATGTTCGTGGGACGCGGCGTGCCGGGCGGTGCTTTGGCTTGGTAGGGCTTAGCGAAGCGTAAGCCGCCGCTGCACAGGGCTTGGCGGGGAGTTATGGACTCTGAGGGAGCCCCCTAGCCCCTCTCTGAGGGCTACTTTTTCTGAACTTTGTCCGCTGCGCGTTTCACCAAAAGAAAGGTCAGGTACATTTTTGTCGGCAGTGACAGCACCATCCCGAAAGCGACGCACATGGCACTGAAGATGATCCCAGTAACCCCCATAGCTTCAATTTTTTCACTGAAGTTATGGAGATAGAGGCCGAGTAAGATCAAGAGCAGCCCTATCGTGATGCAGCTCTTTAGGAGCACGATTAACTTTGCGTCTGTCACTTTGGGACTCCTGTTGGTTCTGACTTGAACCTACTCTGACTCCTTAGAGCGAGGGTTTCAATTCACTGACACCTTAGGTCACGTGGATCAGTACCTGGCGCTGGTGTGTCGTTGGGGGGATTTCTGTTTAGCGGCTTGAGGCAGTTGGACAAACTCCAGTTCAGCTTCTTGCATCATTTTTTCCAGTGTTTCTCGGATCATAAATTCTGGTTCTTTTCGCGCAAGGGAGGTACGGAAAGACTCTCCAGTGAGCTTAAGGTGCCGAGTCTTTCCATCACGGAAATCTATCTTAATTTTGATCATGTAGTTGGTGATGTCCCATTGCCAGTTATCGACATACGTCACCACCATGTCGGCACTCTTCGGCGCCTGTTGGTCATCGACTGCAATGGCGGGATAGCCCATTTGCGTCAGTACATCCGCAATGGTTTGGTTGAGCCTTCGCTTGTCCGGGGCAAATCGTTCGACATAGATCGATTCCATTTGGCTGAACTCTGCGCCAGGTGTGAGCATCGCTTCTTGGCGAACTACACACCCAGAAAGCAGAGTCAAAGTGGAGAACAGTAAGATTGCTTTAACGTACTTCAAGGTTACTTCCTTTGTTTGTCTTTATTTCTGTGTTTTTGTAATTTCAATGACTATGCCCCATTGAACCGTGGAGGGGCTCCCTCAGACTCTGATCCCTTGAACCCGCTGTGTGCTTTACCGCGTAGGGGGGCTTAGCGCAGCGTAAGGCACCGCTGCTCAGGGGGTATGGGCAGCGGTGCGTTATCCTTCACTCCATACAGACGCCAAGGTTTGCTCTGGCACATGCAGGAGCCCAGTGCAGATCCCTGGGTTGTTGAAGATCGCGACAAAGCGATCTGCATCGGTGAAGAGGCCAATACCGGAGTTCAGGGCGGAAAGATCCAGCGTGCCATGAGAGGTTTCGCCTAAGCCTTGTCGTTTCTCGCTTTTCCACAATAGGTCTCCAATGTGTAAACCTATTTCAGGACGGGACATACTCCATGAAAAAGCCAGCTACATGGGTAGCTGGCTCCAATCAAAATGCATCAACGTCTTTTGGGACGTGAGAATGGCCCTGCCGCTTAGAAAGCTGTGCGTGTCTTGAGTTTGACCTCGTTCACAGCGATCGCGGCCTTTGCCGCATTACTATCCAAACGGAAGCGAAGCTTGGTTTGCGCGGGAAGTGGCCCAGTGAGATCAATCATCCCCTTGTACGTGCTGCCTGGCAGCATCACGTAGTTGAAGTTGTGCTCCTGAATGCTCTTCCAGCCATTTTCATCGGCCATCTCAATAAGCAGGCGGTCGGAGCCGCCGACATGTTGGCCTACAAAGTCGTAGCTGAGTTCCAACTGACCAATCTTCTGTCCGTCCAAAGCCTTTGACAGTTCAACTTCGGCAGTCGAGCTAGTGAGCGTAAATGCGTTATCAAAGGGCTTTTTCGCAGCACTCCAACCCGTCACCTCCTGCCAGTCCTGCCAGCCACTGAGGCGGACAGAATCGACGGTGACGTAGCCGCCGTCGCCGTTAAACTGGACTTGAATGCCAATGCGCATCTCCTTCGGGAAGCCGCCGGCCGGTGCATCAAGAGTCCAGCTGTGCTCGCCTAAAATACGATTCCCTTTGACGGAAGCCGCTTCTTTCCATTCATTGCCATCGTGGTACACGAAGTTCAGCTGTGATGACTTGAACAACTCCGTTTTACGATCGGCCCGACTTTTCCGATCCAGTTTTTGGTGATTCGGTACCAGAAGTTCGAGTTTGATCTGTTCAAAAACAGATCCGTCAAAACTCTCTTCCGTTGCAAGGAAGGCATTCTCAGTCAGTTTCTTGCCATCGAACTCGACGGCAGACGAGCCCATGTTCCGGTCTCCGTTCTTTCTACTTAAGCCCACACCGGCACCGGTAGATTTCCAGATCCCCCACTCGCCAAAGGGCTCGAAAATGGTGTTACCAATCACCATCCATCCATCCAGAGGGTCATAGTTCACGACGCGCAAATAGGTCGGATCGTTGCTCTGAGCCTGGTGGAATTGCTTCTGAGCGTCAATAACGGAGGTAAGCACTTCAAGGTTTTGTGGATCTTTGATGGCGGGCACAAACAGGTCGTCGCCAGTGGTCACCGCTTCATCCAGCATCATTTGACGCAGGCGGGTGATCTCATCTGCATACGCAGGATCATCAATCAGGTTGTGCAGGTTGTCGGGATCATTGGCGACGTCATAGAACTCTTCCGGCATGCGGTATTCCTGTCGTTCGACCCAGTCGCCAACAATAGGGGCAAGCTCCGGATTGGCCTCTGCCTGCTTGAACACCTGCCACGTAAACATGCCCATGGTCACGCTGCCAAATCGACGGTTGCCATCAGCCCATGCGTTTAAGATGTAAAGCGAATCCTTTGTCTGGATTGCCCGAGATGGGTTGCGGTCGTTCTGCTGTTTGTAGACAAACTCACGCCAGGCCCCTACCTCTTCCTGCTGCAGCATCGGCAGGAAGGAGCGGCCATCCACCTCCATAGGAATGGGCTGCCCCACCACCTCGCTAAAGGTCGGAAGCAGATCGATGGCGCCCACCATATGTTCATCGTTCACCGATCCGGCTTCAACCACGCCAGGCCAACGGACGATCAAGGGGGAAGAGGTGCCATGATGGTAGAGCGAGGTTTTCGCGCCAGGCAGCTGTGCACCATGGTCGGAGATGACGACGATCATGGTGTCATCATAAATCCCCCCATCGATCAGCGCTTGGATCATGGCGCCCGTTGAGTCATCCCCACGCTTTACCGTGTTGTAGTAAGCGGCAACCTCATCAAGCATGTGTACGTTTTCGACACCATCTCGTGTTGTGCTTACACGGGCGTGCTCCGGCAGAACGGGGAACCAGCTCGGATAGGGAACCTCATCCGCGGTGTAGATCCGGCTTGGATGATTGCCAGTCTCCTCAATCGGCCCTTTGCGTGGGTGCCAACCATAAAATGGGGTATGCGGGTCAAAGATGTTGAGGTTAAAGAACAGCGGCTGATCGCTCTTCTTTGCATCCTCAATGGCTACCGTCATCTTGTCGTAGATGTTACTGGGCACACGGGTTGAGCCATAGCCATCGTATTCGACATCCCACGAGCTGTGTGGCTCGAAAGGCATCTGGTGCGGGTTCTTGCCCATCACACCTGTATGATAGCCGGCGGCTTGAAACACAGCGGGCATGGTATTGCGCAGCGTGTGGTTACCGGCGCCCGCTTTGCCCAGCGAAAAAATGCGACTATTTTGCTGATACATGCCAGTCATCATGAATGCCCGGGAAGGGGTGCAGTTGGCTGCCATAACGTGAAAGTTATTGAAGCGCATCCCTTCATTGGCCAGACGATCGAGGTTTGGCGTAATGTCTTCCAGTTGATTCCCGTAAGCGCCAAGGCTGTTGAGATTCAAGTCGTCGAACGTAACAAAAACAACATGTGGTTGTGCAACCGCATAGGTTGCAGTGATTAGTGCAGCCGCGGGTGTCAGTCGCAACAACCTTGAAACATTGCTCATGTCTCTTCCTTTTTTTCATAATTCAGGCCCAAGGTGGCAGATTTATTAAAACCACCCCAAACCCATTTTATTTTCTTTACCAAAGTTCCTGCTGTTGCTCACAAAGTAATTAGCTTGGGGCTCAATCACTCTGATCCTTTGAACCATGGAGGAGATTTCAATGACTCTGACCCCTTGAACCTGCGCCTTGAACCTGCGCCGCAGGGGGGCTTGGCGCAGCGTAAGCCACCGCTGCTCAGGGCTTGGAGAAATCCTTGGTGGTAGGATTTATTAACTTCAATTAATTATCTTATTAAATAATCTCTGTACTCTTTGATCATACTGTCGTAATTGTCCTGTATCTCTATATGCATACATGATGAATACACGCTAGTAATGAAAGTGAGAGTCATAAAAACAAAGGGCACAACCAAGACAATATTTCTCAAGCGTTCCTTTGGGTATTTGGCGGCACTTTTATCAATTTCGTTGCATTTTCTTATTCTGGCAACAACTCCCCAGCATGCCAGCAGCCATATGATAACCATGAAAAACCACTGAACTAATAGTAAATATGGTGCAAGAATTAAGCAATTCATAAGTTGTCTCATTACTACGCCAATTAGAATTGGCTGAGCTCCTCAGGGGTCATAGTGACCCGTTGAACCCAGCCGAAGTGGACAGGGCATGGCATGGGACCTAGTATGGCGTCACAGCAGATGAACTAACCAGGCAACGATGAAATTCAGCTACGAGCAGATCCAGGCCTTCGTGGCGGTGGCCGACGCTGGCTCATTCAGTGCTGCGGCAAAGCAGCTTGGCAAGCACAGGACGACGCTGGGTCAGGTGATCACCAATCTGGAGATCGAGATTAACATGACCCTGTTTAACCGCAGCGGTCGTTATCCAACACTCACCCCGGCAGGAAAGTCACTCTATCAGCAAGCCAAAGCCTTAACCGCGGCGAGCAGTGCATTCGAGCAGTTGTGTCTGTATCAGGAAAAAGGCATTGAAACCGAGCTGATTGTCTATTACTCCGAGCAACTTCCAGAGCAACTCATTGTTGACGTTACCATCATGCTGCGTCAGCGCTATAAACAGGTAAGGATCCATTGGCTTAAAAGCAATAATGAGGAGATCCTGGTTGCACTGCAAAACAACAGCGCCGATCTGGCGATTGTGATCTGTCCGACCGGGGATGCCATCAGCTCGATAGACTTTACCTATTTAGCCAACATCCCTTTTACCCTTTGTGCCAGCCCAGAGTTTATTCAAAAAGAGGGTCCCACCAGCCTGGCGGCGTTACAGCATCTGCACCAGTTGGTATTAACGGATTACTACCATTCGGGAATTTCAAGATCGATCTGCACCTCAAATCACATCCAGAAATACGACAGTCTGCACCTGCTGCTGCAAGTGTTAAAAGCCGGCGAAGGC
Source organism: Ferrimonas sp. YIN67 (assembly GCF_057219095.1). NCBI lineage: Bacteria > Pseudomonadati > Pseudomonadota > Gammaproteobacteria > Alteromonadales > Ferrimonadaceae > Ferrimonas > Ferrimonas sp. YIN67. Next base: position 120,011 of record NZ_JBXVVJ010000004.1, read on the forward strand.
TGGGCCGTGCTGCCTTCACACAGCGTTAGAAAAGAGATTGAGCAGGAGCAACTGAAAGCGATCCCGCTGAAACAACTCAACACGCCACTGCGCTTTCCCGTGGTGATCTGGCAGGCATCATTGTCCATGGGACCGGTGGCCTCCTACGTCATCGAGTTGTTCAAAGAGTGCGCCGCTGTGTGCGAATGAATGTGATGACGGGATCCTCACATACTGAGTTTGTTGCCGAGGACTGGGTGGATAGGATAGGCCAAGTAGCGAATGACACCCGATTAGGAAACACCATATCAATGAAAATGAAAGCTCTTGCCCTCGGCATTATGGTAGCTGGCATGACCATCGGTGCTGCACAAGCATGTACCTCCATCGCCTGGAACACCGAACACCACGGTACCATCACGACCCGTACCAACGATTGGATGGAGTCCACCAACCCGCGCCTCGGCGGTATTGTTAAAGGTGAACAGCGCCACATCCAGGGCCCGGGGATCGGCAGTCAATATACCGTTAAGTACGACGTGGTCGCCATCCTCGCCTACGGCGAGTTGGATCTGGTCCATGACGGCGTCAACAGCGAAGGCTTGCAGGTCAACACCCTGTTCTACCGTCCGATGACGATGGAGCCGGTTTCAAGCCCGGAGCAGGTGTCTCAGTTCACCCTGGGTGAGTATTTCCTGACCAATTACGCTTCCGTTGAAGAGGTCGTCAACGCTCTGCCAACGCTTGGTTATGCCTCGATGCAGTTGGAGGCGATGCCGGTCGATATCACTCTGCACTGGTCCATTACCGACAAAAGTGGTGACCGCGCTGTGATTGAAATGGATCCGGACGGTCTGAAGATCTACCGTGGCGAAGACGCCGCGGTCATGACCAACGATCCGTCGATGCAGGCGCATATCGATAACCTCAAAGAGGTGAAGCCATCCTGGGAATCCGCCGATCGTAATCTGGCCTTTGGCTCAAACGGCAACAGCGCCTCACGCAGCCGCTTTGTTCATGCCAGCTACTTTCTGAACTGGCTGGATGAGCCGAGCAGCGCCATGAACGGCATGATGAAACTGTCCACCGTAGCTTATCGTGTACCTGCCGACGCCCCCTACATGGATTTTGGCCAGGGCATGACCGGCTATGCGACCGAGTGGACGCTTTCACAAAGCTTGGAGACCGGTGACAGTGTGTTTGAATACAACTTCGGCGAAAACTGGAACACCGTGCACTTTAACGTCTATGAACTGATGGGCAAGTCTTTCCGTGCCCCGCTGAACACCAACGCCATGGGCAAACTGGAGTTGTCGGCACAGTAACAGTGATGGATTTCAATGACGCTGATCCCCTTGGATCGGGCGACCATTAAGCGGGACTGAACTCTTGAGATCATTTCTCCGGACCTAAATAAGCCCCAGGCATTGAGCCTGGGGCTTTTTCCATGTTCGCACGGTGGCCCCGATGCTTTTGCTCTTTCTGGAGGGTTTAAAGGGTCAGAGTCATTGAAAGGATCTGTACCCACAGAGTTAGTAGTCACTCATCCGGGACGCCTTGAAAATGTTGGTTTGAGTAATTTTTGCTCAATGCGTTAGACACGCTTCCGCCCCTGGCTTACGGCCGCCCATTGCCCTTGGTCTGGTTTGTTAAACCTCTAATGTAACAAACTGATTTGTATGTAAAAAGCAATGATTGGCGTTCAGTTGGGTGTGATGAGTGAAGCGTGACTATGGGCACGAGTTGCTAGGCTTACAGCGATGACTTGGAGAAGGGAGTGGCAGGGATGGCCAGATTACGGCGCCTCGATCTTGCGGGGCTCCCCCAGCATGTGATCCAGCGGGGCAACAACCGTCAGGCGTGCTTCTTTGATGATGAAGATCGCCACTGCTACCTGGACAAACTAAATGAGGCGTGCGAGCAGCACCAGGTGGCTGTCCATGCCTACGTGCTGATGACCAACCATGTCCATCTGCTGGCGACCCCGAGGGAAGAGGGTGGGGTGGGGCGGATGATGCAGAGTTTGGGGCGGGTTTATGTGCAGTACATTAATCGCACCTACCGGCGAAGCGGGTCGCTATGGGAGGGGCGCTACAAGTCAGCCCCGGTGGACTCGGACCGTTACGCGTTGACGGTCAGTCGCTATATTGAGCTGAATCCGGTGCGCGGCGAGATGGTGTCTCACCCTGCTGAATATCCCTGGTCGAGCTATCGAGCGAATGCGCTGGCGGATAACCGGGCGAGTCGATTAATGGTGACGCCTCATGCTAGTGTCCTCGCCTTGGCTAGCGATGCAGTAAAGCGTGCACAGGCTTATCGCGCTTTGTTTGATGATGCGATCCCGGCCAAGACACTGGCTGAGATCCGTGAGGCAACGAATAAACTCTGGGTGATCGGCAATGATCGCTTTAAGGCCGAAATCGAAGCGCATACTCAGCGTCGCACGCGTTCCCTCGGCCATGGCGGGGACCGTCGTTCGCAGGCTTATCGAACGCGATAAGGTGATCATTCGCTCTGAGCCTTTGAACTCCTGTCTTTAACTCATGGGGGCAATCACTTTGACCCCATGAATAGTGTTAGCTCTTGTCCTCCGGTTTTAATGACTCTGATTACGTAAGCGAAATCTGCTTAAGCATTTGTTTTGCTTGAATTAAAGCTCTAATCCGGTAAGGTTGGCAGCCTTCATCACAAGGGAGTATAGGAATGAAAGTTTTATCCAAGTTGGTCGTAGCCAGTGTTTTTATGAGTTCATATGCCGCCGCGAATATGCCGTGTAACGTCGGTTCTTATGAGCGAACTGCTGGTTATTACAACTGCGTCGGATACGGGGACGCCGACTGGGAAGCTCGTGAAGGGGACGCCGACTGGGAAGCTCGTGAAGGGGACGCCGACTGGGAAGCTCGTGAAGGGGACGCCGACTGGGAAGCTCGTGAAGGGGACGCTGACTGGGAAGCTCGTGAAGGGGATGCAGACTGGGAAGCTCGTGAAGGGGATGCAGACTGGGAAGCCAGACGCTAGGGTTGCGTAGGGCGGCAATCATCGTCAATTGGGCCGGGATATTGCTCTGAAGATGATGGTCGCTTTGAGTCCCTTGGGCTATTAATCTTTTCGATGGCTTGCTCAACGTCCGGCGATCTGCCGGGCGTTGTTTCAATAACTCTGACCCCTTGAACCCCTCTGACCCCTTGAACCCCTTGAACCTCGCCTTGAACCTCGAACCGCTTGAACCGGACCCCTTGAATTACTCAGCTACAGCGTTTCATGGCTCCATGAACTTCGCCTTGAATCGCCTTTTCAGCTTCTGACCCCTTGAGCCCCCTGAATCTTGCGTCGAGCGGCTTGAGTGTGAGACGCTCCGCTGCCTGCGTTGGCATTGTGGAGTCGTCTATGCTGTTGTTACTCAAGTTGATTTTGGTACCGGCCATTATCGTTTTTATCTCCCTGCTGGGTAGGCGTTACGGTGCGGGCGTGAGTGGGATTGCCGCTGGTTTTCCCGTGGTAGCGGGGCCAATTATTTTGTTACTCAGCCTGGAGTACGGGCTGGAGTACGGGGCGCAGGCCGCCGGGGCGACCGTGTTTGGGGTGGCGGCGATCGCCGTTTTCTGCGGTGTGTATGCCTTCCTGGCGCGACGGATGGCGTGGTGGGGCTGTGTAGTGATAGCGACACTGATCTTTGCTGGATTGGCCTGTAGCTATGCCTTGTTCAGGCCCACACTGTCCATCAGTCTGGTGTTGGCCTTGATGGCGGTTTTGCTGGCCTGGTGGAGTATCGATACTCACATGCTGGGCCCTGTAACGGTTCGTCCGGCTCGCAACGAGTTGTTGTACAGGGCACTATCCGGTGGCGCACTGGTATTGGTGGTCACTTCTCTGGCAGCAACCTTGAGTCCCGAGCTTAGCGGCATGCTCTCCTGTTATCCGGTCGCCATTATCGTGATCGCCTGTTTTACTCATGCCCGCTTTGGTACAGGTGCAGTGACGCTGTTTTATAAGAACGTCACCTTTACCCTGTTGTCGCTGACGGTCTTTTATTTCACGGTAGCAACTTTGTTGCTGGAGCTGGGGCTGGCCCGTACCTTTGCCTTGGCCATGATCAATACCCTGTTGGTGCAATGGGTGGCGAGCCGCTGGAAGCGCCGTATTGAACAAAGATCGATGACGCTGGCTCGATAAGCATTGCATCAGGGATGGGGGGCAACCAAGGGCATCGAGCAAAGGGGCGACTCGGATTGGAACTTGAGATCAAGGCTCAAGGAACCTGAGTTACTGGGCTTTTGTTATCGGCAAAAGGGTGATCTCTGCCGACACCTGCGCTTTTTCGGCGCGCTCAAAGCCCTGTAACCACTCTCTGGTGAGTTTCTTTTGTATGGCGCAAGTGAGTGCGTAAGGGCAGTCGTCCGGGCTTAGACCCGAGTTGAAGGCGTGCTCGCCTTCGGCCCTGGTTGCTTGATAGCCATCGGAAACCCGGTTGTAGACGCGGTAGTTGTACTCACCGAGCGCAAGGTTAATTCCGACGAGGGATAGGCCCAGTAGGAGATAGATGGTGCAACCAATGAAAAGGCCGTATTGAAGCCGCTCCGGATAGAAGAGCAGTGCAAACACTATGGATGGGATGACGAGTTTCCAGACGGTTCCCGTGCTCATCCGATCCATTATTCGAGAAAGTCGGGTTTCCAGTCGACTGAGCCTTGCCCATCGCCGGCCAAGGGCGATCCGCTGCTCTTGTTGCCTTGTTAGCATTTTTCTAGACCTGTTTGGGACCCAAGGGAGCAAAGTGGAGCCGTAGAGACCGCCAAGCTGCTGTGGCCAGCCAAGCCTCACTCCGACCCGGTTTCTCTCTGAGCGTCAGGCACTCCGATGGCTCGGGTTGGGTTTTGATTGGGTATTCCTTGACTCTATCAAACCGGTTTTAATGCGCAAAGCGTTGAATTTTATTCCCTTTGTTTTTAGTGTACTGAGGCGCAGCATTCACCTGTGTTGCGGCCGATAAGCCTTTGCTCCTGTTTCAGTCGCAGGATTGTGAGCGGACCCTGAGATCAGGCCCTTTTCATTGGGCGGAGGCGTATCGTGATTGTGTATGTACCGGTTGCGAAGCGGGCTTAGGGTGAGTCCGGTAAGTAACAGACAGGCTAGGAGGGGATGAGCGATTCAGGGTAGGGATCCAATCCCTGGCGGGATGCCTTACCTCGGCAAGAGGACGAGGCGGTGAGCATCGCTCATTGCGTGGCCATGAGCGAAAACAAAATAATATGCTTTGATCTCTCGGTTTAGGGGCTGGGAAGGGCTCCCTATGTCGCCACTCCCAGCCCCTGGCGCGATCAGGCCTGTGGCGGTGTGCCTTCACAGTTGGATACGACGGCATCAATCTGTATTAACGCATCCATAGGGATAGCTGAAACGCCGACCACGGTTCTGGCGGGGAGATCGCCGTTGAAGAAGGTTTTGTATACTTCATTTACGGCATCGAGGTCGTCAACATTCTTCAATTGGATATTCACCTTAACGGTATCATCCATCACATGTTCAACACTTTCGACAATGGCCTTAATATTGTTCAGGCATTGCTTGGCCTGTTCTTTCACGCCGCCTGCAACGATTTCATTCGTCTTTGGCAATAAAGGAAGCTGGCCTGAAATATGGTTGTAATGAGAAAATGCGACCGTGTGCGAGTAGGGCGCCTTGGGGGCGTTGTCCGTATTATTGGCTTCGATCACGATCAGACGAGCATCTTCAGGGAGCTGTGGCGGTGTACCATCTCCGTGTGATACTACGGTATCGATCTGTACCCGTGCACCCATAGGCAAGGCTGCCGCACTAATAACGGTACGTGCGGGAACATAGCCTGGGAAGAAGTTTTCAAAAACATCATTGACGGCGTCAACGTCCGACAGGTCTTTCAGGAAGATTGTTGTTTTAACGATATCTTCCAAAACGTGGTCGATACTTTCTAAAACGGCTTTTATGTTATTCAGGCACTGCTGTGTCTGCTCTTTCACATCTCCGGCGATCAATTGACCCGTGGTGGGATCAATCGGCAATTGAGCCGCGAGGTTATTGTAGTGAGAGAAAGCGACGCTTTGCGAGTACAGGCCCTGGGGGGCGTTGTCGGTACTTCTGGAGACTTTGATCAGTTCGCAAGGCGCCTGTGGAGCCGTGCCTTCACCGTTTGAGATCAGGGCATCCATCTGCACCAGGGCATCGCTCATCGGCAGGGCTGCCACTTCCACTGTCGTGCGTGTCGGGAGCGCACCCTGGAAGAAGCCAGGATAGATTTCGTCGATGGCATCAAGGTCTTCGATATTTTTAACGAAGATGTTGATTTTAACCACGTCATCCATAACGTGATCAATGCTTTCAACGATCGCCTTAATGTTGGTGAGGCACTGTTTTGCCTGTTCTTTAACACTGCCAACGACGATGCTACCCGTTTCAGGATCAACCGGTAATTGCGCTGAAATATTGTTGTAGTGGGAGAAAGCCACTGTTTGTGTGGAAACAGAACTTAGGGGGGCATTTTTTGTATTTCTGGAAACTTTTATAATGTCGGCACTCATGTCGTCATTCTTCCTTTTATGCGCTAGGTATTATTTTATTATTCTTGACAGGCTGTCATTCTAGAGAATGATTGGAGTGATGCAATGATAAGTAAGATTGTTTGAATTATTTATGGTAACTGCAAGACATCTTCAAATGTGACTTCACTAGAGTCTCAGATTGATTGGCAGACGCAGTCTGCTTCAGAAGTAATGCCGTCAGTGAGTTAATGGCTTGACCAGGGCATCCCTTGGGAACTTTAAGCCAGTTTATGCCGTGAACTTTGTTCCTGATGATCCCTATTTCGTTCAGGCCTTATGGGTTATCCGTAGAGTTTCTGATGAATGGTTGGGCCGTGACCTCATTACTGCGAATGAAAGGAGGATGCAATGAAGCCCCCTGGGCTGGCCGCAAACTCTCTGGAAACCTCCGCCATGGCGTAGAGGGCTGCGCACCTTGGGGGCAGCCGCAGTTCAGCGCCGATAACCGAGCAAGAAAAAGCCCGAAGGGCGACCAGTTGCTCCCCTCGGGCTTGTATGTTTATGTTGGCGCATTGACGCTACCTATGTGGCCCATTCGTACAGGCTGGGATGAACACAGCGAGGCTCAGCGTTTTCTGGAGGGGCTGCAAGGACTCTGCTGCCCAGCCCCAGAAACCTTAGGCTGCGAGAACGTCGATTAACTCGCCCAGGGTTTTGCGGTAATTGGGGCAGCCGATCTGTCCGCGACCTAGCGCGATGGTACTGATCAGTGCGTGTGCGGGGATCCCATTTCCCAAGGCATCCTGGCAGAAAAGTCGTAGTAAAGTTTCATTCTGATGCATGCGTATAGCGCTGCTTAACACGTCAATATGTGATGACATAAAAGGCCTCCTAAATAGAAATTTACGGTATTGGTCAGAAATACGGCGGTCAATTCCGGAGGTAAATGGAATGTGAACTGTGTGTGGGGGCGCACGCTGTTGCGCTGATGGCGCGATAATTTTTACTGCTGTGATGTAATAAAACAAGATCGGGGATCATGGCACCAGGCATAAAGCGAGAGCGATTGGTCAGGCTAAGCCGGGAGATCTTACGCTTGGGATCGGAGTTTCCAATCACTCTGAGGTTGTTTGGCCCATGACGCTGATCCTTGAATGAGGGTGTGCTTCACTATCCATAGGATGTGGAGAAACGCCTGGAGGAATAGGAGGGTTAGATCATGAGTGCACAGATCCCACTCGGTGGAGTTCTGCTCGATCTCGAAGGTGTGTTGTATGTGGGTGAGCAGGTCATCGACGGAGCGGTCGAGACGATACGTCAGTTGCAGCAGCGCGAGATCCCCCATCGCTTTGTCACCAACACCACTACCCATTCCCGTCAGGCCCTGGCGGATAAGCTCAAGGCGATGGGGTTTGCTATCGAGCCGGAGGTGATCCTCAGCACCCCAGCTGCGGCTCGGGTATACCTGCAGCAGCTGGGAGTCCGCTGTGGTGACTTTGTGGTTGCCGACGCCATTCGTGAGGAGTTCGCATCCTTCGCGGAGTCGATGACGGAGCCTGAGGTGGTGGTGATCGGGGATATCGGTCAGGCTTGGGACTACCCCCTGCTCAATCGGCTGTTTGAGAGGGTGATGGAGGGAGCCAGGTTGGTGGCACTGCACAAGGGCAGGTACTGGCAGACTCCCGAGGGGCTGCGGCTGGATATCGGTGCCTTTGTCGCCGCCTTGGAATACGCCACGGGCGTCGAGGCGACCCTGATTGGTAAGCCGGCACCGGCCTTCTTCGAGGCGGGAGTGCAGGCGTTGGGCCTGGATAGAGCGACGATCCTGATGGTGGGGGATGATATTGACAGCGATATCGGCGGCGCACAGCGCTGCGGTCTGCGGGGGGCGCTGGTGCGAACCGGCAAGTTTCGCGCTGAATTGGCTGAGGCGTCGAAGGTAAAGCCTGACATCATCATAGATTCCGTCGCCGATCTGATGCCCTTGCTGTAAGCCTAGAGCATTAAAAAGCCCTAAGGACTGTGCCTTCGGGCTTATGGGGTTGTCCCACGGGCTGCTGTGGAGGGGCCATGGCGGAGACGGCTCATATCAAGCCAAGCGCAAGGAAGGTGTTGCGCGTGCGGGTTATATGCATGATAGATATCCGTTCTCTGGGGCTGAGATCGTCGGTGCTGCTTGGGTTCGGTGTCCGGACGGTGCCCTGTTTTGTCGCCCCACACCTTCATACAGCGGGCACCGCAGGGCCATGCACAGGTAGTGAATTTACATCGTCTTACACGCATCTGTGGCGACGTTTGAGAACAAGGTTACTCGAGCGGCAGCCGGGTTTGACCTGGCGTATTCTTGGGCCCTGTGAAACGGCGCGCCACTGCTGGAGCCGCAGTGTCTGCCCAGCCCGCGAGCGCCTCGTAGGCGGGACCGCACGGGGCCGGCAACGCGACATCGAGCAACGCCATTTCCCTCCGGTTTGTTTGCACGTCCGTAACAACGAAGACAACCCCGGATCGTCCCATGAACCCCGGGGGCCACCAAGGAAGATAAAAATGATAAAAATTCGAGCGCTTGGCGCTTTGATCACGCTCTGCGTCGGGATCGGCTGCACCTCCTATTCCGCTCAGCAGATCCAGCGACTGGGCGCGGACTACCAGGCCCCCGCCGTTACGCCGAGCTCCCAGGTGGAGGCCGCGTATGGCGTAATCGAGCGCCTCAAGAGTGGGCTGGGCAAGCAGTTTGAACTTGGCATTATCCCGCCGGCGGAAGATGGCCATGACAGATTCATCATCGACAGTCACCAGGGCAAGGTGCGGGTGCGGGGCAATAATGGCGTTGCGATCCTGGCCGGCGTCCACCAATACCTGGTCGACAGTACGGGGATCAGCATCAGCTGGCTGGGGGATCAACTGGCGATCCCTGAGGTCCTGCCGCTGCCGAAAGAGATCGTCGACCAGCGCACCGTCGCCAAGCAGCGCGTGGCGTTTAACTACTGCACCCACAGCTACACCATGGCGTTTTGGGATTGGGAGCGCTGGCAGCGTGAGATCGATTTTCTGGCGCTCAAGGGCATCAATATGCCGCTGGCCATCACAGGTCACGAGGCGGTCTGGTTCAATGTCCTGCGAGAAAAGTACGGCTTCAGCGACGAGGAAGCCCGAGGCTTCCTCGTGGGGCCTCCCTACTACGCGTGGCAGTGGATGACCAACCTGGAAGGGCTGGGTGGACCGGTCAGTGATCAGTTTATCGAGCAGCAGGTGGAGCTGGGTCAGCAGATCCTCATGGCCCAGCGCGCGCTGGGGATGGATCCGATCCTACAGGGCTTCTCGGGGCATGTGCCGATGGCCATGATCGACAAGTTCCCCGAGGCGGCGATCCGCAACAAGGGCGACTGGGCCGGGCGCACCATAGATCTGGCGGAGGTCGATCCGCTGGATCCGCTGTTCGCCAGCCTGGGCGCCGATATCCTGGCGGAGAGCGACCGTCTGTTTGGCAGCGCCACCTATTACGGCAGCGATCCTTTCCATGAAGGGCGGCCGGCGATCAAAACCGCTGACTACATGGCCGCCGTCGGGGTTGCCGTCAGTGAGATGTTCAGCAAGCACAACCCTGATGCGATCTGGGCCAAGCAGACCTGGGGCCTGAAAATGGAGTTGCTGCGCGACGTTGACAAAGAGCGGGTGCTGCTGCTGAACCTGAGAGGCAACCCGGGGCAGAGCTACGAAGGGTTCGAGCAGGTGGTGGGAACCCTGCACAGCTTTGGCGGCCGTACCGCCTTGCATGGTGTGCCCGAGGAGATCACCGCGCGCTACGAACAGACCCGTTTGGGCGAGCACGATTCCACCGGTCTGGGCCTGTTCAACGAAGGCAGTGAGCATAACCCGGCGTACTATAACTACTGGTTCGATCTGCTTTGGCGCGACCGTGCGCCCGATGAAACGACCTGGTTAAAGGAGTACGCCGGACGCCGCTACGGTCAGGCCACCGAGGCCACCGACAAGGCGTGGCAACTGTTCTCGGAAACCATTTATGGCCCGCGCAGCAAGGGGTTGGAGCGCGATCCCATCGTGGCTGCCCGCCCCGGACTGGATGTTCGTAAGACCACGCCCCAGTGTAAAATTGAGGTGCTCTATGAGCCGCTGGCGTTCGTCCAGGGCTGGGATCACCTGCTGCAGGACAGTGAGCGGCTCAAGAGCAGCCCGGCTTATCATGTCGATGCGGCCGACATCACCCGACAAGTGCTGTCCAACTATCTGATTGAACTCCACTTCCAGCTACGTGCCGCCTACGATAGCCGCGAGCTTGCGGCCTTCGATGCGGCCAGTGCGGCCTTCCTCGAGGCGATCCAGGATATGGATGACGTCAGCGGGACCATCGAGCCGTATCGTCTGAAGCACTGGATCGAAGGGGCTCGCGCCCGTGCGGCCAGCCCGGCGGAAGCGGATCACTTCGAGCGCAATGCCCGCATGCTGCTGACCCGTTGGGGACCGCTGGAGATGGAGCGTGCCTGGGACTACGGCTGGCGCGAGTGGCAGGGGCTGATCGGCTCCTACTACCTGCCCCGTTGGCGGGAGCTGCACACGCATCTGCGTCAGACCCTGATCGAGGGCACCACCTATCAGGATACCGATGTTGAGCTGTCCCAGGATCGTCATGCCCTGCGTGCCACCCCCTTCCTGGCCGAACTGACCGAATGGGAGATCGACTGGATCAACCGGACCGAACGCAGCGATTACGACTACGCCAGTGTCTTTGCCAACGGCGTCGAGGCCGCCCAGGCGATGCATGCCAAGTACCGTGCGCAGTTGGAGCGGGTGTACACCGATGGGGCGTACATCCGGCAGACCCGGCCCTACCGTGACGTCATGGGAACCCCCTATCCGCAGTCGCCCAGATATGACAAGTGGCTGGAGCGTCGGAGCAAGGGCAAGAAGCAGCGGGAGATCCGGGAAGAGGAGATCATGTAATCAATCAGCCCAAGATGGCGGTGGCGCAGGCCACCGCCATTTTTGTTCCGGACGGGTGTGCCGTGAACGTCGCCACTTTACGGGGCGATCGTATCGGGTGCCGTCAGTGGGGCGGTTATGCGGATCTGCGGCAGCCCGGCATGGGATCTGCGGACAGGGTGGCCGCCCATAAGGAGCCCAAGGCATTTCCTTTTGCTCATGGCGCAGCGGGGCGAAGAACCCAGAACCAACAATGCGTGTTTAACACGCCGTATTCTCCCTTTTCTAAGGTTAAAAATGCTTTATGAAACAAGCTCTCTATAAACACCTTGCCGGCCCATGGTTGCGCCGGTGCATCTTAACCCTGGGGCTGGTGGCCCCACTTTCTGCCGTGGCCGACGCGCCGAATCGCCCGCTTAATCTGGCGCCGCTGGCTCAGGTGAGCGGCGATGGCGAGCACCTGCGGGCCCTGATCGATGGCATCAAGCAGCAGGACGGCCAGGGCGAGTGGATCGGCGGCAGCCCCAACAAGTGGCACGGCGAGATCAATTACCCCTCGGTCACCTTGACCTGGCCCGAGCCGCAGACCGTCAACACCGTGGTGATCTACGATCGCCCCACGCTGGATGAGCACATGGCGGCGGCCGTGCTCACTTTCAGCGATGGCAGCAAGGAGCACCTGTTTGCCGTGCCCAACGATGGCTCGCCCCTGGAGCTGGTATTTGAACCCCGCACGGTGGAGTGGATGCGACTGGACGTGGTCGACGGCGTCGGGACTCAGATCGGCCTCTCCGAGCTGGAGGTGTATCACCAGAGCGGCGCCCCGCTGACCGTGCTTAAGCCGCGCCTTGAGCTGAGCGACTGGGTGTCCCATGTGGATCCCACCATCGAATCCGGCCGGGGTCGCTGGTTTTTCAGCACTCCGGGCAGTCGCCCCTTTGGCATGGTGTCGGCCGCGCCGTACACCCGCAACAAGAACCAGGGCGGTGGCGGCTACAACTACAACAGCGATGAGATCCTGGGGTTTACCCAGATCCACAACTGGATCATGTCCGGGATCAACATCATGCCCACCACGGGTGAGGTGGATCCCCGCCTCGGCGAGCAGGGCTGGAAGTCCAAGTTCTCCCACGATAACGAGATCATCGAGGCGGGCTACCACAAGGTTTTCCTCGACCGCTACCAGACCCAGGTGGAGTACACCTCCACCGATCGGGCCGCGTTTTACCGTTTGAACTATGAGCAGGACGCCAAGGCCAATCTGTTGCTGCAACTGGGGGGCTTTGTCGGTGCGGCCAGCTATGTCGATCCCAAGGTGACGCTGGTATCGCCGACCCGACTGGAGGGCTCCCACGGCATGACCGATCGCCTGTGGGGCGGGCCACGACTGTCCCACGTGTTCTTTGTGATCGAGCTGGATCGCCCCGTCGAGCGGATGGACGGCTGGATCGGACCCAAGCAGCGCTTTAGCGATATCCAATCCTTTGACAATCCGCTGCCCGAGGGGCGCATCGTCAAAGACAACCATCGTGAGCACATCACCCAGTATATGTTCCAGGATGTGCCCGAGGAGCGGGCGGGCGTGGCGCTGGCGTTTGACGCCAAGGCCGGGGAGGAGGTGAAGGTGAAGATCGGGATCTCCTACACCAGCCTGGAAAACGCGCGCAAAAACCTCGAAGCGGAACTGCCGCACTGGGATTTTGATCGGGTCCGGCAGGAGTCCCGGGACGAGTGGAACGAGTGGCTTGGCAAGGTTGCCGTCGAAGGCGGCAGCGAAGACACCCGCATCAAGTTCTACACCGATCTCTGGCATGTGCTGCTGGGTCGCCACAAGATCGACGACATCAACGGCGAATACCCCAGCTACTTTGGCCCGGGGGATGAGCGGGGGATCGTGCCGCTCACGGTTCAGCGCGTGCCGCTGGACGAGGATGGCCGTCCGAAACACCATATGTACAACTCCGATTCGCTGTGGTTGACCATGTGGAACCTCAATATTCTCTGGGGCCTGGGTTGGCCGGAGGTGATGGATGAGTTTTCCGCCTCGATGGTGGAGTACGCCCGCCATGGACGCACCTTGCCGCGGGGGCCGTCTGCTGGTGGCTACACCCACATCATGTCCGGCAACCCGGCCAGCAGCCTGATCACCGCCACTTGGCAAAAAGGCCTGCTGACCAAGGTGGACGCCGATGAGGCCTATGACGCAATGAAGCGCACCCACCCGCGCCGCATCAAGATGCGCAACGCCGGGATCGCGGTGCAGGGCTCCTTCGAATACTGGGCGCTGGCGCAGATGGCCAAGAAGACGGGGCGTGACCAAGACGCCGCCGAGTTTATGGCCCAGTCCCACGAGTGGAAACGCTTCTACGATCCGGACAAGAAACTGTTGTCGGGCAACTGGATGGAAGCCAACGACTGGCAGGGCACCTTTGGTGTGTCCCACGATATCCCCGGGCTGAGTGCGCTGATGGGCGGCGATGAGGTGCTGGCCCAGATGCTGAACCACGCGTTTGAGACCGAAAGGGGCTCTGATTTTGTCTTTTCTTATGGCGAAGGCAAGATCAGCTACGCCAACCAGCCGGGGCTCTCCAGTGCCCATGTGTTCAACCACGTCAATCACCCCTGGCTCAGCCAGTACTGGGTGCGTCGCGTCAGCCAGCAGGCCTACGGCGGCATTAACCCCAATATCGGCTATGGCGGCCACGACGAGGATCAGGGCCAGATGGGCGGCGTCAGTGCACTGATGAAGATGGGCCTGTTCAGTCTGCGCGGCACCTCCTCGGCGCAGCCGCGCTATGAGCTGACCGCACCGGAGTTTGACGAGATCCGCATTCAGTTGGATCCCCGTTACTATGACGGCGAGATGTTCACCATCAAAACCTACAACAACGCCCCGGAGCATCCCTACATTCAAAAGGCCAAGCTCAATGGCAAGCCCTTGAACACCTACTGGTTCTCCCACGAAGCGTTTGCCGCGGGCGGAGTCTTGGAGCTCTGGCTCGGTGCCGAGCCCAACAAGGCGTGGGGCATCGACCCCTGATCCTGTGGCGCCAGGCTCTGACTGCGTGACGTGATGTGAAGGGGGGCCGAACGTTGCCCCCTGTTAAGCGACGCACATTGCAGTAGCGAAACGAAAAGACCCAGGCAACCTGCCTGGGTCTTTTCGATCTTGGCTCGTCAGGGATCGCTTTGTGTTGGCCCCCGGTTGGTTTGCTTAGTCGCGTACCAGGGCGTCGATGGTGGCGCGGGCCTTGGCGCGGCGCACTTCATTGGCTGCCATCGCGGCATCCAACAGGTCCTGCGGGATCTTCTTTCTTGCTTCCAGAACCAGGTGGCCGTTGTAGTGCGGGTATTCGGTGCGGTTGCGGCCCCAGCGCGGCAGCTCATTGTCCGCATCCCAGGCCTGGTAGGCGGCCAGCAGTCGAGCGGCCTGTTCTGGCTGGGTTTGGGACAACTCGTGTTGCTCTTCCATGTCGGTGCCGAGATTGAACAGGACCGGCGCTTGCTGGTTGCGGAAGTTCTCGTTGTACAGCTTCCAGTCGCGATCCCGTACCGCCCAGCCTCGGGAGTTGGCCCAGAACAGGAAGCGGTCTTGCAGTTGCTCCTGCTCACCGGTCAGCAGGGGCAGCAGGTTTTCGCCTTCCAGTTGCCAATGTGGCTGTTGCTCGATCCCTGTGGCAGCCAGGGAGGTGGCGAGAATATCCAGGGCGATGACGGGCTCATCGACCCGCTGGCCCGGTAAGATGGTGCCTTTCCAGGTGGCGGTAAAGGGAATGCGAATGCCGCCTTCCCAGAAACTGCCCTTTTCGCCACGCAGGGGCGTATTGAGGGAGAAGTTGTCGTTGAGCTTGCCGCCGTTGTCGGACAGGAAGAAGATGAGGGTGTCTTCCATCAGGCCTTCGGCTTCCAGTTTATCGAGGATCTTGCCGATGTTTTCATCCATGTTGTAGTTCATGGCCACGGCTTTGCGGCGGTTCTCATCCTCGATATGGGCGAAGCGTTCCATGTCGACCTGACGCGGCTCCATCGGGCTGTGAATGGCATTGAAGGCCACGTAGAGGAAGAAGGGATCTTCTTTATGGCGCTCGATGTAGTCGACCGCCTCATCGCCAAACTTGTCGGTCAGGTACTCGTCGAAGTTCCCTTCCAGCTTGCCGTTGCGGTACATGGCCGCTTCCGGCTTGTAGTCGAACTTGGCTTCGTTCATCGGACCCACATAGTAGGTTGCGGCACCGTTGTTAAAGCCGAAGAACTCCTCGAAGCCACGATTGTGTGGCCAGTACTCGGCGGGATCGGCATCATGCCACTTGCCGATCATGCCGGTGCGGTAGCCTTCATCAAACAGGTAGTTGGCGAAGATCGGGGTGTTCAGAGCCAGACCGGCGGGCACCTCGGCATCACGGGAGTAGGCCGTCACAATATCGTGGTAACCAAAGCGTTGCTGGTAGCGGCCGGTCATCAAACCTGCGCGGGAGGGGCCACAAACGGTGCCGGTGACATAACCGGCAGAGAATGAGGCACCCAGGGCGGCCAGTTTGTCCAGGTGTGGAGTTTCGACGTCGGTACTCTGATTTTGAAAACCCGTATCGGCGTAGCCCAGATCATCGGAAAACAGCAGGACGACGTTGGGGCGACGGGGGTCGTTGGCCGTGGCTTGTTCCGGGGTGGAAAGGCTACAGCCTGTAAAGCAGTAGGTAAACAGAGGATCTCATTGGGTACTCTCCAGATCGGTAAGGGGGTTCAAAATGACCCTAGCGGCCGAATTGGGTTCGCGTAAAGAAGGTGTCGACGTCATTGCCGGCCGAACCGTGTCGTTTGTCTCCCGTTATTTTTACCAAGTGCCCTCCAGGTATCTGTCAGGGGGTGAGGAGAAAACATTCCGGTCGGCGGCGCCGGGAGCTGAGTTTGAGCTTAACAGCCGGCGTTGAGCTGGGGGCGATGATGAGCCCTACCTTTCACATTCAAGGCGGTTAAGCCAGAGTCCTTGCTGCCAGCGGAAGGAAGCCAAGTGGACAGAGGCGCCTTAGTGCCGAAGAGGAAAAGGGGGGCGAAACACTCAGCCGCTGCGATCACCTCGCAAACAAGCTCCGCCGGTGTCACAGCGAGTAGGAGGCGCTTCATCTTGATGGCTCCGATCTTGTGATTGGCCTCTACCTCTTATTGTTACGAGTGGGGCGGCGCCAGGGGCCTTTGGACGGGGCAAGTGGGAGAGCCCGAAGCGTATGGCTCAGTGTGATGACCATAAGGGCTGAGGCGATGACGGAGGGATTGTGCCCTGTGCAGCGTTCGGCCAAGGGCTTGATGCTTAGGGTATGGCCCTGCTGACGGTGAGCAGGGCCATACCCTTGAGAGGTTAAGGGGTGATCGTTACTTTTTCGATGATGATGGGCTCCACGGGGACATCTTCATGACCGGCAATGGTGGTGGTCTTCACTTTTTCAATCGCTTTGATGACGTCCATGCCTGCGGTGACTTTGCCAAACACCGCATAACCCCATCCGGCGTTGGTGGTGGCGGTATGATCGAGAAAGGGGTTGTCGGCCACGTTGATAAAAAACTGGGCGGTGGCGGAGTGGGGGGCATCGGTACGGGCCATGGCAATGGTACCGACCAGGTTCTTAAGTCCTTTGTTGGCCTCGTTGACGATGGTGTTGCGGGTTGGCTTTTCCCGCATTTTTGCCGTCAGGCCGCCACCTTGGATCATAAAGCCTTTGATCACACGATGAAAAATGGTGCCTTCATAGAAGCCGTCTTCACAGTATTTGAGGAAATTTTTTGAACTGACGGGGGCCCGGTCAATATCGAGTTCGATGTCGATATCGCCGACGTTGGTGCTCAGAGTGATCATCTGGATTGCCGCTCGTTGGTGGTAGATGGGATTGGGGAAACGCCTGCATCGCGATGATGCAAGCCGTTCGTCTGCGCAAGCCTAGCCTGGTTGAGCGCTGCTTTCGATATTTTGGGGCAAAGGTAGCAGAGTGGGCAGCATAATGCTGCAGAGGAGTCCTGCAAGGTTGACTCAGTGCAGGCGTATCGTTTCTGGACACGGCACCTTGCCAAAGGTTGAGGCGTCCAGGCGAAGTCCAACTTCGACGGGCGCCATTTTTTCCGCAGGGGAGTGAGGGCAGAGCTTGGGGCGCAGTGTTTCTCCCGGTAGTAAAATGTTTCATGGCATCACAGAAACGCTTGAATATTGCTGGTAAAATGGCCGACCTTCCCATTCTAGAACCGCGATTCTCTGATCATGAAAAGACTGTTCCCTTTCTTTATGCTTGGCCTGCTCAGCACTTCGGCATTGGCCCAAACCCAGGGTCAAAACCAGGTTACCATCCAGGTTAATGCACCGGCCAATGGCGATGTGATTGCGTCGAACAACAACGCCGGGCAGCTGCCTGAGTATGGCAGGCACTCCAACCGGGGCTCTTATAAAGGGATCCAGTACAACTGGTTGGATTACGATCATCGTGATATGCGTAGCGCCAGTCCGGGGGCGGTTACTCTGATCTCCGGTTACCAGTTCGACGATTACTTTTCGCTGGAGGGCCGTGCGGGCACCAATGTGGATACCGACAGGTCTAGCCACGGAGTGAGAGCCAAGCTGGATTACTACTTCGGAGGCTACCTCAAGGGGGGATACGCCAACCCTTCGCCCTTTACGCCTTATGTTCTGCTGGGCGTGACGCGAGGCCGCGTTAGCGCGGGTTCCTACGGCTCTGGAAGCAATACCGATTTCTCCTACGGGGCCGGTGTGACTCTCTCCAGCAGTCGCTACTTTGCGCTGACCTTCGAATATGTGTCCTATTTCAGCGAAAGTGAGTTTGATCTCAGCGGTGCTTCCTTCGGGTTTAACTTCCGCTTCTAACCGAACAGTCCCGGACATCCTGCTTCGCGCCCAAGGCGGCAGAGTTGAAAGACTCTGCCGCCTTACTTTTGTGTGCCTGAAATTTTTCAGGTTGGGTTAGAGGAGGGCACTCGAGTGTCGTGCTGTTCAGCCGAGTGTCTTGCTGTCGTGGGTTGAAGCGAGGAGGCGTCTCGCTTTTCCGTATTTGTGAAGAGCCAGCCTGTTTGTTTGGCCCTAACGGATCGATCCAGGAGGGAGGAAAGCTTTGGGTCATATTGCAAGGGAGAGCATGGCGGCTTGTCTCTTGCGATTCGACCATGAGCCGCTGGTCGCGATGAGATATTTTTGCTGAGGGTATAGGGTGTTTTATTGCCAGATATTACCCCGTGTTGTGTTTGTATTTATGCATTTGTGTTTGTCGGTTGTTTTGTATTGGTGGGGGATTTGTTTTATTGTCTTTGGTGACTCCAATTTAACAAAGTTCAACTGCTTAAAATTACCACTTTAACTGTTTGTTTGTTATTCGGCGCTAGGGTTTTGTTGGGTGGAGCAATTATTCATCCGGTTGATTTTTGTGAGAGGTATCAAGTTTTACCTAACCGTTCACCCATCACGATGACGAGTTATTAAACGCCCGGCCGAAAATTGGTTCTGATCCCCGAAAACTCCTTTGTGTCGGACACTTAGGTGTTGGTGTGATTCCGCTCTGACCTTTTTTGGCATAGCTCCTGGCTGCTACTTGAACGGCATTTGTTTATTTTTAGCACACCTTTTATATTTCAAATGAATATTGCTCATTTGGGGCTGTCCGGGCTTCTGCTAGTGTTTTGGACCTGATTCAAGGTCGGTGTTTTTTTGCCGCCTTTATCCGTTTGAAATTCAACCTTTTGCATATGGGATATAAGCATTCCATATGCCGTTCTTGATGGGGTATAACGATGAAGAAGCAATGGTTAGCCTTACTGGTCTCTGCCTTTGTAGTCACCGGTTGTGGTTCTGATAATCCGGGCAGTGACAATGGCAACGATAATGGCGGTGGTGTGCTGCCGCCAGCGACTGGACCGGCCACCTTGAACTTGTCTGTCATGAATCGCTGGGATCAGGGTTTTGCCGACGAGGCGATCGATTCACTGCGTGGCGACTGTCATCATGACAAGTGTCTGGATGACCTGGAAAAGGTGAATATCGCCTTTAACTATGTTTTCCTGAAGAAGGTTGCGTCCTTGCCGGGCGAGGAAGAGACCTGTGATCAGACTGGCGAGTGTGAACCGTACCACGTGTACTTCGAGGATCACCCGAATCACCTGCGCATGCTGGAGGTGAAGGAAGCCAATGGCGGCAGTGCCGATCGCCTGTTTGACGGCCTGGTGGCGAAACCGGGAAGCTATGAGATGTGTCTGTACATCAATGGCAAGTACGAAGCCGGTGTCGAGCCGAACATCCGTCAAGACTCCCACGTAGTTGAGCACAGTGGCGTGGTGGATCACCTGACTACCCCATCTCAGGGCGCTTGTGCCGGTGCCAAGCCTCCTGCCGATGCCCGTGACAGTGGTCGCCTGGTCAGCAAGCGGTTCGATCTGGTGAGCGGCGATAACAACCTGGCGGTGTTCTTCGATCTGGAGAAGAGCCTGCAGTACAACAAGAACAAGGGCTGGCGATTCCTGGGTAACAAGAACTTCGAGATCCGCCACGTCGAGCGTGAGTACGGTGATATCCTTGGTACCGTGGCCGGCTCTGAGGTGCGTGATCTCTGTCTGCGT
The DNA here is from genome assembly GCF_057219095.1 of Ferrimonas sp. YIN67. Classification (NCBI taxonomy): domain Bacteria; kingdom Pseudomonadati; phylum Pseudomonadota; class Gammaproteobacteria; order Alteromonadales; family Ferrimonadaceae; genus Ferrimonas; species Ferrimonas sp. YIN67. Next base: position 140,044 of record NZ_JBXVVJ010000004.1, read on the forward strand.
GAACGTGGCGAGTCCGTCGAAGCGGTGTACCTATACCCTAAAAACACCGCACAGCACGAGATGCTGGGCTATCACAGCCGTGCTGGGCATACGGTACAGAACCGTCCAAAGGATCACGCGCTGCTGGTGACCCCGGAAGCGTCCGACAACCTGGGCTACTTCTCCTTCCACGGCGTTGAAGCCGGTGAATACAACCTGGGTTACACCTGCACGACTCAGAACGATACCCCTGAGATCGAAGGTGATGGCTTCCGGATCCACGCCAGCCTGGGTGGTATCCAGGTTGAAGGCGGCGTGATCACGCATGTGGACTTCGAGGGCGAACAGTCCGAATAATCCCTCTCTGTCCCTTCCCTGGGAAGCTTCAAAAGCCTGCCATGCATCCCATGGCGGGCTTTCGTTTTTTGCCGATGGCGATGCTGACGGATGGCTCGGCTCTCCATTTTCCATCCCGGCGAATTAAGACGTTTGAGTCACCGAATTCTCTTCTTCTTGGGGGGCCTCCCACTTTGCGATTTGATGACAATTCTTCACTTTTCTCCCATTCGGAATGTTTGATAATGCTGCGGCAATGATCTTGGTTGAATCGCATCAATATCCGCTTTTGTATTGCGTTTGGATCAAGTGGTACTCGTTGGTGGCGCTAAGGCCGACAATGAGTAAAAGCTCCTAGAGAAAAGCGAAGAATAAAATGAAGAAAAAGAATCCCATCGTGCTGTCGGCTTGTGCCGCAGGCATGTTGATGGCAGCGCCGGCGATGGCGTCGGACGCACCGACCAACTTTATCTGGATCGTGGCCGATGATCTGGGCTACAGCGATGTGGGCTTCCATGGCGCCACGGATGTGCTGACGCCGAACATGGATCGCCTGGCCGCGGGCGGGGTGATCATGAGCACCGCCTATGTGTCGGCTCCCGTCTGTGGACCCTCCCGGGCCGGCTTTCATACCGGTAAATACCAGCACCGTTTCGGTCATGAGATCTTGGTTGGCAAGAGCGATCTGGGGACGCCGACCGATGAGTTGATGATCCAGGAATACCTGCAGACGCTGGATTACCGCACCGGGCTGATCGGTAAATTCCACGACGGCAAGGCAGAGAAGTACCAGCCTCATAACCGCGGCTTTGATGAGAGCTTTGCCTTTAATAACGGCGCTTCGGCCTATTGGGTGGGGAACAACGAAAATGGGATGCTCAAACGCAACGGGGTCCCGGTAGAGCGTGAAGATCGCTACCTGACCGATGCCATGGGACAGGAGGCGGTGGACTTTATTGAGCGCAACGCCGAGATGCCTTTCTTCCTGGAGGTGGCGTTCACCGCACCCCATGCGCCGATGCAGGCCACCGAGGCGAAGCTCAAGGAGTATGAGCACGTGGAAGGCAAACGTCAGATCCTGGCGGCGATGATCTCCAGCATGGATGATAATATCGGCCTGATCCTGGACGCATTGGAGGAGCAGGGTGTAGCCGAGCACACCATGGTGGTGCTGTTCTCCGACAATGGCGGCAAGTTTGAGCACGGTGGCCAGAATGGTCCGTTGCGGGGCCAGAAGGGCAGTACCTTTGAAGGCGCCTTACGGGTGCCGTTTGTGGCCAAACTGCCGACCCACATTCCGGCGGAGCGTCGTTCTGATGTGATGATCAGTGCGTTGGATCTGTTCCCGACCACGGTGAAACTGGCCGGCGGCGAGATCGATCCCGACTGGGAGCTGGATGGTAAAGACATCCTTCCTGTGCTGTCGGGGCAAAGCGATGTGACGCCCCACGAGCGGTTGTTCTGGCGTTTCAATCAGCACTGGGCGCTGCGTGAGGGCGACTGGAAGCTGATGAAGAGTGGCCGTCCTAAGGACTCCATGATGCTGTTTAACCTGGCTGAGGATATCGGTGAGCAGAATGATCTGGTGCGTCAGTTCCCGGAGCGTGCCGAGCAGATGCGTAAGGCGTGGAATGAGATCAGCGCCGAAGTCGGCGGTGCCGCCTGGGGCCGCTACAAGGGCCAGGTAGAACGCGACTGAGTCTTTCTGTAAACCCAAAAGCCCGGGCCCGATGGTCCGGGCTTTTTTGTAGGTCAAGGTGTCGTTTGGGCCGAGCAGCTCCGGCTTCTTCTTGAGCCGGAGCTGCTCGGCCAGGGGGGCGACAGAGCTGGCCGACGGGCGTTCGGAATCGAACGCTCAAATGCCGTTGCGAGGTGTGCTGCACCCGCTCCCTTGTGGTGGGCACACACCAGGGGTCGCCCTCATTGCTTAGACACCAGGAACCAGGAGTCACGCCCAGTTGCCTGTCTCAGCACAGACGGCACCGGGGTCAAAGAAGGGGGGCCACCGCGAGGTGGGATCGGAAAGAAGCCCCGGGCAAAGCACAGGCCTGCCGAACAGAGACCCTATAGGAGATAGCCAGGCTGGGTGAAGTGAAGGTGATGGTCGTGGCCCTTGGTGGGACTCGGCGGTATCGCACTTGAGTTTGGCGTTACCGGCGACGCTGTTTGCACCTTTCGGTGGGGCACGACCAGCGGCCCAAAGGTTTGGCCTGAGCCGCCTGGACACGCAACCGTACACCCGGTGGTGTGAGAGGACGGGGCGGCAAGGCCCCCTCCGACTTGATTTATGCCCCTATCGCCAAGGCATGGCCGAGGTGGCGCTGGCGACGCGGGTTTGCCTATTGAGTGACGATCCAGAGGGCGTGTATCACCCCGGGCACCCAGAAGAACAGACACAGGATGACGTTGATCAGCAGATCTTTGCCGGCGCCATTTTTCAGGAATACCGCCAGTGGCGGCAGCAGGATCGCCAGGATGACGAGGAGTAGCTTGTTCATAGAGAGTCCAAAGTTAATGATCCCACAACTGAGTATAGACATGAAAATCAATGATATCGGACTCATTGGAATCGCCTTGCCGCTGTCCTTATTGAGGCATGTTAACGGGGGGGATTGCTGCCGGGCCGCACCCTGGTAAAGCGCCAGGCGGACTCGGCATTGCTGACCCCCTGTTGCTGCTCGAAGGCGAACCAGGCCAGGGCTCACGCCGCGTCGCTGATCGACTCGGTAGCGGGGGCGGGCAATGGCGTTGGCCAGCAGGGGCCGTTCGTGTGTGGCGGCCAAGGAGTTGCCCGAATTGGCTATGCCTGACATCACGCCATCGCCTGCGCGACCGCAAAAGGCTTAAAGCCTGCACACCAGGGTTGCCTTGATGTGCAGAACGCTCCTGGGGGGAACGAGGGGCTGGGAGCGTGGACTCTGCGCCCCAGGAGCCCTAAGCCTGGCATTGGCATCCGGATCTTGTTGCCGATGTTCGTGTTACGCGGGGATCTGACGAAATAGCGGCAGGGTACCATCGGTTTCGGCCGGGGCGTGGCCTGCGCCATTGCTGAAGTTGGCCAGCAGGGGAAATAGCTGCTCTAACTGGCTTGGCGTTGCTCCCATCCATTTGGCCAGTGTGGCGTTGATCTGATCCGCCGCCAGGGTGGGCAGCATTCGCCCATTGCTCACCGTATCCGGGCCATCGAGTCGCAACGACGGCCAGATCCCATAGCCTCCCCCCGCGACGGCACCGCCAATGATCAACTGGTTGGAGCCCCAGCCATGATCCGTCCCGGAACCATTGGTGCCCAGTCGTCGGCCAAATTCCGACATGGTGAAGGTGGTTACCTTGTCGTCGAGTCCCAGATCACGCAATGCGCCTTGAAAGGCACCCAGGGCATCATCGAGTTGGGCCAGCTGCTGGGCCTGATCGGTTTGTTGGGACGCGTGGGTGTCGAATCCGCCCAGCCCGACCATGAAGACCTGCCGGGTGTGCCCCATGGTGGCGTAGGCCTGGATCATCTGTTCAACGGTCTTAAGCTGGCCTGCCAAGTAGCCGCCGGGGTAATCCCCCAGTGCGGGCTTCTGGGCAAGGATCCCATCCAGAGTTTGGCTGGTATGGACCGCATCGGACTGGATACTTTTGAGTTCCTGCTGGATCAGGGTTGGGGCATCCAGCTTAAACAGGCGCTCGAACAGGTCGTGATTCTCTGCCGCATTGGGGGCAGAAAAGGTGGGAATGGCGCCGGCCTTGAGCAGATTCAGGCCACTGAGGCGGGAACGCACCCAGCGCTCATTGCCGGTGATGGAAAACAGCGGGGCGATTTCGGAATCGGTGCTGTCGAGCAGATCCATCAAGCGACCGGCCCAGCCCTGGGCGGCCGTTGGATTATCACTGCTGCTCTGCCAGGTCTCTTTCTGGGTGTTGTGGGCGAAAAGATAGTCCGGGCGGGGCACCGAGTTGGACTGAAACTGTGCCTGGGTGGTGGGCTGGATCAACGGGCCGCAGTTGAAGATGGCCGCTCCGTCGCCATCGCGCATCAGGCTGGCGATCCTGGGCATGGCCCAGTGCAGTCCCAGTGGATTGCCGAGGTCGTCGAGGATCCCGGTGTCATGCAAGCCATCTTGAAGGTCCGGATCGGCAGGAATATTGCTCAGGGCCAGATCGGAGCGGGCTTGCTGATACTCGGCATACTGGGCATCGGCCTGGGGCACCAGCATATTGGTCCCATCGTTGCCACCGTACAGGTAGATGCACACCAGTGCCTTATAGTCGGTGAAGGGCGCTGCGGCTTGCGCCGATCGAACGAGAGCGCCGGGTACCAGGTTGAGGCCGGTACCGCACGCCAAGCCCTTAAGTAGTGTTCGTCTGTGCATGGGTTACTCCTGGTACATGTATTCCGGCGAGGTGACCGCCATCATCAGGGCGCTACGGATCCGGGCGTCGGGCTCGCTGGCGTCAAACTCGGCCAGCTTGGCGGCCAGGCTGGCGCGCAGGGCTGGACTCATGCGGGAATGGAGCAGGTTGCCATCGATCCAGTCAAGCAGTTTCCCGTCATCCGCCTGCAGCAGCTCCAACTCGCTGCGATCAAAGTGGGCTTGCCCTGCCTTGCTGTTGCTGTCGGCGGTGATCACGGCCCAAAAGCGATTATGGGTGGTGATGTAGTTATTCCAACTCAGGACCTCCAGCTCAGGCGCCAGTTGGCCGTCATCGGCCAGCAGTCCCTGGCTGTAGTCCGGGGCAAAGAAGTTGAAGACCGAAGGGGCATCCAAGGGCGCCTGGCCATAGCTGGTTCGACTCTTCATAAAGTCCTTCATGCGTTCGCCATTGGCAGTAAGGCCCAGGGTTTTGGCCAGATCGGCCATCAACAACAGGGGCTCACGGATCTTCCGCGCCTCACCGGGTTGGTAATTGAGGTTGACGGGATCCGTGAGGATGGCGGTTACTACGGCCCCCAGATCACCCCGGATGCCTTCGCCGTTGTCCTTAAAGGCATTGGCGACCCGCTCAACGTAGGCCGGAGGCGGATTGGAGTGGGTCAGGCGCTGGATCAGCCGGTAGGCGATAAACATGGGCGTATTGGGGTGCTCGAACAACAGATCCATCGCCTGCTCGAGATCCTCCTGCTCACTCTGGCCCGCGGGGAAGTAGTGGCCAAGTACCCGTTTGTCACCGGTTTCATGCTTGCCGGAGGGCACCAAAGGCAGGGTCCAACTGAAAACCTCGCTGATGGTGTCGGCATCGACGTTCACCGTCTCCTTGGCTCGTTTCCATCCTGAGAACACTCGGGCTAACTGCTCCACATCGGTTTGAGTGTAGGTGGGCAGGGTATTGCCTTGAGCGTCGAGTTTGAGGGTGCCATCGTCGTTGAGCTGGTAGAGGCCGATGCTGAAAAGCTGCATCACCTCGCGAGCGTAATTTTCATCGGGCAGGGTGTTTTTGGCGGGATTGGCCTTTTGGCTGCCAGACAGGGAGAGGTAGATGGCCATGGCCGGACTGAGGGTGATCTCCTCGAGCAGTTCACGGTAGTTACCAAAGGCATGGCGGGAGAGGATGTCGTAGTAGTGCGCCAGGGGTTCACCGACCGCCTTGAGCTGCTGGTGATTGAAGGAGACCACCATGATCTCACTCAGGGCAAAGGCCACCCGGTGACGTAACTGGTCTTGGCCATGGATGGCGCGATCCCACCAGGCATCCATAAAATCCGTCGGGCTGGGACGATATTGGCGAGAGTTGCTCATGTCCCGTCCGCTGAGATCCCGTAGGTGTCGGGTGAGGGCCAGGTATTGGCTTGGCGGCATGGCCATCTGCTCATCGATCCAGCCATACAGATCGCGCTGGCTTAATGCCAGGCTAGTGGATCGATTGGCGCCGAAAGTGGCTTGACCGAGCAGGCGGGCGGCCTGCACCTGAGTGAGGATAATGGGCTGAGGAGCTGGCGGCTCGGTCTCCGGCGGCTCGGTCTCCGGCGGCTCGGTCTCGGGCGGCTCGGTTTCCGGTGGCTCGGTTTCGGGCGGCTCGGTCTCGGGCGGCTCGGTCTCCGGTGGCTCGGTCTCGGGTCGCTCGGACTCGACCGGTGTCTGGATTGGCGCTTGGTCTCCCTCTGTCTCTTCGCCACCCCCACAGGCAGCAAGCATTAGAGTAAAGGCGATGGCCACTGCCGTCGCAAAAGTCCCTTTTAACGCCATCAGCTTATCCTTTGTTTTTGAGTCAATTGCCAAGCTCAAAAGGGTAGGGTTCTGGACAGTTTCGGTTGGCCTTCCCCCAGGCGATTGGCTGGCTTGTTGAATTGGCTATCGTTCAGATATTGCTGAAAAACCTAACACAATGATGTCGGATTTTTGTTCGATCTTTACATGAATTTAACGGGCGTTAAGGGAAGGGAGTTCATGCTGAGGCGCCTCTCTCCCAGGCCAATGGGGTCCTGGTGGGGGCTCAATGGTCTCGAACGTTATCCTTGGTGGCTTGATGGGGTGGGGCGACAAGGCAATGGGTGGCGCTCGGGTGTCAAATGCCGTCGGATCAAAGCAAGTGCGGAGGCAGGCTCGGCCCGGGTGAGCCGGCCTGCGGACTGTTGATTTATGGAGATGGGATCAGCGCTTCTTGCCTGACCGAGATTGAGCCAGGGCTCTCTTGCGTGCCTGCTGCTTCAGGGCACCCCGTTTGGTTTTTCGGGTGGTGGGGGCCACTTGGGTGAGATCCGGTTCGAAACCCTCACACCATTGCTGAGGCAGGCGCCTGTCCAGCAGTGCTTCAAGTTTTACCAGGGCTGGCTCATCATCGACACTGAGCAGGGTAACGGCGTGCCCCTCCTGGCCCGCCCGGCCGGTACGACCGATGCGATGGACATAGTCTTCTCCCCGGAAGGGCAGCTCCATATTGACCACATACTTGAGTTGCTCAATATCCAGGCCACGGGCCGCGACGTCGGTGGCCACCAGGGCGGTTACCTCGCCGCTTTTGAATTGGTTCAATACCGACTCGCGTTTGCCCTGGGTCAGATCCCCATGGAAGGGCTCGGTGTTGATGCCCGCCTGTTGCATCTGTTTGACCAGGGTGTCAGCGCCTTGCCGGGTGCGGCTGAAGATCAGGGCCTGCTGCCAGCGCTCTTTCTGGATCAGGTGACACAGCAGGGCGCATTTTCTATTGGCATCGACGTTGTACACTCGCTCCTGGATCTTGGCCGCCGTGGTGTTGCGAGGGGCTACCTCGATCCTTTGGGGGCTGCGCAGCAGGCGTTCGCTCAGGCGGAAGATGCGCTCATCCAGGGTGGCGGAGAACAGCAGGGTCTGGCGTGCTTTGGGGATCTGCTTGAGCAGGGCGAGGATCTCATCCCGAAAGCCCATATCCAGCATGCGATCCGCTTCATCGAACACCAGATAGCGCAGCTGGGAGAGAGAGGTGTTGCGCTGGCGCAGGTGATCCAGCAGCCGGCCCGGGGTGGCCACCAGCAGATCGACGCCCGCCTTCAGACGCTGGGCCTGTGCCTCGATATTGGCACCGCCAAACGCGGTGGCGCAGATCACTCCGCTGTCACCGGCATAGCGTTCAACACTTTGTTGTACCTGTTGGGCCAACTCCCGTGTGGGCACCAGGACCAGGGCTTGCAGCGGGCGGATCTGGGGCGTTGGCTCGGCGGAGACCCCGGTGTCGGATCGTGGTTCCAGCAGCATCTGGAGGATGGGCAGGGCAAAGGCTGCGGTTTTGCCCGTGCCGGTCTGTGCGCCAGCCAGGACGTCCTTTCCCTGCAGTACGACAGGGATCGCCTGTGTCTGGATCGGGGTGGGCTGCTGATAGCCCAGCTGGGTTAAACGCTGAACGAGATCAGCACGTAATGATAAGGCTGCAAAAGACATGAACACTCCCAAACGGCTAGGCGCGGGAGTTTAGCATGGTGTGCAAAGGTGAAGAACCTAAGCCTTGAATGAGGTTTCCAGGCTTGGCCATCCAAGGGGACGTCATAGCGCACTCAATATTGTTGAAGCCCGGCTTGACGCGTCTTTGGCTCCTTTTGATGGGTGCTAAGGGGCCTGGCGCTGGTGAAGATCCGCCAAGGACCGGGGGGGCCCCCAATACCTTGCTGGCAACAAAGGGTTGTTTCGTAAATGTTGGGGGTGTTAAGTTTGGGTTGTTGCCGCAGGGCTGCGAAGCACTCCCGAGTGGGTTGGCGTCCATGGGAGACGCAGTGTTCGTCGGGGTTGTGTTGATTGGCTGACCATAGATCAGTCCAGTGTTATCGACAAAGGAGGCAGTGATGCAGTTGATCTCTATCGACAGGAGGCTTTACCGGCGACGAGCCAGTCAGGTAGTCGGTGGCTTTACCCTTGCTTCTTCATCACTTTGCTTTTTGTTCAGCCACCTTCTGGTTGCCTTGGGGGTGTCAATCGATCCCTTGCGCCTTTGGTTGGCTGCTGGACTGATTGCCCTGTCCGCCTGCGGCATGTTTTTATACGCTGCTCGGCATCACTCCTATCTTCGCGAGTTGTCTTACGTCTGGAAACTGAAAGCGTTACTTCGACGCATGGCACCACGAGTGGCCAACCTGAAGCGGGCGACCGGCCAGGGAGATCCCGAGGCATGTGCGTTGTTGCGTTTCTATTTTCGGGCCCGTCTGATGGTGCATGGGTTGGATCATGCTGGTGCAACTTCGGCGGCGATACAGCAGGAACTTATGGTGCTGGAGGTGGTGGCAAAAGATCTGGAATTGCCCGTGTGATGCCTCATGCCGTCGCTTTCTGTTGATGGGTCTGCCTTGGTGATCCGCTGCGGCTGGTATCTCAGTATCCCTTCCCTGCAATGCTTCTTTGGGCCGCGCCCCTCTTAAGCACGCTCCATTTGCCTTCAATCGCCACCCTCTCTTTCAGTGATTGAGCGACACTGAAGGGAAATAACGTCGATGCTCCACGCACCACTTTGGCTTGCCGCTGCTTCGCGTCGAAGTCCGGCTTCGGCGTCCCCGCCTGCGTGTTCAAGTCTTCGGCTTTCATCCTGGCCTGAGGCCTCGGCTCAACCCCTGTCGTTCGGATTACTCAGAATCGGCGACAAGCCACGGGTTCATCAGCGTCAACGATGTAAAACAACAGAATGGGTTCGTTCAACACTGGTCCGGGCCCCAGTCCTTTTGTGCCCTCGCCGTTAAGACGCCGGTTTCCTTTATCAATAGCCAGATATCTGATTGATTTAGCAACCACCTAGGCCCAGCTGCGTTTCTCCAATGTCACACCGACAGCTCAAACAGTGTTTTCCATCGAATATCGGTGCAAACCTTCGCAAGGAGCATTGGTTTCTCCTTTATGGGCTGCTATTGGTTTGCGCCAATGGCAAGAGATACGGACCTAGTAGTAAAGGAGCGTCCATGCAAAAGAAAATGATAAGCGGTGCCACCCTGATGGCGATGGTGGGGATGGCGCCCCTGGCCATGGCAAAACAGCCCAATATTATCGTTATGATCACGGACGATTTAACCTACGCCGGTTACAGCTATACCGGTAATAAAAACATTGTTACGCCCCATGTGGACCAGTTGATCCAGGACGGGGTCTTTGTCGAACATGCGTACGCCACGCACGCGGTCAGTGCGCCGTCTCGGGCAGCATTGATGACGGGGCGGTATCAATCACGCTTTGGCTATGAAACCCTGACGGGGAATGATAAAGAGGGCCGCAGGCTGGATCATGGTGTCTCAACGAAGGAGATTTTTCTCTCTGAGGTGCTGGCAAAGCAGGGGTACAGCACCGCTGCGTTGGGCAAGTGGCATTTAGGCATCAACGAAAAGTATCAGCCTAATCAACGTGGTTTCGATTACTTCTTCGGTTTTCCCGGGGGCAGCAGTTACAGCGACTGGCGTAAGTTGGTGGAGAATGGCGAGCCGGTACAGGGAGAGGGCTATATCACCGATGCATTGGGTGATAAGGCGGTTTCCTTTATCGAAGAACATAAGGAAGAACCCTTCTTCCTCTATTTCGCGCCGTTCAGTGTCCATGCTCCCTATGAGGTGAGTGCGGAATATCTGCCGGATGGCTTCACCAAGACCCGGGTGCCTAAGCCCAAAGGTGAGCAGGCCAGCGAGAAAGCGATCGCGGAAGCGCAAATCGTCTATGACGCGATGATCCGCTCTTTTGATGCACAGGTTGGCAAGATCAGCGAAACGCTCAAAGCGTTGGGGCTGGAAGAGAATACCTTGGTGATCCTGACCAATGACAATGGTGGCTCGACGCTTCACCCCAACGGTGAGTTCAGTGGCGGTAAGGCTTCCTTGAATGAAGGCGGTCTACGGATGCCGTTTGCGGTGAAATGGCCTGCGAAGCTGGAGGGCGGGCAAGTCTACCCGGACGGTATTGTCTCTAACCTGGATATCTTCCCGACCGCCGTGGCTGCAGCAGGTGGCAGCATGCCGAACGACCGGGACTACGACGGGGTGGATCTCCTGCCTTACCTGAGCGGGGCCAACACAGCTTCACCCCGGGAAACCCTGTTTTGGCGCTCCGGTCGCGGCCATGCGGTCCGCTGGGATGACTACAAGATGATCTGGGAGTCCGATCGGAGTGCCATGGAGCGGGAGTTTCGCCAACGCCACGGACGCAAGCGCCAGAAGCAGGATCTGCCGCTGTTCGATACCAAGGAGCACTACTACGAGCCGCGCCTCTATAAAGTGACCGAAGACGTTGCCGAGCAGAATGATATTGCCCGTCAGCATCCGGAACTGGTGGAAACCCTGATCCGGAAGATTGAAGACTTTGATCAGCTCAAGGCGAATGATCGGATCCAGGGTCAGCAATGAGTCAGGTGCCTTTGGGCAATAGATCATAAGGAATAAATAGGATCCCTTCGAGGTTATGGCTTCGAAGGGATTTTTTTTGCCCTGGACTTTGAACCCTGTTTTTCCCCTATGGCACGAAGGAAGCCTTCAATCTGGGCTCGCAGGGACGGCTCTTGAATGCGTTGGCTGCAGGGAGAATGGCTGGCGTTGAGTTTTTGCTCAGTTGGTTGTTTTGCCTTTCGCGATCAACATGGCACATTTCTTGGGGGCTTAACCTGCTGTCAGGGTTGATAATTCAAAAGATTATTTTGACAAAGGGCACTCAATTGGCGCGATGTGTGTTTCTTTCATTTGATGAAAGTTGGCTAGATCCTGGTCGGCTTGATCAGGATCAATATATTCTTCGGTCGGATCCGATGTTATGAAGGCGAGAGGGTTGGCGTGATGGCACCCGGATAGAGATCGAAAGGAGAGGAAGATGAAATTATTGATGCTGCCAAAGTGTTATACGGATCTGTGCATTCATGGAAAATGGTTTCATCACGATCACGGTCAGTCCAGTGCGTACATGCTTGGGTGCAACGATGTTTTCGATTTGGGTGGTGTGCCCACCACGGAAGAGGAGTTGACGGCATTTCTCGAGCCGATTGCCCGCTCCCACACCTAGCTGGATTGAGGTCGTAGCCAAGGTTAGGCGCTCTTTGGCAGGGAGGGACGCTTTGCTTTGGTGGTCAGGCTCGGTGAGAGCCGTCAAGCGGGCTCAGTGGCGGATAGGGCACAGTTATTGTCTGTAGCTAATGGTAAGCTATTGAGAAAGTTAACTATTGGCCGTGAGGCCAAAGACCGAGAGCCCGTTTAATGAAGAAGTTTGCCGCCCTGTGGATCGCCCTGTCTCTGTTTTCAACTGCCCAGGCGCAACAGGCGCGTTACCAGGAAGCCGAGCGCTTGCTGGAGAGCATGCAAGTTGAAAAGACCCTGGAACAAACCATTGAGCAGATGCTGGCGGTGCAGATGGAACAGAATCCGGCCATGCGTCCATACCGCCATGTCTTTTTGAAGTTTTTTAATGAGTACATGGCGTATGAGCGGTTAAAGGACGATTTTGTTCAGATCTACGCTGAAGCCTTTACTGCCGAAGAGTTGATTGCCCTGGCTGCGTTTTATCAGACGCCTGTGGGGGCCAAGAGTATAGAGATGATGCCCCAGTTGAGCACCCAGGGTGCGCAGATCGGCATGTACCAAGTCCAGGAAAACATCGACAAGCTGGGTGAGATGATCGCCGAGGAGGCGGAGAAGTTGGAAGCCAGCCAGTGATGCTTTGAATTCCCCCAGCTTGATTGCGAGCCCGGCATCTCTTGCCGGGCTTATTTTTTGTCAGAAGGGAACTCGAAGGGCCGGGAGTGCAGCCGTTTTGCTGCTAGATCCCATGAAGGGGTCACTTTGTTACATCTTTTTTAGGGAGCACAGGCACAGGCGGGCCGATTAGAGGGGGCGCTTGGCCCCAAGCAAAGATCCGGTTCTTTGTGGGCTTTCTCTTCGTTTGGTCAGCCAGGCTGTATGCGTTACTGCACTGGAGTGAAGTGACAGGCCCGGGGGAAGCGTGGGGAGCGCTATGCTTAATCTTGGTGGTGGCAAACAGCGTACCAAGCGGTATGCGGAGGTGCTGATATGATGACCCATCAGGCTCGATACGCCTTGTTGTTGTTCCTCGCCCTGGGTTTGGCCAGCGGTGTCAACGCGACCGGCGAGCTGCAAAATCGGGTTGTGTACCATATCGACGATGCAAGCAATGGCCGTTTCGCCCTGCACCTGGCGCAGGATCATCTGTCTATCGATCCCGATATCCAGATCACCCTGGTGGCTTATGCCGCGGGTGTGGATTTCCTGTTACAAGGGGCGTTTGATGGGCACCAGCGGCCCTATGCCCCAGAGGTTGTTGCGTTACTGGCCAAGGGCGTGACATTCCGGGTTTGCTCAGCGACGCTGGCTTTTCGAGAGATCGACGTGGAGCGGGTTCTGCCTGGCATTGAGTTCGTTCCATCCGGAACCTTCGAGATCATTCGGCTACAGAGCCAGGAAGGCTATGTCTATCTGAAACCTTAGGTGTCTCGACCCATTGAAATGCCCGGCATAGCCTGATGCCCCCAAGGCGTTACGGGATTCAGTCCAAGTCCCTGCGGTTGTGCAGTTTGTTGGCAAACTCGCCCAGCAGGGCCTGGATCTCCTGAGGCGTGACCGACTCCTGTTTGAGCAGGCGTTGTTGGATCTGGCTCAGATCGTCCTGCAACTCCCCCAGTTGTTGTTGCCGGGCCCGCTCGAACTGGTTGCTGAGGGCGGCTTGGGCCATCAGGGGATCGGCCTGCTGCTTGGGGGCAATAAAGGACTGACAGGCTTCCACCAGTCGATCGAGCAGCTTGTAGATCAGATCGGCCGAGAACCCGCCAAGCAGAGCCAGGGTGATGCGGATCGCCGCATGACTGGATTTGCCGGTATCGGCCATCTCGCCTGCGACCTGGGCGACCTCTTTGAGGTTAATGGGGATCAGTTGGGTCAGGATGATGCCGGAGATCAGACCAACGACAAAGCGCACCCAGTAGGAGCTTTCATACTTGGGATCATAGAGTCCGGCGGTAACATAATGATTGGCCTTGAACAGGGCGGCAAAGGAGGCTCCGATGGCTGCCGAAGCCAGCAGGACGGTTTGCACCAGGATCAGAGTCAGGCCCTCCATATCGAACATGCTGGCCACCATATTCTGATTGTTGATCAGTGGGGATTGGCTGAGGGTCATCAGGGTGACAAGTGAAGCCACGGCGACCAACATCATCCTTCTGATCAAAGGTACCCGGCCCATAAAGAGAAACAGGGAGCCTCTTTGTACTTCGTCCGCCATCAGTGCGATGGTTTCGGGTTTTGCGGGGGCGACCAGTTGGCTCAACCGGCCGTGGATCTTGCTCAGGCTGGCTGCTCGCTGGCTGATCGCCTGGTGCCTTTGATGGAGCGGGACATCGAGGTAGGCCTCTTTGGCCGCCAGGATCTGCGCGATGTTGGCGGGGACGTTAACCCCCTTGGAGTAGGCATGGCGCGCCATGGCCTGGCACTCCCGCTCCAGGTGTTCGAGTAGCGCTCCTGGCTTGACCGGGGATTGGGAAGCCGTCATTGGCCGAGCTGTCCGGGGCGGTGGTTCAACGGGTCGGGGATCATCGGCCGAGGCCGCTGCACCAGCTTGCCTCCGCTCTGCCTCGACCTGTCCCGCTAGTGTCAGGGTTTCGTAGAGGCTTTGTCGGGTCCAGTTCCCCTCAGGGTCCTGGGGCCTTGGGGGGAGAGTCGAGTCGGGCGTTTGTGGCCCATGCACCTTATCCATCGCGCTATCCTTGCTGATCGCCGTCCAGGCCATCCTGGCCAGTCATTCGATAAATCCTGTTCACTAACCGTTATTAACATAGGGCAAGTTGGGGTTAATGCCCATCGCTGGGGTTGATGCCGCCGTCGGCGTTGGGACTCCTTGAAAAGAAAAACGGCAGCCCAGGGCTGCCGTTTTTGAAGCCCGTATGGGCCTATTTGCTTTGGTTTAGCAGAGGCATGCCATAGGCGCGCAGATTGGTCTCCCCGATGATGGTGTGCGGGACCTTGCCTTGGCTGCGCTGGAACAGGATCGCTTCGTTGTCCAGTTCCTGCTTGCGCAGTACCGATGGGGTCAAAGAGGCATCCAGCGCTCGGTTGCCTTCTGCGATGGCGATCATGGCATCCCGCTCGGCCTGGGCCCTGGCGAGGGTGGCCGCCGCTTCCGCCTTGGCTTGCTCCTGGACCTTGTAGGCTTCGGCATCCGTGCGTTCACGGGCGGCATTTGCCGCACCGGCGGCCTCCGCGGCAACCTGTTGGGCCTGGGTTTCGATGATCCGCAGCTGAGAGGCTTCCGCCTCTTCGCGCTGGATCCGTTGCTGGGTCTGCAGGATCTGATCGGCAATGCGGGGATCGAAGGTGATGTCCTGTACCAGCACTTCCTGGACATCGATGCCGGTGCCGGACAGGGCTTCGATCAGACGAACCCTGGCACTTTCCTGCATGGTGGTGATGTTGGCGGACTGAGCCAGCCCTCGGCTGTCTGCAATGCGACGGCCTTCGTCACGGATGATGGAACGCAGATGCTGGCGCAGCGTCTTATCAATGAACTCCGTGGCGGAGCCGTAGTTTTGCTTGATATAGGGGGTCCGAGCATCATCAATTCGGTAGAGCACGGTCACATTTCCCGTGCTGTTGAAGCGATCCTGGGTGGGGATATTCAGCCCATTTACCTCGTAGCGCTGGTTTCGGGTATCGAACACATCGAAGCTGGAGATGGGATTAACGGGGAAGTGAAATCCTTCACCGTAATGGACCGGGTTAACCGTGCCCAGGGTACTTTGCACCTTGGATGTGCCGGCGGCAACGATAGTGAAGCTGTTGAGGGCGATAAGGGTCGCGATCCCGGCACCAAGCAGGGCGGGAACGTGAGGGGTTACTTTTTTGAGCAAGGGGTCCATCCTTCATCTTTTATCGTGGGAGCCGGCTGACGGGATGATGCCAACCGGGAGAGTGGGCAGTATATCGAAACCTTGATTCCAAGAATCGGGTGCTGCCATTCATGTTTGATTCTGTGGCCGGTTCAAGCAATGAGCGGTTTTCACCGAGCAGATTGCTGGGCATGCGCGGGATCCGAAAGACGGCTCAAGCCGGTCACTGAGCGGACTTTCGGTTGCAACGGGTGCCGGTGACAACGTCTGGGGTCGGGGTGTGCATGACGCTTCATAAGGGGTTGTCTGGCTGGTGGAGTTCCAATTAACTACATGATTTTCGGTAAAATAAGTCGTCATCTTGATGCCGACTGCGACTTGGGCCATGATGGGCGCCTCGCGGCAAGCACTAGGAAGGCATTTTATGACCCTGATTGAGATCGATAAGGGACGCTATCGGCAACGGGTAAACCGGGTGATCATGGTTTTCGTCGGCAGCCTGGCCGCGCTGGCGGTGGGCTTAGGCAGTGCGCTGATCGCCCTGTTTGGCTCGACACAGGGCGTTGCGGGCGAGCCCACCGGAAATTTTCACCTGAACCTGGCCGGGGTGATTCTGGCCCTGGTTTTTTGCACTGCGGTACTGCATGGACTGCGTCATCATCCCTGGTTGCATGAGGTGTATTATGTTTGGCGGCTCAAACAGTTGCACAATCGTATCTATCGTAAGCTCAAGCCGATCCAGGCCGCGGCGGCCCGGGGTGATGCGTCCGCGCTCACTATCCTTATGTTTTATTACACCAGTCAGAAGCAGGTCTACCTGCTGGACAACAATACCCTGACCCTGTCCACCCTGGATAAAGCTCTGTCAGAGCTGAAGGCTCAGATCGACGCCTTGTCGTTGACGATTGCTCCTGAACAGTTCCAGCCTGAGTGGCTGGAGCGTTTTTAAGGTCCGATAGGGGATCTCGTTTCGCCCTCTTTTTCGCCTCAATACCGCTTGATAGCAGGGTTTGGGACGGACTGCCTCGAGCGGTGCGATTTTTCGCATCGTCCTTTTTGATCATGCCAGCCCCAAGGGAGTGTGACACCCTGTGAGACACCGTCCATAGAGGGACGATGGTTTCAATTCACGATGATGGAAGGGACTTGGCATGATCACTTGGTATACCGGCAATCCTCTGTATGACACGCTGCTGCTGGGCGGATTTGTCCTGGCGGGCTTTATCTTTATTGGCTCTCTGTTCGGCCAGTCCGCCTACGGCCGGTTTGGCAGTAAAGCCAAGGGGGTGAGTTTCCCACCTCGTCTCGGTTGGATGCTGATGGAGTTGCCCGCGCCCCTGGTCTTCGTGCTGGTGTTTTTCCAAGGGGACAATCGGGCCGAACTGGTGCCTATGCTCCTCTTGGGCTTATGGCTGGTGCACTACAGCAACCGGGGCTTCATCAACCCCCTGCTGATGCGGGTCTATCCGGGCACCAAGGCCTCCTTTAATATTTCCGTCGTGTTGTTTGGCTGGATCGTCACCGGGCTTCACGGATATTTCAGCGCTGCGTTCATCAGTCAGTGGGGCGCACACTTCACCCAGGCCTGGCTGACCGATCCCCGTTTCCTGATTGGCCTGGGTATCTACCTGTGTGGCTTTGTGCTCAATGTTCATTCTGACTCTGTATTGCGCAATCTGCGGCCCAAGCAGCCGGACCCCAACGCCCCCCGTTACCGCATTCCCCAGGGGGGCGGTTATCGCCTGGTTACCAGTCCCAGCTATCTGGGTGAGATGCTCTCCTGGCTGGGTTTTGCCATCTTGACCTGGTCACTGGCCGGGGTGTTCATTCTGTTGATCACCATTGCCAATTTGGGTCCCAGGGCATTGGCGACCCACCGCTGGTACCTGAAGCGTTTCGATGACTACCCACAGGAGCGTCGCGCCCTGATCCCCTACCTGCTGTAACGCTGAGCGGGTACCGAGGGCTGCAGGGAAACCTGCAGCCCTTTTTTGTTTCCGTTGAGTCTAGGTACGTCGATGGGCTTATCCACCGCCGAACCGGTATCTATATGGTGACTCGTGCTAACCGTCAAATTCGGCCAGGTGCTTGATAGACAATGGAGATCCTCGCTCTGCATCACAGTTGCGAGACGGGGGCCTTCTTTGCCGGTCGCTCATAACGCTAAGCTTGGCAAAGCGTTGTTGAACCGAACTGGACAAAGAATGAATAAAAGCAAATCCATGGCCTTATCGGCCTGTGCCCTGGGCATGATGGCGGCAACCCCCGCTCAGGCAGCCGAGGCACCGGTGAACTTTATCTGGATCGTCGCGGACGATCTGGGCTACGGGGATACTGGATTTAATGGATCGGAAGAGATCCTGACCCCCCATATGGATCGCTTGGCGGCATCCGGTGTCACCATGACCACCGCCTATGTGTCGGCGCCGGTTTGTGGCCCCTCCCGGGCCGGGTACCATACCGGCCGCTACCAGCACCGCTTCGGTCACGAGGATCTGGTGGGTAAAAGTGGTATGGGAACGCCGCTGGATGAGTTGATGATCCAGGAGTACCTGCAGACTCAGGGGTATCGCACCGGGTTGGTGGGCAAGTTCCACGACGGTAAGGCGGAGAAATATCAGCCCTGGAACCGGGGCTTTGATGAATATTATGGTTTCAACAACGGTGCCCTGACCTACTGGGTTGGCGACAACGAAGAGGAGTTCCTCTACCGTAATGATCAGTTGATCGAGCGGGAAGAGCGTTATCTGACCGATGCTTTTGGCCAGGAGTCCGTTGAGTTTATCGAGCGTAATGCCGACAAGCCTTTCTTCCTTGAGGTGGCTTTTACCGCCCCCCATGCACCAATGGAAGCGACCCAGGAGAAGCTTAAGGCGTTTGAACACCTGGGCGAGCGCCAGAAGCTGGCGGCGATGATCTCCAGCATGGACGACAACATAGGTCTGATCCTGGATGCTCTGGAGGAGCAGGGTGTCGCCGAGCACACCATGGTGGTGCTCTTCTCGGATAATGGTGGCAAGTTTTCTACCGGTGGGACCAATGGGGTGCTGCGTGGTCAAAAGGCCAGTACCTTCGAAGGCGCTCTGCGGGTGCCATTTGCCGCGACCTTGCCTGGGGTGATCCCGGCGGACAGCCGGTCTGACGTGATGATCAGTGCCCTGGATCTGTTCCCCACCACGGTAAAACTGGCTGGTCAGCCCCTGGATCCGGATTGGCAGTTGGACGGCAAGGATATCCTCCCGGTACTCAGCGGGGAGAGCCAGATCAGCCCCCACGATCGCCTGTTCTGGCGTTTCGGTAGCCACTGGGCCTTGCGTGAAGGGGACTGGAAATTGATGAAGTCCGGCCGTAGCCCCATGATGTTATTTAATCTGGCAGAGGATGTTGGGGAGCAGAATGACCTGCTACGTCAGTATCCAGAACGTGCCGAACAGATGCGTGAAACCTGGCGCGAGATCAGTGCCGAGGTGGGACCGGCAGCCTGGGGTAGCTTCAAGGGTAAGGTGGATCGACTCCCTTAAAAGGCTAAGCCCCATGTGGGTGCCTGGAGACAGGCACTCCGTGCAGGGCTGAGGCCCGTTGGTCCAAGGCGTCATCGTCATAAAAGCTCCCGTGGGTTCTGGTGCCGTGAGATCGTGCCAGTGCCCAAGGGAGCTTTGTCGTTTGTCTCACTTCATCCATCTGCAGCCACGACAGGGATCTTCCTCTCTTGCTGTCTCTTGGAGCCGGAGTCTGGCGGCTCTATTGGGCTTGGTTCGGCCCCAGGTCGGATCCCCACGTGACTTATGGCGTGGCTTGGAAGCCATCACGACAAGATGGACTCGCTCATGACGGTAATTTACAAGGGCGTAGGAAGGGGGAGAAATACAGTGCATCATCCCCTTGATGAAGGTTTTTCATGTTTAGCTGGGTAAATGAGCGCAAAGCTCGGTTACGCCAATTGTTCAAGAAGGTAGCATTTTGGTTAAGGTGCGGCTGAGAATTTTGTCACAGTGAGCGCCGAATAACAGAAGGACTCTTACGGATAGCTTTGTCCAGTGACAGGATGTGCAATGAACTCAAATACGTTTAGATATGCCACCTTGGCCATGACGGGTTTTGCCCCGGCTGTTATGGCCAGTCAGCCCAATATCGTGGTGATGATCACCGACGATCTTACCTATGCCGCCTACAGCTATACCGGCAACAAAAATATCGATACCCCCCATGTCGATAAGTTGATCAACGACGGTGTGTTCGTCGATCAAGCCTACGCGACCCACCATGTTTGTGCGCCGTCTCGTGCCGGCCTGATGACCGGTCGTTACCAGGCCCGTTTTGGCTACGAGACCTTGAGTGGCGATGACAAGGAAGCGAAAGAGCTGGATCATGGCGTCTCCACCAAGGAGCTCTTCCTGTCTGACGTGCTGCAGGATGCCGGCTACACCACCGGGGCTTTCGGCAAGTGGCACCTGGGACTGAACGACCAGTTCCAGCCCAATAACCGGGGCTTCGATTACTTCTTCGGTTTCCCCGGCCGCTGCAGCTACACGGATTGGAGCAAGTTGGCGGAAAATGGCCAACCCGTGCAGGGCTCGGGCTACACCACAGACGCCGTGGGGGATAAGGCGGTCGAGTTTATCGAGGACAATAAGGACGAGCCCTTCTTTATGTACTTCGCCACCTATAATGTCCATTCGCCTTACCAGGTCGGCGCCGAATATCTGCCCGAGGGTTTTACCAAGACCAAGGTCAAGGTGTCCAAGAAGGCGAAGAGTTCCGGTAAGGGCCAGGAAGTTGCCGATGCGCAGATCGTCTATGACGCCATGATCAAAGCCTTCGATGCCCAGGTGGGTAAAATCACCGACAAGTTGGAAGAGTTGGGACTGGAAGATAACACGCTCATCATTCTGACCAATGATAACGGCGGCACCAAGCTCCACCCCAATGGCCTCTTCAGTGGTGGCAAGGCCACTTTCAACGAGGGGGGCGTGCGCATGCCCTTCGCCGTCAAGTGGCCGGCCAAGCTCAAGGGCGGACAAGTCTACAAGGATGGGATTGCATCCAACTTGGATATCTTCCCTACGGCCGTTGCCGCAGCCGGTGCCAAGATGCCGACGGATCGTGACTTCGATGGCACCGATCTTGTCCCTTTCCTGACCGGTGAGGTTGATGGCTCGCCACGTACTGCGATGTACTGGCGGGCCAGCCGTGGACACGCCATGCGTGACGGCAATTTCAAGTTGATCTGGGAGTCGGACAAGAACGCATTGAAGAAGGCGTTCCAACAGGAGCACGGTCGCAAGCAGCGTAAGCAGGACCTGCCCCTGTACCATCGTAAAGATCTTTACCTGGCTCCCAAGCTGTACGATCTGTCCAAGGACATTGCCGAGCAGAATGATATCGCCAGGCAGTACCCGGAAGTGGTGGAGTCCATGATCAAGCGGATCGGCGAGTTCGATCAACTGCGCGAGAAGGATCGCATCCAGGGCAGTGAAGACTGAACCTTGAGCTGTTGTCTCCTTTAATACGACCCCGGTATCGATCTCGATACCGGGGTCGTTCGTTTTTGCCAGCGAACCTCGATCCCCTTCTCCGCTTTGCCCTGTGCCAATCCTGCTTCCCTTTCCCTGTAGTGCCTGGCGCTGGCTGAGACGTATCATGCCTTGTTGCGTCCTTGGCTGCCTGATATACATGAAGCACAAGGAACGGGACGGGAGTGAGGATGGCAAGCGTGTGCCCGACAGGACTGGGAGCATTGGGCTTGGTATTGCTGGCTGGCAGTGTGTCGCCAGTACACGCCGGGTTCTCGGCGCAGCAAGCTGATCCCCTGTATGTCATGGAGTCCCGGATCCGTATTCGGACACTGGATAACGGATTGGTGCTTCGGATCTTGCCATTGGCCGAGAGTCAGACGGTTGCGATGGCCAGTCAATTTGAAGTGGGCTCTCGTAACGAGGGGGCGGGGCAGCATGGCTATGCCCATCTGTTTGAACATCTGCTGTTTAAAGGCAGCGAACGCGCTCCAGGGGACAGTTACGTGCAGCGCCTTGGGGCCTACTCGGGGCGATTCAATGCTCAGACCTGGTTTGATCACACCCTGTACCACGCCATAGTGCCCGCCGAAGCCTTGGAACTGGCGCTATGGCTGGAAGCGGATCGTTTTCGTCGGCCGTTGTTGACCGATGAAACGGTGCGGAAT
Organism: Ferrimonas sp. YIN67; assembly: GCF_057219095.1. Classification (NCBI taxonomy): domain Bacteria; kingdom Pseudomonadati; phylum Pseudomonadota; class Gammaproteobacteria; order Alteromonadales; family Ferrimonadaceae; genus Ferrimonas; species Ferrimonas sp. YIN67. The sequence goes on from NZ_JBXVVJ010000004.1 coordinate 161,774, forward strand.
CAGCAGGCGGCGGTGCTTGAGGAGATGGCCCAAACCATCGAGCAGCCCCCTTATGTGCGCAAGGCGATGAGCTTCCTGCTGACCCTGCTGGAAGGGACGCCCTATGGCCACGCAGTGATTGGCTCCAAAGAGGATATTCGAGGGGCGAGTGTGGCCTCCTTGAGTGAGTTTTATAGCCGTTATTACCGGCCCGATGGCCTGCAGATGAGCCTGGTGGGTGCCGTACCTGATGAGGCCGAAGGTTGGATCGAGAGGGAGTTGGGGGATTGGCCGGTGCCGGGCTTGGCCAAGCCGGAGTTCGTCACTTTATCCTTGGGTGATGCACAGGTTCGGGGCAGGGTGGTGGACAGGCGCGCGCCCTGGCCCGCACTGGTGCTGGGATGGCAAACTGTGGGGATCGACCACCCCGATGCCGCCGCCGTGAGCTTGCTGGAGGCCCATCTGTTGCACAACCTGGATAGCCTGTTGGCCCAGACCCGCTTGCGGGATCCGGATCAGCTGCTATCCCTGTCGCTGCCGGTTTCCGCAGAGCTTTATGGGATCAGCAATCTGGTTCTGGTGCCCAGGGCAAGGACTTCCCTGAAGGAGCTGGCCTCGAGTGTCGAGGATCTGCTGGTCCCGCTGCGCAGATCAGGGCTGGAAGCGGCCCAGCTGGATCAACTCAAGGGGATATGGCTGGAACAAACCATTGCATCACTGGAGCAGCCCGAGGCCCTGGCAAAAATGCTGGCAGCGGTGCGGCCACAAGATACGTATCACCCCCTGACCGCGCCCTGGGAGCGGATTGAGGCGGTCACCCCGGCGGATCTGCAGCGGGTTGCTCAGCAATATTTTGCTCAGCCATCGGTGCAGTTAGCCCTGCTCCCTCCCTGGTATCTCCGCCTGGCTAAGGGAGTGGCGCAATGGCTGCCCGCCCCCTGGGCCGATGCTCTGGAGGCGGCGCTGTTATGAGCGAGCGACACAAGGCATGGCGCTGGTTGATTCGGCCTTTTGCGGCAACGGCCTGGTGTCTTATTTTGTTGTCAGGCTGCCAGCAGACCTCTGTCGATTTTACCCCGGTCAGTCCCCCGAGCCTGCCGATCTTTACCGAACTCGAGCAGGCCCCCGAGGTGGGCCCCTTGAGCCCCTTGGCACAGGTTGAACCCGAGGTGTCTTGGGCACAGGGGGTGGAGTGGGTAGGGTTGCCAGGGGGGGCCAGCAACCGACATCGGATCCATCTGGTGGCCCTGAGCCCGGAGCAGCCCCTCGACCAGGTGGAGACGCTACTCAAGGCGTTGGAGCTGGCCCGGATCCGCTGGCTGGCGACGTCGGATCTTCCCCCCTGTGCCCAGACCCTGACGTTTTCGGCCAGCTTGCATCGGCTGAGCCTGGGGGTGGCGTGCCCCGATCCCGTGCCGTTCACCGAGGTCCTCGCCTGGCTGGTCTCCTTTTGGCAGCCAGGGATCTTTGACGGCATCGAGTTGGCCCAGGTTCGGCGAGAGCTGAAGCTGGATAAACACATTCGAGCCTTCAGTGGCACCGAGATTGAGCGACTCTGGATGCACAGTGTGTTGGGAGAGAGCCACCCCTACAGTCGAGCGCTTGAGCCTGCCTTCAAGTCATTGGTCCTGTCTGACTTGCAGGCCCTGCAGCAACGGCTTAAGACGCAGTCGAACTGGCTGGTCCTCAGTCCATTTGGGCCGGACGAGGGGGCGTCGTCGTTGGCTGCCCTGGCTGAACCGGATCAGGCCGCCGCGCCTGCTCTTCCCCAAGTGTTGCCCGTGACGCCGCTCATCCGGCTGCTGGATGTACCGGGGGCGGTACAGACCCAGGTTCGGATCGGGTATGGGCTGGATCGATCCAGTGATACACGCATGGGTTGCCGTAGCCTGGCGAGCCTGTTGGGGCGCAGTTACTCGGGGCGTTTGTTTTACGATCTCCGTGAAGTTCGAGGGCTGACCTATGGGATCTATGGCCGCTGCTTCGATCATCCCCTTTCCACAACATTGAAATTTTACGGCAGTACACGTCTGGAACACACGGGGGCGTTCGTGAAGGGGGTCCTGGATCATCTGGCGTTGGCCAGCGAGCAGGCGGTGTCCGAGGCGGAGCTTGAGGCCCTGGTACGCTACGAGCAGAGCCGTTTGCGTTTAGCACAGAGTTCTTCATCCGGGATCGAAACCCATTGGCTCAATGCTCGGGAGAAAGGCGAGGCGGCCCAGGCGTGGCCGGACTATCTGCAAACGATGACCCCTCAGTCACTGCAACAGACCGCCCGCAGGTTGCTCGGCCCGGTACCGGTGATCGTGTTGCGAGGGGATGCGGATCGCATCGAGATGGATCTGAGCGAGAAGCTTCCAGGCTGGAAGATAGAGCGGGTTTCGCGTTGAGCACGGGGACCCCACGGTCGTGGGGTCCGGATGGCGTTAGGCGGTCTGCTCCTTGAGTACCACTTGGTTGCGTTGATTGGCGACGTATCGCTGCATCAGGAGTGAGATCAGCAGGGCCACGCAGAAGACGCCGGCAAACAGGTAGAGGGTGGCGGAGTAGCTGCCGGTGGTGGTCCTTACGTAGGCTGCGATCTGGGGGCCGGCCAGGCCAGCACAGGCCCAGGCGGTGAGCACATAGCCATGGATGGCGCCCAGTTGCTTGGTACCGAACAGATCGCCGATGAAGGCGGGCAGGGTGGCAAAACCGCCGCCGTAGCAGGTCAGGATCAGGTAGAGAACCACCTGGAATACCAGCACAGAGGTGATATTGGGCAGCAGATAGAAGGCGACGATCTGAATTAGAAAGAAGGCGATGTAGGTGATGGGGCGCCCCAGGTAATCGGATAAGGAGGCCCAGCCCAAACGGCCAATGCCGTTAAAGAGGGACATCAGGCCGACGATGGCAGCGGCTTCGGTGGCACTGAGGCCGATGCTTTCCTGGGCCAGGGGCGAGGCGGCGTAGATCACCGCGATCCCGCAACTGATATTGATGAACATCATCAGCCACAGGCCCCAGAAGGGGGCAGTTTTTACCGCTTCGTTGGCGGTCATCTGGGACAGATCCTGGGGTTGCTCCCGCTCGCCAGACTGGATCTCCGCACGCATCTTGTCGGGCATCCAGCCTTCCGGTGGACGTTGCAGATAGAGCGCAGAGCTGCACATCAGTACCAGATACAGGGTGCCCATGGAGAAGAAGGTGGTGGGGATCCCCACTTGTTGCATCAGCTCACTGAATACCGGTGCGGCGATCATGGCACCAAAACCAAAACCCATGATGGCCAGCCCGGTCGCCAAACCGCGACGGTCGGGGAACCATTTGACCAGGGTCGAAACCGGGGTGATATAGCCGATCCCCAGGCCAATCCCGCCGCAGACCCCGTAACTGAGCCAGAGCAGTGGCAGACTGCCCAAACTGGTGGCAAAGCCTGCCCCTATCATCCCCAGGCCAAAGAAGCTGGCGGCCACCAGGCCGGAGCGGCGTGGACCGTGCTTCTCAACGAAGTGGCCCATGATGGCGGCGGACAGGCCCAAGAAGAAGATGGCCAGGCTGAAGGTTGTTGCCACTTCACTCTTGGACCAGCCAAAGGCGTTTTCGAGCGGCAGGTTGAATACGCTCCAGGCGTAGACCGAGCCAATGGAGATATGAATTCCCACTGCCGAGGCTGCGATTAGCCACCGATTTTTCATAATGTTGTCCCTATTATTGAATTATTCCGCTATCAATTTTGGGCGTTTTATTTTGTTGCAATGTGACCGGCGTCAACCTGCGGGGACTTTGGCGTGAAATAATCAGCAAAACTGTATTTGTAGTGGGTTATGACCATGCATAAGCGAATAGGCAGGATAAAAAGTTTCAGTCTGTGTTACGCATTGGTTGCAATCTCTTGACGTTGGTTGACACACCGCTTTGTCGCGAATGGGAGAGCTCAAAGGAAGGGTTTCAGGCCTGATTACGTTCGAATGAATGTTTGATACAAAGCATTACACACCCTAGGGGGACTGCGTGTCATAGTCGAAGCACCACGTCGTTCAGAAGGAGCCTGTCATGGCGTCGCAGCCCCAGTTTCATTCCCCCCTTTGTATTGCCATCAGTTTGGCCCTGTTATCCGCCTGCGGTGGCGGCGAGTCGTCCGAGTCGTCCGAGTCGTCCCCAGAACCGCTTCCGCCGGTGAATACAGCGCCGATAGCCGATGGCGGTGACGATCAGGAAGTGAATTCCGGACAGTGGGTGTCCCTGTCCGCGTTGGGTAGCAGCGACGAGGATGGCGATCCCCTCACCTTCCGGTGGACTCTGGATATCAGGCCCCAGGGCAGTTCCGCCGCCTTGTCCGCGGCGAGCGGCGTACAGGTACGTTTCCGGGCGGATCAACCGGGCGAGTATCGGGTCAGCCTGGTGGTGAACGATGGCACCGAGGACAGTGCACCCGTGACGGTGAGGATCACCGCCGCCGAGGCGGATCTCAGGCTGAGCTATGCCATCGTCGGCACAGGTCAGGAGAGTTGCTTTGATTCCGCCAGCGGTGCGGTGGTGCCCTGCAGTGGACAGGGGCAGGATGGTGATCACCTGGGCAGGGGACCAAGCTATGAGGTTTCCGCCAGTGGTATGACGGTGACTGACGCTGTGACCGGCCTTATTTGGCAGCAGAGTAGCGATCTCGATGGCAACGGGGTGGTCAATGTGTCGGACAAGCTGACCCAGACCGAAGCGCTGAGCTATTGCGATGGCCTGAGCCTGGATGGTCGGGAAGACTGGCGCCTGCCCGGTATCAAGGAACTGTATTCGCTGATCCTGTTCACCGGGGAGGATGCCAGTGGCTACGAAGGCACGGACACCTCGATCCTTAACCCTTTCCTGGCGCCGGAGTTTGACTGGGCCTTTGGGGATCTCGATGCCGGTGAACGGGTGATCGACGGCCAGTATGTCACCAGTACCGTCTACAGTGGCACCACCATGAACGACAGCCCGACCCTGTTCGGGGTTAACTTTGTTGATGGCCGGATCAAGGGGTATCCGCTCAATAACAAGGCGTACTATGTGCGCTGTGTGGCGGGAGAGCCTGATTATGGCGTGAATGATCTGGTGGATCACGGCGATGGTACGGTGACGGACAGGGCCACCGGCCTGATGTGGCAGCAAGCCGACAGTCAGAGCACGAGTTGGGAGAATGCATTGGCCCAATGTGCGGCGGCGCAGACTGGCGGCCACAGGGACTGGCGCCTGCCCGATGCCAAGGAGTTGCACAGCATCCTGGATTACTCCCGCTCGCCCCAGACCCACAACAGTGCGGCAATCGATCCGCTCTTTAGCGCGATGGCGATCACCAATGAGGCGGGTCAGACCGACTGGGGTTACTACTGGAGCAGCACGACGCACAAAAATTTCAAAGGTTTGGGCCGCAACGGGGTGTATCACGCCTTCGGTCAGGCCATGGGGTTCCACAATGGTGCGCTCAAGGATGTGCATGGCGCCGGTGCCCAGCGCAGCAACGATAAACTGGATGTTGCCACCACAAGCGGTGTCAGCCAGGGCAGTGGAGCCACGGGCACCTATTACTACAAGGGCCCCCAGGGCGACATCCTGCGTCATGCCAACCCAATTCGTTGCGTGCGCCAGGCCGAGTCCGTGGTGGTGCCCACCGAAGGCAGTGTCAACCTGCTGGTGGTGATCGCCGATGATCTGGGTGTCGATAATGTCAGTGGCTATGGTGAGCAACCCAACCACAGTGCCCAGACCCCCACCATCGATGCCCTGGCCGAACAGGGCGTGCTGTTTCGCTACGCCTGGGCCAATCCCATGTGCTCGCCGTCTCGGGCTGGCTTCCTGACCGGTCGCCACGCATTCCGCCATGGCGTGACCCATGCAGGAGGCAGCGTCGGGACCCTGGCCCTGTCCGAACAGACACTGGCCGAGGCGTTGAAACCACAGGGCTATGCCACCGCGCTGTTTGGTAAATGGCACCTGGGCAATCGTGAAGGTTTTTATCCCACGGATCGAGGCTTCGATCATGCCGCTTGGACGGCAGGCAACGTCAGTGATTATTTCCAGTGGGAACTGTTACAGGCTGATGCCGGTGAATTGCCGATCGCGGTTACGACCACGGAATATGCCACCGCTGCCCAGGCTCGTATGGCCGAGGCGTGGATCGCTGCGCAGGAGCCGGATCAACCCTGGTTTGTGCAGTTGGCGTTCAATGCGCCCCATGATCCCTTCCAGGTCCCTCCGGCGGGGCGCTACACAGGCGTTGAGTTGCAGGATCCGGCAGGCACCCTGTGCAAAGAGGGACAGGACAAGGTAGCAGACTGTTATCGCGCCATGGTGTCCACCATGGATGGCTATCTGGGGGAGTTACTCGACCGGATGGCTCCCGAGGTGTTGGCCAATACTCTGGTGGTGGTGTTTGGTGATAACGGCACGCCGGGCAGTGTCATCATCGAAGAGGCGGGCCTGCCCTTTGCCAAGGATCATGGTAAGGGGACCGTCTATGAGGGCGGGGTTCGGGTGCCCATGATTATTGCCGGTGGCGATCGGTTGGGGATCCGCAGCGCCGAGGTGGGGGCACCGGTCCAAGTTCAGGATCTGTTTGCCACCCTGGCCCAGGTGGGTAACGCCACGCCCAAGGCCTCGATCATCGATGGGCAAAGCCTGCTTGGCTACCTCAATGCCGGGATCCTCCTGCCGGAGCCGCGCAGTAGTGTCTATTCAGAGCTTTATAGTGACAGCGCCGGGATCGATCGCTGGGCGGTCAGTACCGGGGAACTCAAGGCCCTGAGCCAGGAGGGCAGTGCCGCCTGCTACGACCTGCTGGCGGATCCTGCCGAGCAGCAGGATCTCTACCTCAGCAGTGATGATGCGGTGATCCAGGCGTGTGAGCAGTTGGCTCAGCAGAGGCCCATGGACTGACAACACCGTGCTTTTCACCATTTAGATGGGGACTTTGAAGCCATGCCTGCGTATTGCGGCATGGCTTTACTTCAACTAAATACCTTTCGTGATCTTTACGATAAGAAATCTTCGTTTTACCCGAATCTCATTTCCCTTCACCATCGCGCCGATTTTTCGATCAGAGTGTCCGACCCCTTCGGATCTGTTGCTTACCCTTTTTATCTGGAGTCTGCAGTGCCTACCCGTGCTGTTGTGAAACCCGCCACTGGGATCCTTGTTCCTGTGATGGGACTGTCCCTATTTGCCGTTGCCGCAGGTTTTCTTATGAGCCTGCTGCCTCTATCACTCTCTTCCCTAGGGCTGCCAGCCAGCTTGGCGGCCTGGGTGGCCAGTGCGTATTATGCCGGTCTGCTGCTGGGGGCATTGAGGATCGAGCCTGTGGTGCGCAGTCTCGGCCACCGGCGGGCCTTTGTGTTGTTTCTTGGTGTGCTGGTGATGACGGTACTGGCCATGGCGTTACTGCCTCATGTCGGTTTCTGGCTGGTGGCACGATTGGCGGCAGGGATCGCAACTGCCGGCGTGTTTGTCGTGGTGGAGTCCTGGTTGTTGCTGGTGGATGATGAGCGAGCTCGAGCACGCAGGCTCGCTCTGTACATGAGTGCCCTCTACGGGGGTAACGCACTTGGCCAGCTTCTGATCGGCGCCATGGGTACCCAAGGGTTGATGCCCTTTCTCCTCGTTGCCGGGGTGCTTAGTTTGGCGATGTTGCCACCGATGCTGGTGCGTCGGGGCACTCCGCGCCTGGCCGAGCATCATCGTTTAGGGCTGGCTTCACTCAAACATTTCAAGGGCCCGGCAGTGATCGGATGCCTGGTGTCCGGGTTGGTACTGGGACCCCTCTATGGCCTGCTGCCTGTGTATCTGCGCCAACATCAAATAGCTGGCTCCGAGGTTGGACTGATGATGGCCATGGTGATCCTCGGTGGCCTGTTAGTGCAGCCTCTGGTCGGCAGTTTGTCGGCCCGCTTTAGCCGCACCTGGCTGCAGGCGATGTTCAGCCTGCTGGGTATGGTGGGCGCTTTGGCGCTGTTGGCGGCGGCGACCGTCCCAACGCTGATCCTGGCCTTGGTGCTGCTTGGCATGGCAGCTTTTGCCCTGTATCCCATCGCCATCGCTCAGGCTTGTCAGGGCCAAGACAATAGCAAGATCGTCTCCATTACCGAGTTGATGTTGCTGTGTTACAGCGTCGGATCGGTCAGCGGCCCACTTTTAGCCAATGGGGGGGCCACTAAGCTGACGTCCCTGCCGATGTTTTTCGGGGTGATCTTTGCCGCGACCAGTATTTATATGCTGGTTCAGAGTATCAGCGATAGCGGTGTCGCCCTGGCGGAACCACCGGCGGGCATGGAGTAAGAAGATGAGAAAGGCGAACCATTTGGTTCGCCTTTTGGCACTTGAGGTCAGATAAAGTTAAGGGTTCAACGCAGGTTCTTGCGAAGGCATAGGTCGGTGCCAACAGCAGGAGGCTGGCTTGGCAAAGTACAGATCATAAGACAAAGCGCTGAAAGATTACTGATTGCAGGAAGAGCAAAGAGCGGGAGTTTTCTGCTCTTTTCTGCTCTTTTCTGTTTTCCCCTGCTTTTCCCTATTTTCGCTATCCTTACCTGTCTCCAGTCCTCGATACTAATTCCCCAATTGCTGAAGGGTAAAGGCGGAGGCGGGGTCCGTATCACTGATCAAGGCCTCGATCCGCTCGATCGCTTCCAGCGCCGAGGTGCCCTTGCGATAGCTCAGGAAGATGGGGCGTTGCCACAGTTCGCTCCCTTCCACTGTGAATAGCTGGTTCGAGTCCAGTAGTGGCTGGACCAGGGAGAGGGGCAGGTAGGCGGCGCCGCCCTTTTCCAGGATGAAGTCCAGTGCAATACGACCGGTCGAGGTGCGTAGGAAGGGGGCCGGGATCCGCGAATGGCGTTGGGCGTGCTCGGAGGCAAAGCGAGTCCCCCAGTCTACATAGATGTAACGGCCAGAGAGGGCCTGCTCGACGTCGGTGGGAGCGGTTGCGACCAACACCAGCTCCAGTGTCGCCACCTCTTTGCAGATGAGATCATCCGACTTCATTGGGTCGAACATCAGCCCCAGATCCAGGGTTCGGTCCAGCAGGGCGTTGTTGATCTGCTCTCGCCCCAGGGATTGAGCATTGAAGCCGTAGCCGCTGAAGGCATCGGTGATCAGGCTCAGGCAGTGCTGCAGGTAGGCGTCCCAGATGTTGGGGGTGCCGGCGATGGCCAGTTGCACCGTCTTATTGCTCTCCAGTGCCAGCTCCAATTTTGCCTGCTCCAGGGTGCTGACCATGATCCGGGCATAATCGATCAGCCGCTCACCGGCGGAGGTGAGTTTGATGGCATTGCGATCGCGCACAAACAGCTGGGTGTCGAAGAAGGTTTCTAGCTGCTTAATACGGGCACTGACCGCCGCCTGGGTGATATAGAGATCGGTGGCGGCACGGCCGAAATGGCGCTGCTTAGCAACGGTTAAAAAGGTTTTGAAAACTTTGACATCCATGGCTTTACCAAAGGAAAAAACGGTGACGGAGGAATGATAAATGGCAATTGCCTTTTCGACAAAAACTTCTGGTTTCTCTTTATCCTCACAGTGGACTATAAACCGCGTTTTAACGGAAGTTCTCCGGTTCTTAGTCCGTTTTCTCCCCAAGAAGACGTGACAGTCTAATTTGGCCCCTCTGTTTGGAGTGCCGGGCTGGTCGAGCGCAGCAGCCCCGCTGCCTTGGCCCCTTTTGCGAGTGATATTGACGATGCGGATCTGTTTTATGATGTACCCCTGGGACAAGGTGGAGCCGGAGCACGACTCCACCCTGCGCCTGGTCCATGAGTGCGCCCTGCGTGGCCACACCGTGGCCATCACTACCCCTTCCGGCCTGACCATCCGTGACAGCACCGTGTATGGCTTTTGTCAGGTGATCACCAAGGGGCAGAAGATCCACGAAAAGATCCCTACCTTCTACAGTCAGGTGCAGTTTCGCAAGGCGATGCTACCGATGGCCGGTTTCGACTGCATCTTTATGCGCAGCGATCCGCCGTTGGATGCACTGGCTTTGAACTTCCTTGACTCGGTCAAGGAAGACACCCTGATCATCAACGATCTGGAGGGGCTGCGCCTGGCCAACAACAAGCTGTACACCGCCTCCATGGGCGGCGCGGCCAAGGCGTTTATCCCCACCACCCACGTCTCCAAGAACAAGGAACACCTGATGAAGGTGCTGGAGGAGAGCGAACAGGAGAAGATGATCCTCAAGCCGCTCAACGGTTACGGTGGCCAGGGGGTGATCCTTATCGAGAAGAGCGCGATGCAGAACTTCAGCTCTTTGCTGGATTTCTACATCGGTCATGGTGGCAACTCCAACTATGTGATTTTGCAGGATTACATCGAAGGGGCGGAGCAGGGCGACAAGCGCATTCTGATGCTTAACGGTGAGCCCATCGGTGCCATGCGCCGGGTGCCGGCCAAGGGCGATATCCGCTCTAATGTGCACGCCGGTGGGACAGTGGTGAAACACACCCTGACCAAAGAGGAGAAGGCACTGTGCGCTGCCATCGGGCCCAAGCTGGTGCGCGATGGCCTTTATTTTGTCGGCCTGGACGTGATCGGCTCCAAGCTGGTTGAGGTGAATGTCTTGAGCCCCGGCGGCATTGCCCGGATCAACAAACTCAACCGGGTCAAGTTGCAGCGTCCGGTGATCGATTTTGCCGAGAACATTGTCCAGTCCCGGGAGCTGTTGGCCCAGCGTAAGACCGAATTCCGTCGCGCGGTAGAAGATGCCAACCTATAGCCTGGAGCAGGCCATTGGCCTGATCCGCAAAGGAGAGATCTTCGCCGGGCACATCGAGGAGGGCAGCTTCTACCTGAAGATCGACGCCTATCTGCCGGTGGTGGCGACGGCGATCCACGCCGGCCATCGGCTGCGAGATGATCTGCTGCCCAACTGCTTGTTGAGCAAGGAGGAGCGCTATTTCGAGGAGGATCCCTTCACCGACGAGATGCTGGCCTCCCAGCCCATTACCCTGTTGGGCTGCGATTCACGCTTCGAGTATGACTTGAACCGCTCCATGACCCTGTCGACCTACTATAAGTCGGCCTGGGGCAAGCGGGTGTGGACAAAGCCTCTGAGCCGTAAGCAGCGGGATCTTAGCCAGCACAAGCACTGCCAGTTCTATCGCTTGTACGAGGCGTTGATCGCCAAGCTGGAGTCGATGTTCCAACACGTGATCGTGTTTGATATCCACTCCTACAACTACCAGCGGATCGAGCGCCCCAGTCCGGTGTTCAACATCGGCACCGAACAGATCGACATGGAGCGCTGGGGCGACGTCGCCCAGCGTTTTTGTGGCGAGTTGGGGCAGATCCCTCTGCCCAACATTGAGGTGGACGCCAAGATCAACGAGGTGTTTGCCGGTCGGGGCTATCTTATCGCTCACACCAACGCCCATTTCGATCGCACCCTGGTGCTGCCCACCGAGGTCAAGAAGATCTACATGGACGAGCAGCGCGGCGAGGTGTATCCCCTGGTGGTGGACGGCCTGAAGCTGGGGATGAAGCACGCCTTCAGTGCCACCAGTGCCTTCTTCGAGCGCAAGTACAACCGCAAGCGCAAGACCCGCAAGGCCGACATGCTCAGCAGTGCCATTGATCCGGCCCTGCTCAAGCTGGATAACCAGCTGTACAAGCTGGCCCGCGGGGTGGACACCCTGGTTTACGTCAACCCGCTGAACCTGCAGAGCGAACGCAAACGCTTCTTCGCCTCGCCGCGGCGCTATCAACCCAACTACCGCTACCGGCAGTTGGCGCTGGACCCGTCGGCGTTTCGTGAGCAGCTCTATCGCTTGCCGCTGGAGAGCCTGGACGATCCGGGGATCAAGCAGTTGTACGGTGCCTCGGTGGACAACCTGGCCAGCAAGATCGATCTGATCAGCTCCGTCGGCAGCGAGCCGTTTCTCTACAACTCGCTGCGCTATTACGGTCAGCCCTCGGAGCGGGATCTGAAAAACGCCGCCTTCCTATTGCACGCGGCGGATCTGGAGGAGCGGGATCCGGAACTGCTCAGTGCCGCCCAGGCCAAGGTGTGGCTGGAGCAGCAGGCGGCCCAGTGGGACATGGAGTGCAAGATCGGCCTCAGCGGCCAGATCGCGGCGCGGGCCATGGTGGTCAGTGACAGCCCCAAGCTGCTGCTCAACCGCTATGCCCAGTTCGAGCCATCGGAGCTGGCCAACCTGGCCCAGCATGAACTCGGGGTGCATGTGGCCACCACGGTCAATGCCCGCAAGCAGCCTTTGAAGCTGCTGCGGCTGGGCCTGCCCGGAGCCACCTTCACCCAGGAGGGGCTGGCGATCCTCGCCGAGTTCACCTCCGGTGAGATGAAGCTGTCACGCTTGAAGCAGTTGGCCGCGCGGGTGATCGCAGTCGACTCCATGGTCCGGCGGGAGGGCTTTGTCCAGACCTACGAGTGCCTGCACGAGGAGCATCAGATCGCCGCGGACGACGCCTTCACCATTACCTCCCGGGTTTTCCGCGGCGGCGGTTTCACCAAGGATCACCTCTATCTGAGCGGTTTCCTGGCGATCCTGCGGGCCAGTGAGCAGCGCTCGCTGGATAACCTGCTGCTGGGTAAAACCGGCATTGAGCATCTGGATCTGCTGGATGAGCTGGTGCAGCGAGGCTATCTGGTGCCCGCTCAGCCTTACGTCAACCTCAAGGTGCCCGAGTCACTGGATGGGGTGCTGGCCTACCTGGTGCGCTCCATGCGCTGACTCTGTTGGCCTTGAAAGCCGTCGTCCCGTACGACGGCTTTTTCATTGCGGGGAAACCGAGGATCTCTGGGTGGGAGCGCGTTATCGCTCCGGCCGTACAGCATAAAAATCGTTACTTATCCGTTATTGCCCTTCGGTGTTTGGTGGGCAAGGCCATGTCAGCTTTGGATCGCTTCGAGAGGCGCGCTTGGGGCGGGCACAGGAGCGAGCAAAGCGCTCGATGAACAGCAGCGATAGGGGGCAACAGCAGGATGCGTCGTTTCATTGCTCCAGCCGAAACCTGAGAGGGGTTCAAACCTAATGCTTACTGCATCTCCAAACTGCGTTGTCCTGCGCCGCTGGGGGTGCCGCGCTGCTCCAGTTGACCATTCTCCATGCGCTGGGCATGGTTCAGGGTCTGGGGCAGGGGATCCAGGGAGAGCGCACCCCAGTCGTGGGCGGGGAGGGGGTCAAGCAGGTCGGCCACGTCGACCACAGGGATCAGGGCGAACAGGGGCTGGACGGATTGGCCTTGGCCCAAGGAGTGATTGAACTGCTGGTAAGCCTGTCCGCTGAGCCGGTGTTGTTGATCGAAGCTCAACAGCAGGAATTCACCTGTTAAACGAGCCCGGCCCCAGTCAAGACTGAGAAATTCCAGGGGGGTGCCGCGCAGGCTAAAGCCCACCGAATCTCGCGCGACCCGCCAGTGCTCCCAGGCCAGGACATACCCGGACTCCGTTGCCGCTAAGCGTTCCGGCGGCCCGAACTGCGCCAACACCTCGGAGAGTGTCGGTGGTGTCGACTGGGAGGGTATGGCAGGGAGGGCCGTTCCCATATCGTAGCGGTACAGGCTGCAGGCCGACAGGTTGAGCAGAAGCAGCACCAGCAGAGCTCTAGGACCGGTCATCATCGACCAACCGGATGCTGTGATCGGTCAACAGATCGTTCTCATCGAAGAAGAACACCGCACGGTCGTAGCGAGTGTGGATGTCAAATCGGTTATAGAGCAGCAAGATCAGCGCCTGGCCACGACTGCGCTCAAACAGGTAGTAGAGTGCGCTGCTCTCACCCAGAGCCACCATTTGGGACGGGGGACCCAGCATGGCCAGGACCTCCCGCCTGTGGGTCTGGCCCCTGATCAGTTGCTCTGACCACTGCGCCTGCCAGCCCACCTCGACACCCCGGTGGTTTTGGTACTGGGCACAGCCGGCTGATCCGAGCAGGAGTAAACAGATAAACAGCTTGCGATAGGGCATCGGACGGCTCCTTGTCTTTCGGGCAAAGTCACAGGGCTCTCTCTTTGTTCCACTTTGCTGGTATAACTCACTGATGTAAAGGTTAAAAGTCAAGGTGGTGAGGCGGATACATCACCGCAGAGTTCGACTTGGGTTTCCTGCACCGGCTGTGGCCTAATAGACGCAGCAAGGTACGCGGCGATGGAGAATGGAAATGCAGTGGATCAACGGCCTGGTGTTGCTGTTGTTGTTTCAATTGGTTGGGGAATCGTTGGCGCTGGTGCTGGGCCTGCCGATCCCCGGTCCGGTGATCGGCATGTCTTTGTTGCTGGGGGTGATGATCCTCAGGCGTCGGGTCGAGCCTGCTTTGGCGCAAGCTACGGGTACTCTGCTTAAACACCTGGCGTTGCTGTTCGTGCCAGCCGGGGTGGGGATCGTCCTGTATCTTGATGAGGTAAGGGAAAGTGCGCTGCCTATTGCGGTGGTGATCCTGCTGGGTACGGTGATCACCATGCTGGCCTGTGCATGGTTGCTGCAGTGGTTGATGGGGCGGAGAGCGGTATGAATGCCAATTGGGATGGATTATGGGTGTACCTGTCGAGCTCTCCACTGCTGGGTCTGCTTGGGACCTTGCTGGCCTACTCCCTGTCGCTGCAATTGTATGAGCGCTTGGGGCGCCCCGGTGTACTGCACCCGGTGGCGATGGCGATTGTGATCCTGGCATCTGTGTTGCTGCTGTTTGAGATACCCTATCAGCAGTATTTTGATGGTGCACAGTTTGTCCACTTCCTGTTGGGGCCGGCGACCGTGGCCCTGGCGGTGCCCCTGTATCAACAACTCGACAAGCTGCGGACGATGGCCTTGCCGGTGGCGATCACCCTGATGTTTGGGGTCATGATGACCCTGCTGTCGACCCTGGCGATCGCCTGGCTATTGGGGGCCGATCCCACCACCACCCTGTCACTGCTGCCCAAGTCGGTGACCACGCCGGTGGCCATGGGGATCAGTGAGGCGATAGGTGGGATCCCGGCTTTGACCGCCTGCGTGGTGATCGCCACCGGGATCCTGGCGGCGGTGATCGGACCCGGGCTGATGTCCTGGGCGGGGATCCGTGACGATCCGGTTAAGGGGATCGCGCTGGGGATCACAGGTCATGGGGTCGGCACGGCACGGGGCTTCCAGGAGAGCGTTGAGATGGGATCCTTTGCCGGGTTGGCCATGGCCCTGTCGGCATTGCTGAGTGCGGTATTGGTGCCTCCCCTGGTGGCGATGGTCTTCTAAGACTCAATAAAACCCCTAATATAAATAAGGCTTTAAGGCCCTGCACTGTGCAGGGCCTTTGTGTTTTTATGGGCCACAAGATGATCTGGATCAATGAAATGCAAAAGCTGCAAAAAAAATGCATGATTGAAAAAGGAAGGGATCGTATGCTCGAACAAAACATGACAATCAAATGCAACTTAAGGGAAGTGCCTCCATGTTCTGTGTGCAATGTGAGCAAACCATCCAAACTCCTCTGGCCAATGGCTGCGCCTATTCCATGGGCATGTGTGGTAAGACCGCCGAGATCTCGGATCTGCAGGATGTGCTGGTCTACCTGCTGCAGGGCGTCAGTGCTTATGCCCATCTGGCACGCCGTTTCGATATTGTCGATGTCGAAGTCGACACCTATGTGCCCCAAGCCTTTTTCTCTACTCTGACCAATGTGAACTTCGATGCCGATCGTCTGTTGGCGTACACCGAGCGGGCCATGACTCTGCGCAACCGAATGAAGCGGGCCTATGAGCAGGCCTGCGCGGCGGCCGGTGAACCGGTGCAGCAGCCTTGCGGCGCAGCCGGTTTTGAGCTGGCGGTCGAAAAGGCGAACGTTCTGGCCCGGGCCCCGGAGACCATGGTGAACCGTGGCTTGGCCGAAGTCGGCGAAGACATCGTTGGCCTGCGTTTACTCTGTCTCTATGGCCTTAAGGGGGTGGCAGCCTACCTGGAGCACGCTCGGGTGCTGGGCCAGCAGGATGAGACCCTGTATGCCGAACTGCACCGGATCATGGCCCGCCTGGGGGAAGATCCCACTGAGATGGAGGAGTTGCTGGAACTGTCCATGGCCATCGGTCATTTGAATTTCGGGGTGATGAAGCTGCTGGATCTGGGTGAGACGGAGACCTTTGGTCATCCGCAGCCGGTAAAGGTCAACCTCAAACCCATAGCAGGCAAGGCCATTTTGGTGTCCGGTCATGATTTGATTGATTTGCAACACATCCTGGAGCAGACCCAGGGCAAAGGCATCAACGTCTACACCCATGGTGAGATGCTGCCCGCCCACGCCTACCCGGAGCTGGGCCATAAGTACCCCCATCTGGTGGGGAACTATGGTACGGCCTGGCAGCACCAGCAAAAAGAGTTTGCCAACTTCCCGGGTGCCATCGTGATGACCTCCAACTGTCTGATTGATCCTGAGCCGGGCCGGGGCATTGAAGGCTATGGCGACCGTCTGTTTACCCGCTCCATCGTGGGTTGGCCGGGGGTGACGCACCTGGAAGGGGAGGATTTCTCCGCCGTGATCGACTGTGCCCTGGCGCAAGACGGGTTCAAGTACGATGAGATCCCCCACTACACCACCACAGGTTTTGCCCGTAACGCCCTGATGGCGGCGGCGCCTTTGGTGATCGATCAGGTCAAGGCGGGCAATATCAAGCACTTCTTCCTGCTCGGTGGCTGTGACGGTGATAAGGCCGAGCGCAACTACTACACCCAGTTTGCGGCCCAGGCGCCCAAGGACACCCTGATCCTGACCCTGGCCTGTGGCAAGTTTAAGTTCAACGATCTGGAGTTTGGCGATATCAACGGGGTGCCGCGTTTCCTCGACGTTGGCCAGTGCAACGATGCTTACTCCGCGATTCAGTTGGCCCTGGCCCTGGCCGAGGCGTTCGACTGTGGTGTCAATGAGTTGCCCCTGTCCATGGTGTTGTCCTGGTTTGAGCAGAAGGCGATCGCCATCCTGCTGACCCTGCTGGCACTGGGGATCCAGGATATCCGGGTTGGACCCACGGTCCCGGGCTTTTTGACCGATAACCTGGTGGCAGCGTTAAACGACAAGTTTGGCTTGCGACTGATCACCACGGTTGAGCAAGATCTGGACGACATTTTGGCGGCGTAAGTCCGCAGACATTCCCTGCAAGGAACGGGGCCGGGTATTTTAGGTACCAGGCCCCTTTTTCTCATCAACAGATAGGAGCCGATATGCAGCTCACTTGTGTCGGTGCTCAACCGGAAACCAGCGATGTCACCCGCTTTACCTTTATGGCTGACGCGCTGCCAGATTTCATTCCCGGCCAGTTTATCTCCCTGAAAGTGCCCATTGGTGAACAAACCTCGGTGCGTGCCTACAGCCTCAGCTCGACGCCCGGGGACCATCGCCTGCAACTGGCGATCAAGCGGGTGCCCGGTGGACGGGTCTCCAACCATCTGCTGGATCAGCTGAAGATGGGCGATCAGCTGGAAGCCTTGCCTCCGGCGGGCGAGTTTCACAGTCAACTGGCGGGGGAGCAGCCCTGGTTACTGCTGGCGGCGGGCTGTGGTATTACCCCCTTGTTCTCCATGCTCAAAGATCGGCTTCATCGGGAGCCCGACGCCGACATTGTGCTGATCTTCAGCGTGCGCAGCGAGGCGGATAAGATCTTCGCGGTGGAGTTGGAACACCTGGCGGGCCGTCATCCCAACTTTCGTCTGCATTGGCTGCTCAGCACCGAGGGCAATCGTCTGGCAGAGGCGCAGTTGCAGGGAGTGGGCGATTTGGCAACGCGCAGCGTGATGATCTGCGGTCCCGAAGGCTATATGGCCAGTGCGCAGACGTTGGCGAAGCAACTGGGTGCGAGTAACGTGCACTGTGAAGCGTTTCACAGTGGTGCCGCGCCGTTGGCCATGAACGCGGGAGGCGCAGAGCAAGCGCACACCCTGTCGCTGGATGGCGTCGAGTTACCCATCTTGCCAGGCCAGACGGTGCTGGAAAGCCTGGAGGCGAGTGGTATTCCCATCTTCGCCGCCTGCCGTACCGGCGTGTGCGGAGCGTGCAAGTGCCAGGGTGAGAGGGCGAAGCTGGACAGCCATTCCAAGTTTGGCCTGAGCGAAGAGGAGATCGAGCGAGGGATGTTTCTGGCCTGTTCAACTCGGGTAACGGGTGATATGGCGTTGTTGCTGGATGACCATTGACCAGTCAGGCATGGCAACCCTGAACCTTTACTCGGGGCTGGGTTTGTCCTGTTGAAAAAGACCGGTGTCGACGCACCGGTCTTTGTGTATTGGGTAAGGGGTTAAGCTCTGGCCGTGGGGGATCAGAAGGCTTCCCGGGTGTGGCCGACACGGTACAGGGACCGAAGGGAGAGGGCGGCCCAGATCGACTGCTGTACATAGACGGGCCAGTTGGCACTGATGATCACTGCGGGCATGATGCACAGGGCACTGAGCATGCTGAGCAGGTAGTACTGGAAGCGGGTTAGCTGCTGACTGCAAAACAGCAGGTAGGCGCCGATGTGTCCGAATGCACCGGCCCAGCCGATGATTTCGAAGGCATAGTCATGACTCAGGGCAGCCAGGTTAACTCCGGCAACGATGAGGCCGCCGAGCATCATGAGCAGCCGGGACGGGGTTAACCCGGGAAAGTAGGGTTTTATCTTATACAGGGCGGCGATACTGAACAGGGCAAACAGGCTGTTGATGGCGACCGGTTGCCAGGAGTGAAGCTGTGCCGAGGCCAGGGCGATACAGATGGCGGAGATCAGGTTGATCAGGATATAGAGACGATCATTGCGTTGGCTAGGGTTGGCGTAGGTAAGGAAGGCAAAACCCAAAAGTAACAAAAGTGAACCAAACCATCCAACCGCGCTCCACATGAACAGCTCCCTTAAGTCCCTAATGATTAAGATTATAGTGCAGATGATTATAGGGTTATGATCTCCATGGTCAATCAATGTTCACTATCGAGTCAACAAAATTTAATTTTGATCCCTGTCGCTCGTGTTGGGCTGCTGAGTGAGGAGTGGCACAGTGCAGATGAAACAGCCGCCTCGGTGGGCGGCTGTATATTTTGGAGCGATGGCGCTTAGAGGGTTGGCTCGGGCGCCAGCTTGAGGGTTTGTTCACCTCTGTGGCTGAGGCCATAGCCGGCGACGACGAGTACGGCTGCCCCGAGGATCACCATGCCTGAGACGGACAGCGCATGGCTGGCATAGGCGGCCACGATGGCGCTCGCGCCGAAGCTGATGGCGATCTGCAGGCTGTTTTGCAGACCCGCTGCCGTGGCGGCGCATTCCGGTGCGCTGGAGAGGGCGCGATTGACCACTATGGGGTAGAGGGCACCATTGGCCACTGCCAGGAAGCAAAATGGCACAAGGAGTTGCCAGATTGCGGTCAGCGGCATTTGTGAAACCGTAAAGATGGTGACTGTCGTTGCCACAAACAAGGCGATCAGGCCGTTCAGGATACGACGATCACCGTGTCGAGCGACCAGCTTCTTACCAGCATAGCCTCCGGCCATAAAGGCGATGGTTTGCGGAATGAACGACATGCCGATCTGGCTGGCGTCATAGCCCATGCTGGCCATGATCTCCGGGACTCCGGTCAGGTAGGCAAAGAAGGCGGCGGAGGCGGCACCAAAGATCATCACGTTACCCATGAACACACGGGAGCTGAGCAGGGAGCGGATGTCGCCCGCCATGGATCGCTCTGAACGGGTCGGTACCACATTGGGGATGCGGTAGGTCATGGCTACCAGCGCCACACCCAGCACGGTCAGGGCGACAAAGATGCTCTGCCAGCCAAACATCAGTGACAGGCCAACACCCAGTTGCGGGGCCAGTGCCGGGGAGAGGGCGACCAGGGGCATGATGGTGGCGAAGATCTGCTGGCCCTTTTCGCCCGGATAGCGGTCGATCACCATGGCTTGCCAGATCACCGCCGGTGCGCAGACGCCGATGGCCTGGATAAAGCGCAGGCTCAGCAATTGCCAGACTTCGCTGCACAACGCCAGACCGAGAGAGGCCAGGGTATAGAGCACTAAGCCTGCCATCAGGGTGTTACGGCGGCCGAAGCGGTCGGACGCCAGGCCCCACAGGAGCTGGCCACCGGCCAGGCCAGCCAGGAAGATGGAAAGTGAGAGGGCGATGGGCTCAGGACCCGTGCCATAGAAGCCTTCCATCTCCTTGAAGACCGGGAGGTACATGTCGGTGGCGACAAAGCCGAGCATCGACAGGCCAGCCAGATAGATCAGCTCCAGTTTGGAAATGCGCATAGTGTTAACTCATTTGTTGGATCGAAAGCTGGGCGAAAGCCAGCCATTTCATAAGGCCGGGGAGTTTAAAGGCTGAAAAACTCGGTGTTAAACGCTATATTTTGCCCATAGCTGTGAAAATTTTTGAAAGGTGGGAGATGTTTGCTCGGAGTACGTTGGAGATGCTGGATACCGTGGCGCGCTTGGGCAGTTTCAGCGCCGCGGCCGGGGTGCTGCACAAGGTGCCATCGGCGATCAGCTATTCGGTGCGCCAGGTCGAAGCTGAGCTGGGGGTGGTGCTGTTTGAACGTCAAGCTCGCAAGGTGGTTCTGACAACGGCCGGCGAGCACTTCCTGAGTCAGGCTCGCCGCTGGCTTCGTGAGATGGAGGTGGTGCGGCGCCATACCCAGAGGGTCGCCAATGGGTGGCAACGCAGCCTTAAGGTGGCGCTGGACAATATCGTGAAGGCGGATCGGGTCACGACACTGATCCACGACTTTTATACCGCCTTCGATGATGCGGAACTGGTGATCTCCATGGAGGTGTTTAACGGGGTCTGGGACGCGCTGGCGGATGGCCGTGCCGACATCGCCATCGGCGCCACCACGGCCGTGCCGGTGGGCGGGGATTTCGGTGCCCGGGATATGGGGCAGATGGCCTGGGCATTGGTGATGGCACCGAGCCATCCCGTGGCCGCCTTGCCCGACATGTGTGCCGAACGTTTGGCCCAGTTCCCGGTGATCGGCCTGGAAGACACCTCGCGCACCCTGGCCAAACGGACAACCTGGCTTTTGGATAACCAGCGTCGCATCGTGGTGCCGGATTGGCCCAATGCCTTGGCTTGTTTTGTCGATGGCCTGGGCATTGGCTATGTGCCTCGTCATCTGGCCAACCCTTTGCTGGCAAAGGGGCAATTGGTGGAGCGAGTGTTTGAAGGGGGCCAGCCCAGCAGCGCCTGCTGCCTGGCGTGGCGCAAGCCCGAGCAGGATAATGCCCTGCTCAACTGGTTGCTGGATTACCTGGGGGATGAGCAGCAGCTGAATCGGGATTGGTTGGCGGATTGAGCTGGAAATTACTGCGACTGTCCGTACAATACCCAGCGCTTTGAGGGGGGGAGGTTATGATGCAACAGGATGAAAAGTGGATGGCTCGGGCCATGGTGTTGGCGGCCCAAGCGGAAGCCCTGGGGGAAGTGCCGGTGGGTGCCGTATTGGTTCGAGGAGAGGAGGTGCTGGCGGAAGGCTATAACCGCTCGATCACCGATCACGATCCGTCCGCACATGCGGAGATGCATTGTCTGCGTCAGGCGGGCCCCAAGCTGTCAAATTACCGCATGTTGGATACCACCCTGTATGTCACTCTGGAGCCCTGCCCCATGTGCGCCGGTGCCTTGGTGCATGCCCGGGTCGGACGGGTGGTCTTTGGTGCCAGCGATCCAAAAACCGGAGCGGCGGGCAGTGTGATGAATTTGTTGTCGCACCCAGCGTTAAATCATCAGCCACAGGTGCTTGCTGGTGTCCTGGGTAATGAGTGTTCTGAACAACTGAGCAGCTTTTTCCGCCGTAGGCGGGCAGAGAAGAAGGCGCTGAAGTTGGCACAAAAAGAGGCGAAAGCAGCGGGGAGAACGTAGCGAAGAGTCTGGTTCGTCTGGGCCCTGTGCAGGATGAGGATGGGCTTGCGGCACAGGGCTTATTAACCCGGTGTTAGGCCAGGTTGTCGGTTAAGACCTCTTCGACCACTTGCCGTTGGTCAAATTGGCGACTGCGGTGCACGATACGCAGATGGTTGCGTTTACGACAGGTTCTACGGCGATCAGTGGCGGACTGCAAAGCTTTGCGCCGACGATTACATCTCATCTGATTACCTCCTTTTTTATTGATGATGCTGAAAACCTATGGGGAGAGCATGACAGTCCGATTGCCAAGGCGTGACGATCCCGTGATCTCTCATGTTCATCCAGGCTTCCATCCTTGTCTGAGCGGCCACCATTGTCAAGGTTAATACTTTGACTTTTCACACATTAAAAGGTGATGTGGGCCGCTTTTGATTGAAGGGTTGTGAGCTTGTGCTGGGGTCATGGTTGGGCTTTGTGATGCATGTCACCCTGGTTGGCGGCGCTAAAACGGCTATCGAGCCACAGCAGGGTTTCGTAATAGCGCCGAATGTTGGTGACATAATGGGCGGCTTCATCGCCGCGGGCGTAGCCATACTTGGTTTGTTCGTAATGTTTGCGTTGCCTTAGCAGGGGCAGGTGTTCCTTCACGTCTCGCCAGCTATTGGGGTCCTTTCCCATTCGCTGGGTGATCACTCGGGCATCCTCCAGGTGACCCAGGCCAATGTTGTAGGCGGCCAGGGCAAACCAGATCGCTTCGTCTTCGGGAATGTTGGGGGGCAGACGGGTGATCAGTTGCTGCAGGTAGGCCGAGCCTCCTCGAATACTCTGCTCGGGATCGAGTCGATTGGTGATCCCCATGCGTTTAGCCGTCGACTGGGTCAACATCATCAGGCCACGAACCCCGGTGGGGGAGCGGGCATTGGGATCCCAGTGAGACTCCTGATAACTCACTGCCGCCAGTTTTCGCCAGTCCAGGGGGCCCGCATTGCGTTGAAACAGTCCCTGATAGTGGGGAAGAGTGTGTTTTACTGCACGGATAAAGGCTCGTGTATCGACGTAATCGAAGGTTTGAATATGACCAAAATATTTCTCTTCCAGCCGCTGCAAGCGGTCTGATTTCAGTACCTCGTGCCAAAAGTCCAACACCGCACTAAATAGGGGGGCCGATGGGTCTTTGAGCATGACCCAGGCGACGGCATGGGGACTGCCGATATCGAAGGCGGCCCTCAATTCCGGGTAATACCTTTGATTGAACGCCAGTTGGGTTGAGTCCACCAGGGTGTAGGTCAGATCGCCTTGGGCGACCATGGCGGCGAGCTCGTTGCTGTCATATTCCTGAGTTTCACGCCAACTCAGTTTGGGGTATTGGCTTTGGGCCCGCTGGAGTAGTTCGGCATGGCTGGAGCCTTTGACCACGACCAATTCCTGTTTTAATGCGTTCAGATCTTTGGGCCGAGGCGTACCCTGTCGATAGAGGAGTTGGGCGGTGACTTGGTACAACGGGGGGCTGAAGTGCCAGCGTTTCAGCCGGTTTGGTGTTTGACTCAACCCTGCGGCGGCCAGATCGATCTCATTATTGTTCAGCGCATCAAACAGAGATTCCATTGAAGTGAATGGCAGGACCTTTATTGGGCGTCCCAGGAATTGGCCAAACTGCTGTGCCAATTCGTAATCAAACCCTATGGGCTCTTCGCCTCTAAGCTGGTAGCTGGTAGGGCTGCTGAGTGTGCCAACCACAATCACAGTGTCCGGCGTCTCCCTGTCGGGCCTTGACGGAGGTTCAAGGTCCAGGCAGCCGGGAAGGAGGGTCAGTAACAGGGCACTAACCCAAGTTTGCAGTACAGGTCGCACTTTTGACCTTTGGCCGCCTGACACCATGACCGTATTCGACTCCTTTTAGGGTGTTTTGATCCCGGCTTTTCCTTATAATACCGCGACCTCAAAATCCCCTGCTGGGTGGTTGATGCAATTGGGGGCGCCTGAGGGCACATCCTGTTGACTCTATCATCAAGCAAAAGGGGAAATAATACCCTGCACCATAACTATAAAAGGTGAATCGACGTGATTGAGATCCTTCGCGGCGCGCCGGCATTGTCCGCATTTCGGGTAACCAAGCTGCTGGAAGCTTGCCGTGACGCCAACTTGCCCGTTTCTGACCTCTACGCTGAACACTACCACTTCGCCCATCTTTCCGCTCCTCTTTCCGAGCCACGTGCCACCCAACTTGCCAAGATCCTGACCTACGGCCCCCGTATGGAAGAGCACGAGCCTGCCGGTAAGCTGCTGCTGGTTGTGCCACGTCCCGGCACCATCTCCCCATGGGCTTCCAAGGCCACGGACATCGCTCACAACTGTGGTCTGTCCGAGGTATTACGCCTGGAGCGTGGCCTGGCCTGGTACATCCAGCTGGAAGGCGAATTGAGTCAAGAGCAGCAAAAAGCGCTGCTGGGCCTGATTCACGATCGCATGGTGGAAGCCGTACTGCCCACCTTTGACGATGCCAAGGTGCTGTTTGAAGCCTCCGAGCCCAAGCCCTTCACCAGTGTCGATATCCTTGAAGGCGGCCGCGCAGCCCTGGCCCAGGCCAACATCGAGATGGGCCTGGCCCTGGCGGAAGATGAGATCGATTATCTGGTAGCCAACTTCACTAAGCTTGGCCGCAACCCCAACGACATCGAGCTGTACATGTTCGCCCAGGCGAACTCAGAGCACTGTCGTCACAAGATCTTCAACGCAGATTGGACCATCGACGGCGAAAAGCAGCCCAAGTCGCTGTTCAAGATGATCAAGAACACTTTCGAGGTGACCCCGGAAGAAACCTTGTCTGCCTACAAGGATAATGCCGCGGTAATGACCGGCTCCGAAGGCGGTCGCTTCTTTGCCGATCAGGATGGCACCTACCGCTACCACCAGGAGCCGGTTCATATCCTGATGAAGGTGGAAACCCATAACCACCCGACGGCCATCTCCCCGTACCCGGGTGCCGCCACCGGCTCCGGCGGTGAGATCCGCGACGAAGGCGCCACCGGCCGCGGCTCCAAGCCGAAAGCCGGCCTGACCGGTTTCACCGTGTCCAACCTGAACATTCCGGGCTTCGAACAGCCGTGGGAGAAAGCCTACGGCAAGCCGGATCGCATCGTTACGCCGCTGGATATCATGATCGAAGGCCCGCTGGGCGGCGCTGCGTTCAACAACGAATTCGGTCGTCCTGCCCTGAACGGTTACTTCCGTACTTACGAGCAGGAAGTACAGAGCTTCAACGGCGCCGAAGTCCGTGGTTACCACAAGCCGATCATGCTGGCCGGTGGCTTCGGAAACATCCGTGAAGATCATGTGCAGAAGGGCGAGATCCCGGTCGGCGCCAAGCTGATCGTGCTGGGCGGCCCGGCGATGAACATCGGTCTGGGTGGCTCTGCGGCGTCCTCCATGGCCTCCGGCCAATCCTCCGAGGATCTGGACTTCGCCTCGGTGCAGCGTGAGAACCCGGAAATTGAACGTCGCTGTCAGGAAGTGATCGATCGCTGCTGGCAGTTGGGCGACGACAACCCCATCGCCTTTATCCATGATGTGGGCGCGGGCGGTCTGTCCAACGCCATGCCTGAGCTGGTGGACGACGGTGGCCGTGGCGCTAAGTTTCAGCTGCGCGATATCCTCTCCGATGAGCCGGGCATGACCCCGCTGGAGCTGTGGTGTAACGAGTCCCAGGAACGTTACGTGATGGCCGTGGCGCCGGAGAACCTGGCCACCTTCGAAGCCATCTGTCAGCGTGAGCGTGCGCCGTTTGCGGTGATCGGTGAGGCTCTGGAAGAGCGTCACCTGACCCTGGAAGACAGCCATTTCGACAACACGCCTATCGATATGCCGATGGACGTGCTGCTGGGCAAGGCGCCGAAGATGCACCGCGAGGCGACCACTGCCCAGTGTGCTTCCCCGGCCCTGGACATGAGCGGTGTGACCGTGAAAGACGCCATCCGTCGCGTCCTGCGTCTGCCCGCCGTGGCCGAGAAGACCTTCCTGATCACCATCGGCGATCGCTCCGTCACCGGCATGGTGGCGCGGGATCAGATGGTCGGTCCGTGGCAGATCCCGGTGGCCAACGCCGCGGTGACCACGGCGACCCTGGACTCCTACCAGGGTGAAGCGATGGCCATGGGTGAGCGCACCCCGCTGGCACTGATCAACTTCGGTGCCTCCGCCCGTATGGCGGTGGGGGAGTCCCTGACCAACCTGGCCTCCGCTCACATCGGTGCGCTCAAGCACGTGAAGCTGTCCGCCAACTGGATGTCCGCCGCCGGTCACCCGGGTGAAGACGCCGGCCTGTACGAAGCGGTCAAAGCCGTGGGCGAGGAGCTGTGTCCGACTCTGGGTATCACCATCCCTGTGGGTAAGGACTCCATGTCCATGAAGACCGCCTGGGAGCAGGATGGCGAACAGAAAGCCGTGACCTCTCCCATGTCCCTGGTGATCACCGCCTTCGGTCGCGTGGAAGATGTGCGCAACACGGTCACCCCGCAGCTGCGCAACGATCTGGGTGACTCCGAGCTGATCTTTATCGATCTGGGTGCCGGCAAGCAGCGTCTGGGCGGCTCCGCCCTGGCTCAGGTGTACAACCAGCTGGGTAACGAAGCGCCGGACGTGGACAACGCCCAGCTGCTCAAGGGCTTCTGGCTGGCTATCCAACAGCTGTCTGCCGAGAAGAAGCTGATCGCCTACCACGATAAGGGCGACGGCGGTCTGCTGGTGACCCTGGCTGAGATGGCGTTTGCCGGTAAGCAGGGCATTGAGGTGGATCTGGCCGGTCTGGGTGATGATGCCCTGGCGCTGCTGTTCAACGAAGAGCTGGGCGCCGTGGTGCAGATCCGTAAGGACGACCGTGCCGCCGTGGACGCCATCCTGGCAGCCAATGGTCTGAACGACTGCAGCCACGCCATCGGCGGCCTGACGGAGGGTGATACGGTTACCATCCGCCAAGGCGAGACCGTGCTGGTGGAAGAGAGCCGTACCGAGCTGCGTACCCTCTGGGGTGAAACCACCTTCAACATGCAGTCTCTGCGTGATAACCCGGAGTGTGCCCGCGAGGAGCATGAAGCGAAGCAGGACGCGGAAGATCCGGGTCTGTTTGCCAAGCTGACCTTCGATCTGGCCGAAGACATTGCGGCCCCATACATCGTCAAAGGCGCGGCTCCGAAAGTGGCCATCCTGCGCGAGCAGGGCGTCAACTCCCACGTGGAGATGGCAGCGGCGTTTGACCGTGCCGGCTTCGAAGCTATCGACGTGCACATGTCCGATATCCTCGAAGGTCGCCTGACCCTGGAGCAGTTCCAGGCCCTGGTGGCCTGTGGCGGCTTCTCCTACGGTGACGTACTGGGTGCCGGTGAAGGCTGGGCCAAGTCCATCCTGTTCAACCCCCGTGCCCGTGACCAGTTCCAGGCCTTCTTCGAGCGCGACACCACCCTGTCCCTGGGTGTGTGTAACGGCTGTCAGATGCTTTCCAACCTCAAGGAGATCATCCCGGGCACCGAGCACTGGCCGCACTTTGTGCGCAACCGCTCCGAGCGCTTCGAGGCCCGTTTCTCCCTGGTGGAAGTGCAGGAGTCTCCGTCTGCGTTCCTGGGCGGCATGGCCGGCTCCATCATGCCGATCGCCGTGTCTCACGGTGAAGGCCGCGCCGAGTTTGCCAACCTGGATGCCTTCCAGAAAGCGGATGCCTCCGGCACCGTGGCGCTGCGTTACCTCAACCATCGCGGTGAGATCGCCACCGCCTACCCGGCGAACCCGAACGGCTCCCCGGCGGGCATTACCGGCCTGACCACCACCGACGGTCGCGCCACCATCATGATGCCGCACCCGGAGCGGGTGTTCCGCACCGTGTCCAACTCCTGGCACCCGGACGGCTGGGGCGAAGACTCCCCGTGGATGCGCATGTTCCGCAGCGCCCGTGTGAAGCTGGGTTAAGGGTACGGCACGATCCGTAGGTTAGCTTAGCGACGTAGTCGCGTAAGCTGACGCTCAGCCTAAGCTGACGCTCAGCCTAAGCTGGCGCTTGGGATACGAAGTATCATACGAAGCCATGTCAGATCACGCCCGCTCCGCGGGCTGATCTAACCTACGAAGCCAATTAAAAAACGCGCTTCTCTCATTTGAGGGAAGCGCGTTTTGTTTGCCGACAAGAAAATGCGATGGATCCTGTCACAGTCGATTCAGGCTGACGGCCTCTCAATGCTCCACACTGGCCAAAGGTTGCCGTTGAACCGCGGCTAAGCGCAACATCGAGAGGTGCTTGGATGTGACCATAATGATCAGACTCGATGCGCGGTAACCTGACACGGGGGCGCTCAGGGCACAGAGTCACTAGGCAGGTTCGAGATCTCAATGTCAGGCTTCGCCCTGTCCACTTCCCCATTCAAGCCTGTTTGAGCCTGGGTACCACACCTCGGCGTAGGTTCAGGGCGCGCACTTATTTGGCCATGACCATAAGCCTTGATGCGCCGTAACCTGATACAGCGGCTGAACCCAGATCTCTGTACGCATTACCCAGACGTAGGTTAGATTAGGCGCGCACCAAAGTGGCCAAAACGAAAAGGGTTGATCCGCCGTAATCTGACATAGCGGCATCGCTATTGGCACGGGCTCATCGGTCCGATCCGAGCTCTCAATGTCAGATTACGCGAAAAGAGCGCTCGCTAATCTAACCTACCCCAAACATTGTTATTCCAGTTCAATGGCCTGTTTTGGCCCAAACCAGCCCTTAGTTCTTGCTCTTCCTGGCACCTGGCAGCGTTTCTAAAACCCGGTGCCTGCTCCGAGTTCCCCTTCCTGCTCTTCGCTTGCGCTGCCTGGTTTTTGTTGGTGAAAAATGTCAATTATTTCCGTGTTTTGCAAAGTATTTCAAAGGTTGTGAGTTGGGGGATGGCGAGCGGATGCACCCGCGCAAGCAAGGGGGTATGGTGTTGGTGACAAATTGACCGCCGCTTGTGCTGAGGGGGCGGGATGGATAGCTGTTGAGGGAATAACGACGATGCTTTGGCAAAAACACACACTGCTTGGTTCTGTTTGTTTGGCTGCACTGGCGGCTCCGGGCTTGGCCTTGGCCGAGCAGCCCACCAACTTTATTATCGTCCTGGTCGATGATATGGGCTGGGGGGACGTCGGTTACCAGGGGGCGGATGACTTCTTGACCCCTAATATCGATAAACTGGCGGCCGAAGGCGTGCACTTTCCGCAAGGTTATGTCACCTCGTCGGTGTGTGGTCCTTCACGCGCTGGCCTGATCTCGGGACGCTACCAGGATAAGTTTGGGATCCACGGCAATTTTGGTCCCAAGTCCAAGAAAGGCTTTCCTGTGGATCAGCCGATGGCCTCGGATCTGTTCAAGCAGGCGGGATACCGGACCGGGGTGATCGGCAAGTGGCACTTTGGCCGCTACGAGGCGAAGCATCGCCCGGAAAATCGAAACTGGGATTACTTCTACGGGTTCTATGATGGCGGCCATGACTTTTATCGTGCCGATCAGCCGTTCAGTCATGACGGTAAACCCTTTAGCAATGTGAAGCGCAAAGATAACTGGCCGATTATGCGCAACACCGAAGAGGTGGACTACAAGACCGGTGACTACCTGACGGAGAAGTTTACCGAAGAAGCGGTCGGCTTTATCGATCGCAATAAGGATGAGCCTTTCTTCCTCTATGTCTCCTATAACGCGGTGCATTACCCTTGGCAGGTGCCAGACAGCTACTTGGCGCGGATCGATGCAGAGCGGGATATCGAACTCAAGTATCGCCGCATTCTTGCAGGAATGGTCTTGGCGGTGGATGACGGGGTTGGTGCCATCAATGAGGCGTTGGAGCGCAATGGTATTGCAGACAATACCGCCGTGATCTTCCTGGCCGATAACGGCAGCCCCTCCGGCGTCGGTGGCTGGGACAAGTCCAATTTAGGTGAATATAAAATGTCGTCCAAGGGGCCGTTCAAAGGCTTCAAGGGAGACACCTATGAGGGGGGGATCCGAGTGCCGTTTGCGATGAAATGGCCGGGTCAGATCGAACCGGGCAGCCGCTATGAGGAACCGGTGATCTCCATCGATCTGCTGCCCACCATGATGGCTCACATCGGCGTCGAGACGCCGGCAACCGGTTTCGATGGTGTCGATCTGCTGCCTTACCTGCAAGGGAAAAAGCCTGGCCAGCCCCATGAAACTCTCTATTTCCGCTATATGAACGATTATGCGATCCGTCATGGTGACTGGAAGTTGACCTGGAATTCTAAAGAGGTGGAGGAGCGTAACGGTGACCGAACCAAGTTGGATAAGCGCGAGATCAAGACCCGTTTGTTTAACTTGGCTGAGGACATAGGAGAGCAAAATGATCTGACCCGTCAATATCCAGAGCGTGCCGCAACCCTACAAAGGATGTTTGACGAGTGGGATGCCCAGATGCCCCAGGATACCGGCTTGTTCCCCGTCCCCTATACCCGCAAGAAACGTTAAGTTATCTCAGGGATTAATGAGGAAACGCACCGTATTACACGGTGCGTTTTCCGTTTTATCGGGGCGAACGGGAGCTTCTCTGACAGTTATGCGTTGTTGAAGCCAAGCGATGAAGCTTAATTCCACGACCAAGATCAGATCAGCGAAAGCTGTTGTACCGGTTTCGTTGTCGGCATTTCGGGCTGACGCATCAGTTCTATAGCTTGGGGTTCTTCGTTAAGGCGGCGACGAACCTCTTTAAGTTTTTCGCCGTCACTCAGGGCGCCAGCGAAACGCAGACCATGCTGCAGTACGCCCAGCGCAATACTGTGATCCTGCATAAAGGGATCGATCACCAGTCCTTCATCCAGCCCCTCAAGCAACAGGTTGAGCAGGGTGGATGGCAGAAGTTGTCCCTCTTCCGCCGCCAGGCTGTGGAGCTGCTCTTTTTGTTGCCAACTGGGGACGGGCTTGCCCTTGTAGAGCTGTAACAGGATATGCAGCTTGTTGGGAGCATTGCTCTGCTGCCAGATCCGGGTTGGCCCGAGTCGAAAGCCTGCGGCCTGAGCCATGGGGATCAGGCTGGGGAGATCGCGCTGCTCGCAGACAATGATCCCCAGGCTATCGGCTTTCAGGACTCGATAGAGCTGGGTAAAGACCCCGACAATGCTTTGTGATGGGAACAGTTCGTACCAGGTGTTTTGGCTCGACTGGCCGTTGTGGCAGCGTACGGTTGCCAGTGCACTGGAGCGGGTTGGCCGACACAGTGAGGTAAGGAACCGACTGGCTGACTGACTTCCGAGCTGGTCAAGCCAATCTGCGGCGCTGGCATGGCGTAACTGGTAACTGGACATGAGTGGCCCCGAGTTGAGGTCTGTATAAAAACACAGTGTTCATTTATACAGTTGCTGGGGGCGGGTGTCCAGTATTCAACCACTTTGGCTTGGAAAGAGTTCGGGCAGAACGGGTGGATGTATTTGCTGAGAATTGCCGGCACATAGAGTGCCGGCCTGTGGTCCTTAAGGGGGCTGGAGGAGATCAGAGATGGGAGGGAGAGTCGCCCTCCAAAGCTTGAGAAATGGCGTCGTTGCCCCGGTAGTTATGGGGTAGCTTGTGGGCGATCCCCTTGTGGCAGTCGATGCAGGTCTTACCCTGAGCGCTGGCCTCGGCGTGCATGCGTCCCGCCACGGATTTTTGCTCGGTGAAGTCCATGTACTCGAAGTTATGGCAGTTGCGGCACTCCTGGGAGTCGGTCTTGCGCATCCGCGCCCACTCCCGCTCGGCCATCACCAGCCGGTGTTCATCGAACTTCTTAGGCGTATCGACGATGCCGGTGATCTTCCCCAATACCTCCTTGGAGGCCTGGATCTTGCGCACCATCTTATGGGTCCAATCCTTGGGTACGTGGCAGTCCGGGCAGGTGGCGCGCACGCCGCTGCGGTTGTTGTAGTGGATGGTGGTGACGTACTCCTCAAAGACGTTGTTCTCCATCTCGTGACAGCCGATGCAGAACTCCTCTCGGTTGGTCATCTCCATGCCGGTGTTGAATGCCCCCCAGAACAGGATCCCGCCGACAAAGCCGAGGATCAGCAAGGTACCCAGGGCGATGGAGCTTGGGCGACGCCACCAGCGCCACAATCGAACCAGTGTGTTTTTCATGTCGCCCCCTATTTGCGGCCTTTGGAGAACTGACCGTACGCCTCAAACTGGTTCTCCACCGGCGGCTGCGCATCCGCCTGGGTGACGTGGCACTGCAGGCATAAGTAGCGGCGCGGGGCCACGTGGGGCAGCACCACGTTGTCGCGGTTGGTGAAGTGGGTGGGGCTGATCCGCGGGGCCTTGGTGGTCAGATAGTTGTCCACGTCATGGCACTGCAGGCAGCGGTTGGTGGACTGGGTGATCTGATAGCCCTGCACCTTGTGCGGCACCACCGGCGGCTGGTTGACGTAGTTCAGCGCCTTGCGGCCGGACTCCTTGAGTACCGGCTTGAGGCCCGGGGCCGGGTGGGTGTCGCTCAGCGGCACATTGTCGCGCATGGCAAAATCCTGCTGGTCGCCGGTCTGTGGCGCGGCGGCAAGGGCCAGACAGGCCGGCAGCAAGGCGATCAGTAACAAAGTTATACGTTTCATGGTGTTGCTCCCATCGTTCCTTGGGCGGGCCGGCTCGGCCTGCAGCGCAGGCGAGCGGCCCGACATTCCATCAGGCCTTGCGTACCTTGACGGCGCATTTCTTGTAATCGGTCTCTTTCGACAGGGGATCCGTCGCATCCAGGGTCAGCTTGTTGACCAGGGTGCTGGCATCGAAAAACGGCATAAACACCAGGCCACGGGGCGGCTTGTTACGGCCCCGGGTTTCCACCATGGTTTCCACCTCGCCGCGACGGGATTCGACGATGACGGTATCACCGCGACGCAGCCCACGATCTTTGGCATCCAGCGGGTGCATAAACACCACGGCGTCGGGGAAGGCCCGGTACAGCTCGGGGACCCGCTGGGTCATGGTGCCGGTGTGCCAGTGCTCCAACACACGGCCGGTGGAGAGCCAGAGATCAAATTCGGGATCCGGCGCTTCGGCCGCAGGCTCGTAGGGCAGGGCAAAGATCACCGCCTTGCCGTCGGGCTTGCCGTAGAACTGGAAGTCGGCACCGGCGGTCACATAGGGATCGGCCCCTTCCTTAAAGCGCCACAGGGTCTCCTTGCCGTCCACCACGGGCCAGCGCAGGCCGCGCACCTGGTGGTAGGTGTCGAAGGGGGCCAGATCGTGGGCCTTGCCCCGGCCAAAGCGGGCGTACTCCTCGAACAGGCCTTTCTGGATGTAGAAACCGGCGGCGCGGGCATCGTCATTGAGGCGATCTTCCGGCACCTCGTCCAGGCCGTACTTATCCACTTCGCCGTTGGCAAACAGAATGTCGAACAGGGTTTTGCCCCGGTACTCGGGCTTCTGCGCGATCAGCTCCTCGGGCCACACCTCCTCCACCTTGAAACGCTTGGAGAATTCGACGATCTGCCAGAGATCGGACTTGGCGTTGCCCGGAGCCTGCACCTGCTGGTACCAGAACTGGGTACGGCGCTCGGCGTTGCCGTAGGCGCCTTCCTTTTCCACCCACATGGCGGTGGGCAGGATCAGATCTGAGGCCATGGCGGTGACCGTGGGGTAGGGATCGGAGCAGACCACGAAGTTTTCCGGATCCCGGTAGCCTGGCAGGCGCTCCTCGTTGATGTTGGGGCCGGCCTGCATGTTGTTGTTGCACTGCACCCAGTAGGCGTTGAGCTTGCGATCCTTGAGCATGCGATCCTGCAGCACGGCATGGTAGCCAGGCTTGGCGGGAATGGTGCCTTCCGGCAGCTGCCAGATCTTCTCGGAGATGGCCCGATGCTTGGGATCTTTCACCACCATATCGGCGGGCAGGCGGTGGGCAAAGGTGCCCACTTCCCGGGCGGTGCCACAAGCCGACGGCTGGCCGGTCAGGGAGAAGGGGCCGTTACCGGGCTGGGAGATCTTGCCGGTCAGCAGATGGATGTTGTAGACCAGATTGTTGGCCCAGACGCCACGGGTGTGCTGGTTAAAGCCCATGGTCCAGTAGGAGACCACCTTGCGATCCGGATCGGCGTAGAGCTCGGCCAGGGCAATGAGCTTGTCCTCTTCCACGCCGGACAGCTCGGAGACGGACTTGACGTCAAACTGGGCCACATGGGCCTTGAACTGGTCGAAGTCGATGGCGTCGGAGCCGCCGTTGCCCGGGTTTTTCGCCGCCTTCTCCAGCGGGTGATCCGGACGCAGGCCGTAGCCGATGTCGGTGACGCCCTGACGGAAGCTGGTGTGCTTGTTGACGAAGTCCCAGTTCACCTTGTCGTTCTGGATGATGTAGTTGGCGATGAAGTTGAGGATCGCCAGGTCGGTCTGCGGGGTGAAGACAATGGGCAGATCGGCCAGCTCGAAGCTGCGGTGCTCAAAGGTGGAGAGCACCGAGACCTTGACGTGCTCGGCAGAGAGTTTGCGGGCGCTGAGGCGGGACCAGAGGATGGGGTGCATCTCCGCCATGTTGGAGCCCCACAGCACAAAGGCGTCGGCCTGCTCGAGATCGTCGTAGCAGCCCATGGGCTCATCAATGCCGAAGGTACGCATAAAGCCGCCCACGGCGGAAGCCATGCAGTGGCGGGCGTTGGGATCGATGTTGTTGGAGCGAAAGCCCGCCTTGTACAGCTTGGCGGCGGCGTAGCCTTCCCACACGGTCCATTGACCGGAGCCGAACATGCCCACCGCCGTCGGCCCTTTCTTCTTGATGGCGTCTTTGAACTTGTCCGCCATCACATCAAAGGCTTCGTCCCAGGAGACCGGGGTGAACTCGCCATTTTTATCATACTGGCCCCCCGTCTTGCGCAGCATCGGCTGGGTCAGGCGATCCTGTCCGTACATGATCTTCGGCAGGAAGTAGCCCTTGATGCACACCAGGCCACGGTTCACCGGTGCTTCCGGATCCCCCTGAACGGCGACCACCTTGCCTTGGTTGGTGCCCACCAGCACCGAGCAGCCGGTACCGCAGAAGCGGCAGGGGGCCTTGTCCCAGGCGATGGTGTCGTCATTACGGGTGGCGATCAGCCCCTGGGCGGAGGCCGGAACGGTCAGCCCGGCGGCGACGGCGCCGGCGGCGATGGCCTGGGCTTTTACAAATTCACGTCGTGTCAGTTTCATGGTCATTCCTTCTACCGGTCTTAGGGCTGTGGGCCCTAACAGGCGTCTTCGAGTTGTTGGTGGTAGATCAAAGTCGTGGCGCTGACGCCATCGAGGTTTTTGATCTGGTCAATGCAGTCAACCTGGCTGTCCTGGCGCGCGTGCTCCAGCAGCACCACCAGCTTGCCGCTGGGATCGGACAGGGCCACGCTGGCGCCGTCGAGCTGCTCTAATGCCGCTTCGATCGCGGGCAGTTTGGGCGGGTTGGCGTTGAGCACCAGGGAGCAGATGTGCTCAGTCATGGCAAAACTCCTTTAACGAGGATTGCAGCGTCAGGGCCTGGCTCGGGCAACGCGCCAGACAGGCGCCACAACCGGTGCAATCTTGGGTGATGTGGGGGGCGGCGATCCGCCCCGGGGTAAATTGGATGGCCCTGGCTTCGCAGGGATCCACGCAGCTGCGGCATTCGACGCCGGCCAGGTTGAGGCAGAGATCGCTGATCTTGGCGCGATAGGGCCAGGGGGCCTGCTCCTTGGGCAAAAACACCGGCTCGGGGCAGATCTTGGCGCACTGACCGCAAAAGCTGCACTCGGCAACGTTGAAATCCAGTTCTGGAAAGCCGCCAGGCCCCAACTTAATGACACCCGTCTCGCAGGACGCGACGCAGTTATGACAACGGGAGCAGAGATCGAGAAAGCGGGCTTCTATCACGGTCTGCGGCATGCGAATTGCCGGTTTTTTACGTAGGCGCCCCCTAAAAACCTTGTTCATGTCACGATTTCTTAGGAATCTGTAGGGTGTTTTTATCGTGCCCGTGGCAAAGATGTAAGCAAAATGTGAGTTAAATCGGTGGGGGATTGATCTGGATCAATTCTGGTGAGGGCAGGGATAAGGCATCGATAAAGTGATGCTGTTGTGCTTCGACTTTACTTGGCATGGTTCTTATGGAGTTCGGTGCCGGGATCAACGGCTTTATGATGGCCTTGAAGAGTGTTGAGCTAGCTGCTTCTCTTAGTCCTTCAGGGATAAACAGAGGGTAATTGATCCCTGCTGGCAGTGAATAAATACACTTGAAAATTAACATTAGAGAAACTGATTGGTGCGGACTTTATATCCATCCCTATTTGCTTGTTAAAGCTTTATAAAAAAACAATCGATTGGATTTTTTGTCTATTAATCCCTCAATTTTTTGTTGGAGGCCAATCTGTTCTCAACGTCTTTAAATTTTGAGTCATTGGTGACAATTGGAAAAAGGAAGTAAGACGAATAAGAACTCGCCAGTGCCTGTAACAGGGGTGAAACATAAACAAATTTTTTGGGTTGAAATGTTGTTTTGTGCGCAATTTCACAAAATATGTCTGGGCACTTTGGCAGGGATTGAGGGTAAAGCTCCGGAGATGGTATAAAAATAGGGAAAATTGCTAGCTGGCTCTCATCATGCCATCTCGGTTTTTAGGAAAAAAAGGGCACTTTGCTGCGAAGTTGGGTGTTAGCAAAATGTATGCGTCGTCCGTGTCGACAGTTGGCCAGGATCAACTATCATCCTGTTGGTCTTTCCCCCCACCTTGGTCCTGTCGACACAGTGTGCCGTAGCGTTTTCAGTTTTTTGGGGCGTGGCTTAATGCCACACCATGTCAATATGTTAACTGAATGAAGCGTTGCCGGGAGTCCCGTTTTTTGGGCCCCGGTGTTGAGGAGAACGCAATGATCATCGATGAAGTCGTCGATCTCTCGAGGTTACAGTTCGCGCTGACCGCGATGTACCACTTCCTGTTTGTCCCCCTGACCTTGGGTCTTGCCTTCCTGCTTGCCATCATGGAATCGCTCTATGTGATGACCAACAAGCAGGTCTACAAGGACATGTGTAAGTTTTGGGGCAAGCTGTTTGCCATTAACTTTGCCCTGGGGGTCACCACAGGGATCACCATGGAGTTCCAGTTCGGCACGAACTGGGCTTACTACTCTCACTATGTGGGTGATATCTTCGGTGCGCCACTGGCCATCGAAGGCCTGATGGCCTTCTTCCTGGAGTCCACCCTGGTCGGCCTGATGTTCTTTGGCTGGGACCGGCTGTCCAAACGCAAACACTTGGCGGTGACCTGGCTGGTGGCGTTGGGTTCCAACATGTCCGCGCTGTGGATCCTGATCGCCAATGGCTGGATGCAAAACCCGGTCGGCTCCGAGTTTAATTACGAGACGATGCGAATGGAGATGGCTTCCTTCGCCGAGTTGGTGTTTAACCCGGTTGCCCAGGTGAAATTCGTTCATACGGTGGCGGCAGGTTATGTCACCGGCGCCGTGTTCGTTCTGGCCATCAGCTCCTACTACCTGCTGAAGAAACGCGATCTGCCGTTTGCCCGTCGCTCCTTCTCCGTTGCTGCCGCCTTTGGTATGGCCTCCATCCTGTCTGTGATTGTGCTGGGCGATGAGTCCGGTTACGAGGTTGGTGATGTCCAGAAGGTGAAGCTGGCGACGATGGAAGCCGAGTGGGAAACTCACCCGGCCCCGGCGGCGTTCACCGCGTTCGGATTCCCGGACAGTGAAAATATGAAGACCGACTTTGCCATTCAGATCCCGTATGTCATGGGGATCATTGCGACCCGCTCGCTGGATGAAGAGGTTAAAGGGATTGTCGATCTGAAGGCCGAGCACGAAGTTCGGATCCGCAGTGGGATGAAGGCGGCAGCCGTACTGAGTGCGGTTCGAAATGGAACCGAAACCGCTGAGGAACGTGCCATCTTCGAGGCTCACAAGGACGATCTGGGTTATGCGTTCCTGTTGGCACGCTATAGCAGCGATCCTTCCGATCTGAGCCAGATTGCCAACGCATCCGAAGCGCACATCATGGCGGCGGTGGACGACTCCATCCCGGCGGTGGGGCCCATGTTCTGGAACTTCCGCATCATGGTCGGGCTGGGCTTCCTGATGTTGCTGTTGATCGGCCTGGCGTTCCTGCAAAGCTGCAAGCAGAAAGTGGATGAGAAGCCTTGGTTGCTCAAAGCCCTGCTGATTATGCTGCCGGCACCTTGGATCGCCATCCTGTGCGGCTGGTTTGTCGCCGAGTACGGTCGACAGCCTTGGACCATTGCCGAAGTGCTGCCTACCTACATGTCTGCCTCCAGCCTGAGTGTCGGTGAGCTGTGGTTCTCCATCATCCTGATCTGTGGCTTCTATACGGTGGCTCTGGTGATCGAGATGTTCCTGATGTTCCGTTTTGCCCGCCTGGGTCCAAGCAGCCTGAAAACCGGTCGCTACCACTTTGAGCAGGGTGAAAAAAATTCTGTTAACGACAGTTTTGATGCCGCGCTGACTACCTCTGACAAGGAGAGCCCGAGCAATGCTTGATTATGAAATGTTACGACTGATCTGGTGGGCCCTGGTTGTGGTCCTGCTGATTGGCTTCGCCGTCACCGACGGTTTCGATATGGGCGTCGGCGCATTGCTGCCCTTTATTGGAAAAACAGACACTGAGCGTCGGGTGATGATCAACTCCATCGCCCCACACTGGGACGGCAACCAGGTTTGGTTGCTGACGGCTGGTGGTGCCCTGTTTGCCGCCTGGCCCATGGTGTATGCGGCGTCCTTCTCGGGCTTCTACGTTGCCATGGTGCTGACCCTGTTTGCCCTGTTCTTCCGTCCGATCGGGTTTGACTACCGCTCCAAGATTGAAGATCCACGCTGGCGTACGGCTTGGGATTGGGGCCTGTTTATCGGTGGTTTTGTTCCGCCGGTAGTGTTCGGGGTGGCGTTTGGTAACCTGTTCCTGGGTGTGCCGTTCTACTATGACGACTGGATGCGTAACTACTATGATGGCGGCTTCTTTGGCCTGTTGAATCCCTATGGTCTGCTGGTGGGCTTGCTCTCCTTCTCCATGTTGACCCTGCAGGGCGCGACCTGGCTGCAGATGAAGACCGAAGGGGCACTGCTGGAGCGCGCTCGCAATGTCTCCGTCGTGCTGGCCATTGCCACAGCAGTACTCTTTATCCTCGCCGGGATCTATCAGTACGGCTTTATTGATGGTTACGTGATCACCTCTGCCATTGACACCAATGCGGCGTCCAATCCACTGAACAAGACCGTTGAGCTGGTTGCCGGCGCCTGGTGGAACAACTTCCATGCGTATCCTGCGCTGTTTGTTCTGCCAACCCTGGCGGTCGTCATGCCACTGATGGTTATCGTTGCTACCCGTGCAAAGCAGTATGGCCTGGCGTTTCTGGCTTCGTCGCTGAACATCGTGGGCGTGATCACCACCGCAGTGGTGGCGCTGTTCCCGTTCGTGATGCCGTCTTCCAAGAACCCGAACCAGTCGTTGACCATGTGGGATGCGACCAGCTCGGAGCTGACCCTCAAGGTGATGCTGGTGGCGGCGGTGATCTTCGTTCCCATCGTATTGGGCTACACCATCTGGTGTTACATCAAGATGTTCGGCCGCATCAGCGAGCAGCACATCAAAGACAACTCGGCCTCTTTGTACTAAGGCCCGGGACATAAGGAGTTAAACACTATGTGGTATTTCACTTGGATCCTGGGTGTCTTGCTGGCCTGTGCCTTTGGCATCATCAATGGCCTGTGGCTGGAAGCCCAGGAGGCCCTGGATAAGGACGAAGACTGATACTCCTCTCAGTCGGACGCCTTGGCTCGCTCCTCGTGGGCGGGCCAACCTAAAAATCTAACGCAGCCTAGGCTGCGTTTTTTTTGTTCTGTCCCTCCTGAGAAGGTGGGACTCTCCCTGCTCATGCTTGCCCACTCAATTCCACAACCTTTTAGTAACTGTATGAATTATCGAGAAATGAGTGACACCAAAGAGGCCTGTTACGCCACTTGAAGATGGAAGATACCCTGGTACGACCGTAATCGCTGCGGCATGGGAGCCTGGTGTTCGTGCATCAGCCCCATCCAGTTCATGGCGTAATCGTGACAAAACGGGCCAATAATAGGGGGAGTGATAGAGATGGCTTAGGTGACGATCCCTACTCAGGTGACATTGATAAACGACAATCGTTGAACCGTGTCAGGGATCGGGAAGGGCGCAGTGTCGGCGATGATCAGAAACCCTGGAGGATGTAATGCGTAACGAGAAGATCCTTATCCCCCTGGCACCGGACCAACAAATGGACCCGGGGCTCAGTCCGCTGCTGGCTTATGCCGTGAGCACGGATGCAAAGGTGATCTTGCTGTCGGTGGTGGAGAAGCTGGATATGGCCTGGCAAGCCAAGATCACGCCGCTGGAGATGCTCAATCGGGCGATAGCCGATCAGGAGGAGGCGTTGAGCCGGTTGGCCGAGGAGATCCATGCTAGCTATCCGGATCTGACGTTGGAGACCAAGGTCGTCAGTGGCACCCCCTTTATCGAGATCGTTAAACTTGCCCAGAAGAGCGGTTGCAGCCTGATCGGGATCGATGCGTGTCGAGCCTATAAGGACGCTTCGTGTCAATACGGCAGTACGACCCGCCACTTGATGCGCAAGTCGGCGATCCCCGTTTGGTCACTTCAACCCCAGGCCGGCTCAGGGGTTAGCAAGGTCGCAGCGGCGGTGGATGTGGTCAGTACGGAGCCAGAAACCCTCCGGCTCAACGAACAGATCCTCCGCCGAGCCGGAGCTTTTGCTGATCTAATGCAGGCCGAATTGATCCTTTGCCACGCATGGCGGCTTGATGCGGAGGGGTATCTGCGCAGTTGGGCCCGCTGGAGTGACACCGAGATCGCCGAGGCGGCGAAAGCGGAGCAGCAGCAGCGTCGACAACGGCTCGAAGCACTGATCCATAGTGCCGGGCTGACGGACAAGGGAGTGCGGATCGAACTGCTGGAAGGGGCGACGGAGACGGAGATCCCGGCGATGATCCAAAGCGAAGGAGTGGATCTCTTGGTCATGGGCACCCTGTGTCGAAGCGGTGTGGCCGGATTCATTATCGGTAATACGGCTGAGCGCCTGCTGGATGCCCTGCATTGTTCCGTGGTGACGCTCAAGCCCGATGGGTTTCGTTCACCGGTCTTGGAGTAGGGAAGCGGGGCATTCCCGTATGTGCTTAATAGAATTCTCGACAACTTGATTACGCGTACCTGTAAGTGGGTCGTGCACGAACCGGGGCACTGCCCCGGAGAGCGGGTTATTGAACATTCTGTGATTTAAGGGTAAATGTCGCCGAAAATATCGAGATTATCGTTCATTTGGTGCGAGCGCTTGGCTTTGTGGCTTGCATAATGATATGCCCCAAAGTTCTATTGCTTTACTTTTTTGTTATAGCTTTAGGCTTAACAAAGTCATTCCGAGTCGGCTAGGTTGGACAAACCGAAATGAAATCGGAACGTGCGATCCGGATGGCGCAGTATCCCGGGGTACCGATCGCTTTGCGCATCTATCAAGGAAGACTGCGATGACCAAAAGAGCATGGAGCCGACCGCGTCGGCTCATCGGATCCTCGGCCCTGATCACCCTGTTGCCGCTCTCCCAGGCGGTGGCCGCCGACTGCACCGGCAAGGAGGACTGGGCATCCGGCACCACCTACGCCACCCCAACTCAGGTGGTGCATCAAGACACCCTCTATCAAAATAAATGGTGGACACTGGGGGAAGATCCCACCACCACGGGTCAGTGGGGGGTGTGGGAAAACCTCGGCAGCTGTGACGGCGGCCCGGCCAATCAGGCCCCCAGCGTCACCATTCAGGCACCGCTCACCGGCAGCCAGTTTACCCTGGGGGACAGCATCGCCCTCAGTGCCAACAGCTCTGATCCCGACGGAGACAGCGTTACCCTCAGCTGGCAGGCCAATGGCAACGCCATCACCACTCCCTGGCTGGCGGATCTCAGCGGCAGTGTGACCCTGGCGGTGACCGCCGACGACGGCAAGGGCGGACAGGCCCAGGACAGCGTGGTGATCAGCGTACAGAACCCGCAGAACCAGGCGCCCACCAGTCAAATTTCTGCGCCGACAAATGACAGCGTTGTCACTGCCGGTCAGAGTGTGACGGTTCAGGCAACCGCCTCGGATCCCGACGGCAGCGTCAGCCACGTCGAGCTGCTGGTGGACGGCGTGGTGCTGGCCAGCGACAGCAGCGCGCCCTACCAGTGGAGTTGGACGCCAGCGGTGGTGGGCAGCGCGGTGCTGCAAACCCGGGTTTTTGATGATCAAAATGACAACGCTGTCTCTGCGTCGGTGACGGTGCAGGTGGTGGCGGCCAACGCCGCACCGACGGTGCAATTGACCGCGCCCGCCGCCGGTTTTGTCAGCCCGTCGGGGGCGACTCTGACCCTGCAGGCGACGGCCCAGGACAGCGATGGCCAGATCAGCACCGTACGTTTCTATGCCAATGGCACGCTGATCGGCGAGGACAGCAGCGCCCCCTACAGCCTCAGTTGGCTGCCGGCGTCGGAGGGCTCGGTGAGCCTCAGTGCCCAGGCCGAAGACAACGAGGGGGGAGTGACCACCTCGAGCCTGGTGGCGGGCACCATTGGTGACGCGCCGACCGATCAAAACGCCTGTCGGCCACAAGGGCTGCTGGGGGACTCGCCCTACTGCACCGTGTACGACAGCGAGGGACGGGAGATCATGGGGGCGGATCATGCCCGCCGGGTGATCGGTTACTTCACCTCCTGGCGTAACGGCGCCAACGGCCAGCCCAGCTACCTGGTCAACGACATCCCCTGGGATAAGATCACCCACATCAACTACGCCTTTGCCCATGTGGACGGCAACAACAAGATCGGCATTGGTGATGTCAGCGATCCGACCAACCCCGCCACCGGCATGAGCTGGCCGGGCGTCGCGGGCGCCGAGATGGATCCCGAGTTTGCCTACCAGGGGCACTTCAACCTGCTGAGCAAATTCAAGAAGCAGCATCCCCAGGTGAAGACCCTGATCTCCATTGGCGGCTGGGCGGAAACCGGCGGCTACTTCGGGCCGGACGGTACGCGGGTGGCCAGCGGTGGCTTCTATAAGATGGCCGAGACCCAGGCGGGGATCGACACCTTCGCCGACTCGGTGGTGGCGTTTCTGCGCACCTACGGCTTCGATGGCGCGGACATCGATTACGAGTACGCCACCTCGATGGCCGGCTCCGGCAACCCGGACGATTTCTGGATCTCGGACGCCAACCGGGGCAGCCTGTTCGCCCGTTACGACGCGCTGATGGCGACCCTGCGAGCCAAGCTGGATGCGGCGGGGCGGGAAGATGGTAAGCACTATATGCTGACCGTGGCCGCGCCGGCCTCCGGCTACCTGCTGCGGGGCATGGAAGCCTACCAGATGACCCGCTTCCTCGATTACGTCAACATCATGAGCTACGACCTGCACGGCGCCTGGAACGACTTTGTCGGTCACAACGCCGCCCTGTACGACACCGGGGAGGACAACGAGCTTAAGTTCTGGGACTACTACACCAGCACTCAGTATGGCCGGATCGGCTATCTCAACACCGACTGGGCGGTGCACTACTTCCGTGGTGCCCTGGCGGCGGGGCGGATCAACATCGGCATTCCCTACTACACCCGGGGTTGGCAGAGCGTCAGCGGTGGCAGCAACGGCCTGTGGGGCACGGCGGCGGCGCCGGATCAGGCCAACTGCCCACCGGGCACCGGCACCGGCAGCAGCAAATGCGGCTATGGCGCCGAGGGGATCGACAACCTGTGGCACGATCTCGACGCCAATGGCAATGAGATGTTCGCCGGCTCCAACCCCATGTGGCACGCCAAGAACCTGCAGGACGGGGTGGCGGGCAGTTACCTGGGTGTGTACGGCCTGGATCCGGCCAGTAACCCGGCGGATCAGCTCACCGGTGACTACCAGCGTCACTACGAC
This sequence comes from Ferrimonas sp. YIN67, assembly GCF_057219095.1. Taxonomy (NCBI): domain Bacteria; kingdom Pseudomonadati; phylum Pseudomonadota; class Gammaproteobacteria; order Alteromonadales; family Ferrimonadaceae; genus Ferrimonas; species Ferrimonas sp. YIN67. Next base: position 205,470 of record NZ_JBXVVJ010000004.1, read on the forward strand.
GAGGTGGCGGTGGCGCCCTGGCTGTGGAACGCCGACAAGCGGGTGTTCCTCTCCATCGAAGACGAAGAGTCGATGGCCACCAAGGTGCAATACGTGGTGGATCAGGGCCTGGGCGGCGTGATGTTCTGGGAGTTGGCCGGGGATTACGACTACGACGCGGCCAAGGGCGAGTACTTTATGGGCAGCACCCTGACTCGTACCGCCTATGATGCCTTCGCCGCGGCCGCGCCCTACGGCAACCGGGTGGGTGACGGGCCCGAGCTGGCCAATGCGCTGGAACTCAGCGCCAACCTGACCGGCTATGCCGTGGGCGACAGCAACTACCCCATTACCCCGACCCTGGTGATCCGCAACGACAGCGCCGTCACCATTCCCGGTGGCGCGGTGTTTGAGTTTGATATGGCCACCGCCACCACCTCGGACATCGTTGATCAATCCGGTCTGGGCATGACGGTGATCGAGGATGGCTCCAACGCCGCGGGTAACAACATAGGCGGGCTGGACAATATCCATCACAGGGTGCGGTTCATCCTGCCCAGCTGGGATCAACTGGCACCGGGTGAAACCCTGGAAGGGGTGATCCGCTACTACCTGCCGGTCGCCATGCCCTCAAGCTTCACCGTCACCTTCAACGGCACCACCTACGCCTTTGGCGACAGCAGCAACAACACGGTGGATCCCGGTGCCGGTGGCGGCACGGGCGGTGGAAGCGATGGCGGCTCTGGCAGCGGCGCCAGCAGCTGTGCCGATCAGGGCGTCGACACCAGTGGTCTGCTCACCTACCCGGACTTCCCCCAGGGCACGAATGCCGTTGGAGGGGATCGCCTGATCGACGCCGGTGCCGTGTACGAGGCCAAATGGTGGAGTCAGGCACAGCCCAGCACTTCGGAGGAATGGACGCTGATCTGTAGCTTGTAAGGCACTGACTTTTTCCCCGGCAGGAGGCTGGGGAATGCGGGCCCCGGATGGGTGTGGTAGGGGCCCTTAATTATCCAAGAGCACGATACACAAGGAACTTTGCTATGGACTGCACGACACCAAATCGCTGGTGCGCCGCCTTGATTGGGCTGGCTCTGGCGAGCGTAATGGGGCCTGCTCAGGCGGCCACCACGGACGATCACAACAAGGAGGTGATCGGCTACATCACCCAATGGGATCCCTGGAAGGGAACCAGCGCGGGCTTCCCGGCCCAGGGGGTGGCTAACCACCTGAACGTCGATATGAGTCAGTACACCATCCTCAACTTCTCCTTCTTTGGGGTGGCGGTGGACGGCTCGCTGCACTCCGGGGATCTGCGCAACAAGCAGATCCACGAGGCCGGCCAGGTACAACAGCCTGGTGAGCTGTTTATGGGCGATATCTACAGCAGCTGGGATTACTACCTGCTGTGGGGGGAGCTGGATCCTGTCCATATCCTCACGCCGGAAGCCGAGGCGGCAGGCTTTGTGCTGGACGGCAATGGCTGGGCTCATTCGGAATATGGCCTCAGCGGCAGCATGCCTATCCCCCTGAAGAAGGCGGGTGGTGCGCCCGGGTTGCTGGAAAAGGCCCATGCGGAAGGGGTGAAGGTGATGGCTTCGCTGGGTGGCTGGAGCATGAGCAAGCACTTTGGCGATGTGGCGGCGGATCCGGCGCTGCGGGGCAACATGCTCGACAGCATTGACCAGTTGATGGCCCTGGGCTTTGACGGGATCGACATCGACTGGGAGTACCCGGGTCCATTCAGTGGGATGAACTTTACCGGTACCGAAGCCGACTACGACAATTTCCTTATCCTGGTGCAGGAGATCCGCGATCGGATCGGTCCGGACAAATTGATCACCGCCGCTTTCTCGGCCGACACCCGCAAGCTGGAAGGCTTCGACTGGGACGCGCTGGATCAGGTGATGGACTACTACAACATGATGAGTTACGACTACAACGGCGGCTGGTCCAACATCGCCGGTCATAACTCGCCCCTGTATGGCTATGACGATGCCGAAGCGCCCGACTTCAACTGGGACTATCTGGTGAGCTGGATGCTGCAGCGTGGGATCGATCGCAGCAAGATCAACATGGGCGCCGCCTTCTACGGTCGCGGGGTGATCACCGAAGGCTCTGCAGCGCTCAACAGCCCGACGGTCAAGCGCTCCGAGACGATCCAGCCCGATGGTACGGTGAGCACCGCAGCGGATTACACCAACTGGCCGAAAGGGGTCTATGACGGTACGCCCAACTACTTCTTTATTAAGCAAAATGAAGCGGGATGGACGGAGCATTGGGACGATCAGGCCAAGGTGCCCTATCTGACCAAGGACAACTTCTTTTTGAGCTTTGATAACGTTGAGTCGATCACCGCTAAGGCTCAGTACATCAATGATCACGGCCTGGGTGGCACCATCGTCTGGCAGGTGGCCGGGGACATGCAGTGCCTGGATGGCACGACCACTTATGGCGGCAAGCTGGTGGAATGTGGCCGCCTGGATCCCACCTTGGCCAAGGCACTCAACGACACCTTTGCCAATGGCTGTGACGGTTGTCCGACCGTGCGGATCACCGCCCCGGCCAGCGGCAGCCGTTACGCGCCAGGCGAGAGCATCGCCTTCAGTGTCGATGCCAGCGACGCCGATGGTCAGGTGGTGCGAGTGGAGTACCACAGCGGGGGCAACCTGCTGGGCAGCAGCACCAATGCGCCCTTTGGCTTTACCTGGACCAACGCCTCGGAAGGCAATTACAGCGTCATTGCCCGGGCCTTCGACAATGCGGGCAACAGCAAGGACTCGCCGGCGGTGAGCCTGGAGATCAACGAGGATCATCTTAAGCCCGAGGTGACCATCTTAAGCCCGGACGCCAGTCTGGCCCTGGGCAGCCTGGATCCCATCAGCCTCAGCGCCCGTGCCGAGTTTGCCGCGGGCAGCATCGTTGAAGTGGTGTTTGCCATCGACGGCACCAATGTCGCCAGTGTCAGCAGCGGCGGGCCCCAGTACAGCGTGAGCTGGACGCCCCCGGCTTATGGCGATTATGTGCTGACCGTAACGGCGCAAAACGATCTGGGCTACCGCCAGAGCGCCAGCCGCAGCTTCAGCTTGATCTCTTGCAGTGCCCCGGACTGGGACAGCAGCCAGGCATACTGGGGCGGCGATCAGGTCGCTTATGATGGTGGCCTGTATGAAGCCAAGTGGTGGACACAGGGCAATCAGCCGGATCTGGGCGATCCCTGGCTGTTTGTCCGCGCCTGTGACGGCTCCGGGGGCGGCACTGGCGGTGGCTCAGGCGGCAGCAATCAGGCGCCGAGCGTCAGCCTGACGGGCCCCGCCCCGGGCAGCACTTTCACTTCGGGGGAGGTGATCACCCTAAGCGCCACCGCCTCGGACAGTGATGGTCAGATCGCCAGCGTCGAGTTCTTTGCCGATGGCGTCAGTCTGGGCAGTGTCTTAGCGGCTCCCTACCAACTGAGCTGGACAGCCTCGGGCAGTGGGGATCGAGTGCTGAGCGTCACCGCCACGGACGATCTGGGGGCGAGTGACTCCGCCTCGGTGACCGTGGGGATCCGTGCAGACTCAGGAGGGGGCAGTGGCGGTAGTGGTTGTGCTGGCACCGCTGCCTGGCAGGCCTCCGAGGTGTATGTCGGAGGCGATGAAGTGGCGCATCAGGATCAGCGGTATCGGGCCAAGTGGTGGACCACGGGTGAGGAGCCCGGCACGACCGGAGAGTGGGGCGTCTGGGAAAGTCTGGGGATCTGTCCGTAAGCCTGAACGTGAGACAGAGGCCCGGATCCGGATCCGGGCCTCAAGCGGGTTAGAGGGTAAAGCGTTGCAACTGCGCTTTGAGATCGGCAGCCAGAAGATTGAGGGCTTCGGCTGCCTCGACCGTCTGTCCGGCCACCTGTTCGCTGCTTCGGGCCAGATCGGTGATCTGGTTGAGGTTGCTGGCGATCTCATCGGCCACGACCCCTTGCTGCTCGGCCGCACTGGCGATGGAGCCTGCACTTTGCGCCATCTGTGCGGTGCTCTCGCGGATCTGAGTCAGGGCATCGCCGGCCTGGACCGACTGGGTGCTGGAACTCTGGCTCAACGCTAGACTGGTGGCCATCTGGTTCACCGCATCTTCACTGCGCTGTGCTAACTGGCCGATGGTCTGGGCGATCTCCGTGGTGGAGATCTGGGTGCGCCCAGCCAGGGTACGCACTTCATCGGCGACCACGGCAAAGCCTCGTCCCTGCTCGCCCGCCCGCGCCGCTTCGATGGCGGCGTTGAGCGCCAGCAGGTTGGTCTGCTCGGCGATCGCATTGATCACCGACACCACTTTGTTGATCTCCTGACTCTCCTGCTCAACCCGGTCGACCGCTTCAGAGCCTTGTTTCAGTGCGTCTGAAAGGGTGTTCATCTGTTTGATCACCTGATCGACCTGTTGATCGCCATGGGCGGTGGCATCGCTGATCTGGCGGGATTGCTCGGCGGAGCCCACGGCATGACTGGCGACTTCACGCACCGAACTGCTCATCTGCTCCATGGCGGTGGCGATCTGATCGGTCTGACGCATCAACTGGCTGGCACCATCACCATTGTCTGCAGCGACCTGCTGCAAGGCTCCGGCGGCACTCTCCAGCTGGAGGCTGGACTGGTTGAGACGCTCTAGCAGGGCACGTAGATTATCCCTCATCAGCCCCGTGTTGCTCGTGAGCTGATCGATCTCATTGCGACTGTTTGGATCCACAGGATCCAATGCCTGGCTGAGATCCCCATGGCCGATGGTGTCTACCTGCTGACTGAGTCGCTGTAAGGGCTTGAGTAACCGAGCCAGCACCCAGTTGAGCAGCAGCGATAGCAGCACACAGCCCAAGAGTGACAGCGCCAGTTGAGCGTTGCGTATCGGGATCAGGGCGGCGTCCAGTTCGGCCTCGGGCGCGATGGCCGCCAGGAACCAGCCTGGGCCGGGCAATTGGCTTCCCAAGACGATATGTGTGGCGCCCTTTACCGGTTGGTGGCTGGCTGCCGTATTGCCGGCCATTACTGGCGCCAGCAGGGGGTGACCTTCATCATTGAGCAATTCATCGGCGTGACGGACGCTGGGATCCGGGTGGTGCAGTATGTTCCCCTGGCTGTCCAGCAGGCTGTAGTAACCGGTTTGACCCAGGGCCTGGTCACTGAGCACCTCGGACAGGGTTTCCAGCAGGAAGGAGACATCCTGACCTATGTAGCGGATGCCGATCACTCGACGTTGTTCGTCGAAAATGGGGCGATAGATGGTGATGTAGTAACGGCCAAACAACTTGGCGTAACCTTCGTAGCTCTGCCCGGCCATCAGTGCGCGGTAGCCTGGATGACTCGTGCCCAATTGAGTGCCGGTGGCTCGTTCCCCGTTTTCTTTCTTCAGCGAGGTGCTGATCCGGGTGAAGTCACCTCCATCAAGGACGAATACGGTGGCATTACCGCCGGTGATCTGGGCGAAGCGGTCCACCAGGGTGACGTTGGCATTGAGCAGCCGGTTACCGTTACGCAGTTCGGGGGCTTCATTGCCGCCCAGGCTGACTCGCTTCCCGGTCAGGTGGATATCGTCGGGAAACATCTGTTCAAACAGGTCGGCATTATGGCGTGCCAGGGCCAGCTGGATCTCGTATTGACCGCCAAGCAGGCCAGTGAGTCCAGCTAACTGCGCCTCACTGCTGTTGATCACCGATGTACGTAGCGTATTGGCGGACATCCAGTATGCCGCCGTGCCGATCACCGTAAGGATCGCGAGTGAGCAGAGCAGCGACAGGGTGCCGATCTGCTGGCCGATACGCCACTGGGAGAAACGCAGTGTTGCCATGAAATATACCTCTAAAACAAATCCTTGTGCCTAATAAAGGGCGACTTGAACGGGAGCCACTTTACCGGCGCTTTGGTCATATCGGCAATGGAAGGTGAAGGGGGTGTTGATCCTGATCATGTTCTTTAAGGGAGCGGCATTTCGCAGAGAGCCATGCCACCTTCTCTTTCTTGTTTTGCTACAATGGTCCGTCAATCCTATTTCGATCAGTCGTTTATGCGCCTCTTCCTGCTTCTTTTCCTCTTGAGCCCCTCGGTCCTGGCCCAGGTACCGGTGACCGGCACCCTGATACCGAGCGAAGCCTGCCCGGCCTTCCAGTCGATCCGAAAGCAGACCAATCCCGGGGATTGGCATCTGGTGGTGGGCCAAAGTGTGCCCCTGCTGGCACAAAATAGGCCGGGTGGTGATTGGTGGCTGGTGTCGATACAGGGGGAGCGACGCTGGGTAATGACCTCCTGTGGTACGGCCCGGACCGAGGAGGTCATTCACCCTGAGCCAAGCCAAAACGCTTTTGCCCACTATACCCTGGCGATGAGCTGGCAACCGGGCTTCTGTGCCTTCCAGGGGCGGCGGCCGGACTGTGATAATGCCAAGGCTGATCTGGTGTTACATGGGCTATGGCCTTCCAACCCGAGGGCCCCTCATCCCGAGTATTGCGATGGCAGCCGTCGTCAAAGTTTTTGTGGTTATCAGCCCATGGGGCTGCCCCAGGCACAGTTGGCGCAGCTGATGAATGTGATGCCTGGGGTCGCAGTGTGTCTACAGCGGTATCAATGGCACAAACACGGCAGCTGTAGCGGTATGGCACCCAGTGATTATGTCGAAAAGTCAATTCGCTACGCCCATTGGCTAAGGGCCTCGACGCCTGCTGCACAGTTACGATCTCGGGCTGGATCATCCGTGAGTCGGCGCGAAGTGCTTGGCTGGTTTGAGCTGTGGGGGGCAAAGAATGCGGTGAGTCTGCACTGTCGGGATGGCGTGTTGCAGGAGATCCGCCTGCGTTTGTCGGCGCCGCTGGCGTCAGAGCCGACGCTTCAGGCGATTGAAACCGGTGTGCCATCGGGGAGCTGTCCTACGCATTTCGATCTGTTATCTTAGTCGCCTACATTTTTTCACTGGATGGCAACATGAAGCGCATTGCATTAGGGGTGGCCCTGTTGGGCTTGTTGGCGGGCTGTAGCAAGGTAACACCGGAGAACTACGATAGGCTCGCCATGGGGATGGAGCGAAACCAGGTGGAAGAGATCTTGGGATCGCCCAATCACTGTGAAAGTGCGTTGGGTACCGATACTTGCCTCTGGGGCAATGACCAAACACAGATCAAGGTGGCATTTGCCGCCGACAGGACCATGCTGTACAGCAGCAAGGGATTGAAATAGGGCATTCAGCCCCATTTCGAGATGGATAAACGGGCCGGGTTGGCCCGTTTTTTTGGAGGGAACGGTCGGACACAGCCCAGTGGAGAGCAGAGCGAGCCGCTCAGCGGGGAATGGACTATGGTTACTCTTTATCATCTGCCAATGAAGAGGGCGCGCCGATGCTGGGTGAGAACCACGCACTGATCTACGAATATCCGGAGCACAAGGACCAGATCCACCAGTTGAAAATGTCGGACGAGATCTTTGCTCAGATGGCTAAGGAATATCATGATCTCGACCATGAGATACGGGGCCTGGAGGTCAATGGTGTGCCGACCACAGATCAGCGCTTTGTTGAGCTGAAGACCCGTCGGGTTCAGCTCAAAGATCAGCTGCATCGAAGGCTATTGAACGGCGCAGGCTAATCCATAGGAAAGAAAAGAAGCGGGCCAATGGCCCGCTTTATGTTTTAGGCGGCGATGGCCAAAGGCGTCTGTCGGCGCCCAGGTTCCTGGCGACTGAGGCGATAGGCGGCCGGAACAAACAGGAAGGAGAGCAGGGTGGTCAGCGCCGTGCCGCCGGCGATGGCGATCGCAAAGGGGGGCCAGAACCCGCCACCAGCCAGGATCAGTGGCAAGAAGCCACCAACGGTCGTAATGGTGGTAGAACCAATATGGCGTCCGCAACGGCTTACCGCGGCCAGTGTGGCAGGCACTGAGCCAACACGAGCCTTGGGGCAGTCTTCCAGCTCGGCAAGGATCACAATGGCTGCATTGATCGCCAGTCCCATTAATCCCATCAGACCGATGATCACATTAAAGCCGAAGGGGTAACCCGCCAGGTAGACCGACAGTAGCCCCAGCCCAACCGATTGCAGGGCACTGGCGAGGATCACCCCGGTGAGGCGGAAGGAGTTGAAAGAGAGCACGACAATGGCCACCAAGGCGACGGCGATGAGGGCGACGTTCGACAGCAGTTGGCCCACCGCTTCATTGCGCTCGGCGCTCTCCCCCCCCAACTCGATGCGATAGCCTGCCGGCAGGACAAAGCCTTCGTCGGTCATGGCTTTTTGAACAGACGCCAGCACCTGGGAGGGCAAGAGATCTGAGGTGATATACGCCTGAACGACGTTAACCCGTTCGCCATTGCGTCTGGGGATCTCTCCTCGGCTGGGGACCACCGTCATGTCACCCAGAGCCGACAGGGGCAGCCAGTGACCCGAAGGGGTGCTCAATGTCAGGTTGGCCAGATCACCACTGCTTTGTCTCTGTTGCGATACCAACCGGACTCGCACCGGGATTGATTCCGGCCCCTCCAGTACGGAGCCGCCAACGCTGCCATCCAGGCCACCCCTGAGTTGAGCGTTGATCTGGGCCAGGGTCAGGCCGGCAGCACGCACCGCCTGTTCATCCAGTTGCAGCTCGACCTTGGGCAGCCCGGTGGCCAGGGTGGTGCGAGTGTGCAACACATTGGGGTTCCGTTGCAGATGCAAACGAACCCGCTCTCCGAGTCGATCCAGGCCATCGAGCTCTGGACCATACAGACGCAGCTCTATGGGGGCCTCAAACGGCGGTCCCTGTTCGAGTTTGCGAACGATGATCTGCAGCTCAGGGTAGCGTTGAGTCAGTGCCTCTTGCAGTTTGGGGATCAGGGCATTGGCCACACTGAAATGCTCTGTGGTGATCATGCCTTGGGCGTAGTAGGCGATCCCCTGCTGTTTCTGCTTTAGGTTGTAGTAGAAGGGGGGGATATTGCTGCCCATGCTCCAGGCGGTCTGGGTGATCCCCGCTTGTTCCCTGAGCCATCCATCCAGATCACGGATCCTGTGTTCTGTCTCGGCCTGGGTGGCACTGGCGGGGAGCCAGGCCTCGATCTGGAACATGTCGCGATCCGAGGGCGGAAAGAACTGCTCTCCCATCTGTCCTGCTGCCCAGAATCCGCTAAGTGGTAGGAGCATCACCAGAGCTATGGTGGTTTTGGGACGGGTAAACGACCAGCGCAGACTGCGCTTGAGGAGCAGGGCCAATCTCGGAAGTTGGATCCCGTGGTGCCACCATTGGCCCTGTTTTGACGAGGAGATAAAGCGACCGGCCAGCCCGGCTATCAAGGTGTGGGACACGACATAGGAGGCGAGCAGGGCAAAGCTCACGGAGAGGGCGATGCCGCCGACGAATTCACCGGCCGGACCCGGCATCAGCCAGATGGGGGCGAAGGCCAGTACCGTTGTCAGGGTGGAGGCCAGCAGGGGCAGCCAGAGATGACTCAATGTGTCTCGGACGGCCGTCAGGGGGTCTTGCCCCAGGCGTCGCCGTTGACCTATGGCATCGACGATCACGATGGCATTGTCCACCATGATGCCCAGGGCCACCACCAGGCCGGTGACCGACATCTGATGGATCGGCAGGCCGTAGAGCAACATGCAGGAGAGGGTGATCAGGGCGGTCAGGGGGAGGGCGGTGGCCACCAACAGCGCACTGCGAAGTCCAAGCGTGATCAGCAGTACCAGGACGATCAGGACAAAGCCCTGTGCCAGATTGAGGACCAGCTCGCTCAGGCGGATCTCGGTATAATCTTTCTGACTGAACAGGGTCTCCAGTGCCACATTGGCCGGTAAGGAGGGCGCCAGCTGGCTTAACTGCTGTTCAATCTGTTGATCCCAGCGATCGATCCGAAATTCGGGCAACATGCGCACGCCGATCAGGACCGCAGGCTCGCCCTGGACCAGGGTGGTGTTCTTGGCCGGCCGGTAGAGACCGCGTTCTACACTGGCGATGTCGCCCAGCCGACTGCCCTGTTGAGTCGGATCCTGGCGCAGCGGGATCTGGCGGATCCGGGCCAGGGAGTCCAGCTCGGCACCTATCTCCACCTGGGCTCGCAGCCTGCCACCGTCAAGGGTACCTGCGGCGGTTTTACTGTCCGAAGCGGCGATCAAACTGGCGAGCTGATCCGTGGTCAGGCCCAGTGCCTGCAGCTGCGCTTCCTCGATATTGACGGCGATCTGCTCGGCCAGGCGGCCATGTACTTTGACGAAATCCGTCCCTGCCAGCAGACGAAGACGGTTGGCCAGGGCTTCGCCATAGCGCCCCAATGCTGCCATGTCAGGCTCACCGGGCCCGCGCCAGCGCAGGGCAAAGATCCGGGTGTAGGCGTAAGCGATGTTGTCATCCAGGCTTGGTGGTGTGCTTCCTTGGGGCAGATGGGGGACCGTCTCGGCGGCCAGGTCCCGGGCGCGCCCCCAGACGGGTTGAATGTCGGTGACCTTGTCTTTGAGTTCCAGGGTGATCACCGACAAGCCGGGCCTGGAGCTTGAGGAGATCAGCTTCAGCTCGTCGAGCTGGCGAAGTGCCGCTTCCAGTGGTTCGGTGATCAGCAACTCGACTTTTTCTGCCGACCCCCCAGGGTAGGCGGTGGTCACTGCGGCAAAGCGATTGATGAAGGCGGGATCTTCGGTTCTGGCCAGCTGATCCAGGGCGCCGAAGCCGGCAACCAGGATCAGTGCGACCAGCAGTAGCACCAGTCTGGGGTTGAAGACCAAGGCACGGATCATGGTTGATTCTCCTGGCTAAGGCTCACGCGCAGGCCCTGAACCAGGGCCTGCAGGCCGGTTGTGACCAGCCATTCACCCCTTTCCAATGCGCCATCCAGGTAGATCTGCTCCTGCTCGGTGTGGAGTACGGTGACATCTCGGCGTTCCAGATAATGGTGGCCGTCTTCGCCAGGCACAGCCACCATGACATTCCATCGGCCCCTGAGCCCGGCCAGGAGTACATCGGGACTCACCTTCATGGACCGGTGAGGGATCTGCTCCTTAAGGCTCAGGTAGATCAGATCACCATTGAGCCAGCGGCCATGATCAGGCAGGGCAAAGCGCAGCTCGACGGTACGGGTAATTGGGTCCACCTCCATGCTCTGGCCTAACAACCGGGCATCAATACGCTCTCCTTGGTGCGTCAGGGTGTAATGAGGGGCCTGTGCGATCCGGGTCAGTAGTGGTGCGGGGATGCCGATCCTGGCCTCGGCGCCGTGTTCAGGCACCAGGGTCAACGCGCCCTGGCCTGCGGCTACCACCTGGCCTGGTGCGAGCTGGCGATGGGAGACGGTGCCCCGGTAGGGGGCTCGAAGGGTACTTTTCTGCTGGCGAAGTGTATTCGCCGCCAAAGCGGCATCCAGCTCGGCCAGTTGCCCTTGCAGGGCGTCCGCCTGGCTGAGCAGTTCGTCGAGTTGCTGCTGGGATTGGTAGCCCTGATCTTGCAGAGTCTGCTGTCGTTTCAGCGTGGAAAGGTTAAGTTCACGCTGGGCCTGGATCTGGCTGCGGCTGGCCATCAGCCGGTGCGCCTCGGCCTCAAGCAGCGAGGTGTCAAGTTGCGCCAGGATCTGATCGGAGACGATGGGATCGCCGACATCGACGCCGATCTCCTTGACGACTCCGGCGAGTTCGAAGCCCAAGGTGCTGGTGGACGCGTTATGAATTCGGCCCACAAACCTATGGGTGACCGGGTAGTGGGAACGGAAATCGACAGACCGAACTTGAACCTGAGTGATCACAGGTTCACTGTGAGTGACTTTATCACCCTGGCAGGCCACGAGCCCCATCAGCGTGGTAAGCAAAATGCCCCTTAACCAGCGGGGGACGGCAGATGTCGGCATATTCCTTCGCCTTTAATTGAAGAGAGCTTGAACTGTACTGGACAGTCTAGTTTGACAAAACTAGACTGTCCAGTTTGAATGTTAAGCGTGGGTAACGTAAAGGTATTTGATATGAGTGAGGCCCTGACTCCGCGAAGCGAGCAGAAACGCAAACAGATTGTACAGGCGGCCAGTGAACTCTTTATGCATCATGGCTACCTGTCCACCAGCATGGATCAGGTAGCTCAGCAGGCCGAGGTTTCCAAACAGACGGTTTATGCCCATTTTGGCAGTAAGGATGAGTTGTTCACCCATTGTATTCAGAATAAGTGCGTGTCATCGGCCCTGGGGCCTGAGACCCTAAAAGGCAAGGATCCCAAGGCCGTGCTGATGGCATTTATGCGCCGTTTTGTCGAGATGGTGCACAGCCCGGAGGCGGTCTATGTCTACCGACTGTGTGTCAGCCAGGCAGAATCTCATCCTGACCTGTCTCAGCGCTATTACGAAGCTGGCCCTCTGAAGGTAAAAGGAGTACTGGCAGACTATCTGGTCAAGTTGGTGGAGCAGGGGCGATTGAGCATCCCAGATCCGGCATTGGCCGCCGAACAGTTGTTGCTGATGGGTCGAGGCATGATACACATCTCCTGCGAGCTGGGGCTGCCCTGCCAGGAGAGCGAAGCACAACGTGAAGCTCGATTGCTCAGCGCCCTGGAGCTGTTTTTAACCGGGTATGACTATCGGCCGGTTGGCTGAGAGGATCCGCCATTTCGATGACTTTTCAGGGAAGAAAGATGAAGTATGGAGTCGTATTGTTCACAGCGCTGGTTTGCCAACCGGTACAGGCCAGGCCCCAGGCACCACCGCCATGGGAGCTGGATCTTCACGGTGTGCAGATGCAGCAGGGAAGCTTGCAACGGGACGGCCGGTTTGATGATGGTGAACTGGGGGCTCGCCTCTCCTATCGCACGAGGTTGGGTCCGGACTGGATCCTAGGCAGCAGCCTGAGTTACTCGGAGCGACATTTTGATTTCAAGCAGGACGCCCTGTTTGATGGGGAACTGCCTGCCTGGTCTAATCGTCGGCGCGTGGGGCTGGGGTTTAATGGGATCCATCTGCTGGATCGGCAATGGAGCCTGATCCTGGCACCGAGGTTCCAGTGGGCGGCGAATGATCCGGCTTCCCTGTCCGATGGCTTCAGCTATGGCCTGTTGGCGGGTGGGATGTACAAGGTGAATCCGGATCTGCAACTGGGCGTCGGCCTCTCCTATGCCCATGACATCAATGAAACCAAGACGTTTCCCATTGTCTTGGTGAAATGGCAGATCACGGATCGTTGGCGCCTGGACAATCCCTTTGAGCCGGGATTTGCCGGTCGCGCCGGGTTGGAGCTGAGTTATCGTTGGAATCCCCACTACGAGTTCGGGCTCGGGGGCGCCTATCGGACGGATCGCTTCGCCGTGGATTCGGGTGGGGTGGAGCTCCAGTCCCCTCTGGCGTTTCTGCGTTGGAGTTACTTCCCGAAAACCGGCTGGGATCTCTCCCTGATGGCGGGTTACCGCATGGAGGGGGAGTTGGAATGGTCGCCCAATGGTGATCGGCGACAGACACAAGATCAGGATGGCCGTCTCGGCCTTGGGGCCAGCCTGGCGTTTAAGTTCTAGTGCTGGATGGGCTTCTTGGCCGCAGGTGAGTTGGTCGTTAAGGTAAGATATTGCTCAATGCAAAACGCCCCGTTGGGATCAGCGGGGCGTTTTGCGGTGTGCCAAGGGCGGGATCATTTACCCAGCATGGCATCCTTGAGTTTCTTGTCGGCCGGTTTGTCACCCAGCCAGATGGCAAACAGGGTGCGACGGAAGTCATCGCCTTCGATCAGGGCCAGAAGTTGACCGTTCTTGTAGGCTTCCAGGCCGACACCAGGGATGGAAACCATGGTGAACTGATCGTCGATCTCGACGGCCTCATCAAACACTGCCAGGAAGGTATCCAGACGCTCACGCAGGGGCGCGACATTGCCACCGCTGGCGGTGTCGAAGCCCTCTTCGATGGTGTCGATCATGCGATCTGAGGTGATCATGCCAGAGATGATGTTCAGGCGGACGGCGGTGATCTGGTCGCTGTCGAGGATCCCGACGGCATCCAGACCGGCTTGTTCGGAGAACAGGGAGCCGACGTAGAGCTTCATAAAGAATTTAGAGCGGATCCCGGCTCCGTAGCGAGTCAGGGGTTTGTCCTGAACTTCGATCTGGGAGGGAACATCGACACCGGAGACGGTGAGGTTGCTGGCCTGGGCTGGGAGCACCAGGGCAAAGGCCAGGGTTAGGGCAGAGATCAGAGTTTTCATGTCAGTATTTTATGCTGTTATTGGGGTTTTCGGCGGCAATAAGTACCACGGCGTGTGCGACTGGACAACGGGAAACAGGCTCGACCAGTTGTTGGGTCAGTTTTCTACTCGCCGGGAAATGGGGGAAGCAATAAGCCCTTTGTCATTGGAAAAGTGCGCCTTGGCCAAGTCCCAGGGGGTTTGTTCTTTGCTGTTACGCAGTTGCCCATTGGCCCCTAAAGATAAGAGCAGGGAGAGATTATGCCGTTGGCCTTGGGCTGCGGCGCAAAATGCCGCTGTTGGTGCTATGGGATCATCCATGGCGTGGTCCACCTCGATCCCCTTAGCCAGGAGTGTCCTGAGGTAGAAGGGATCATTATCGGCGGAGGCCCGGCACAACAGGGAGTCCTGCCCGACACCCAGGGCAAAGGGGTTTGCGCCAGCTTCCAACAGTGACTTAAAGGCAAGCCGGTGTTGCTGTTCGAAGGCATAGAGCAGGGGAAGTTGCCCGTTGGCCATTGGGGCATTGAGCACCTCGGCATGCTGCAGCACATAGTGGGCATGGCCTCGTTGTGCGGCGTGATACCAGGTGTGTTGATCAACCGGTGTTCTTGGGCTGCTGCAGCCGGTCAGTCCGCTGACGAGCAGGATCAGCGCGGTGGCACTTCGATAGAGTGTGGACATATAGAGGGTCATCGCTTCCGTTCGATTCCAGAGGGGGGCTAGTTTACCTCATATACTCAGTAAGTTGCTTCGCCTTTGTTGGAAAAGTGTCCAGTCCGTATTCGTGGGCTTTATCCTTTGGATGGTTTGGCGGACTCACCCTGGTGGGTAAAGACCGTTTGGCTGTCGTGGCTGCGAAGCAGGTAGAGCAGGGCCCAGAGGGTAAACAGCAGGACACAGGCGGGCCCCCAGGAAAACTGCCCTTGCTGGTGGCCCAGACGGGCGCCTTGCAAAGCAAGATCGGCCACCAAAGTGGCTAGGAGTAATCCCCTGCCATGTCGCCACAGACGAGCGGCCCAGTTCAGACGGGCTCGATAGCCCTGTAACCACAGCAGCAGGGCGGGCACCAGCCCAAGCATCAGGCCCAGGTAGAGATCCTGGCGCATGGGGTAGAACAGGGCGAGCAGTTCACTGCCATGGGCCCGGCTGGTGGTGCTGATCACCAGTAACAGCCAGGTGCGGATGGCCAAGACCATGACCAGGTACAACCAGAGGCTGGGCCGGGGCCAGCCCAAGTCATCGAGTCGTTCCGGTGGCAGCGCGATCATGGGGTTTGTGTCTGGTAGTGGGTGATCTCAACGGTTAACCAGGGCAAGCCCAGTCGGGAGACTTTGGCCTGGATCAGTGCACCATTGAGAGATGGGGCAAACCAGAATTGTGCGACCCGCTTTTTCCTGGGGTGATCCTGTACCAGCTTATGGGCTTGCAGAGTCCCCAGAGGAGTTTCGACCGCCTCCATCCCTTCATAGGTAAACTGATAGTCCCGGGTTTCTTCACCCCAGGTGTAGCTCAGTTGGCGGGTCTGTTCGCTATGGCCCAATTGATGGATCAACAGGGTCGGCTCCCACCGGGCGGGAGGGAACTCATCATCTTCCGGCAACGGCTCGCCATCGAGGGTCACCTGGTAAACGCCGTTAGTGAACTGCCCGTGCAGGGTTCGATCGGACAGCAATCCCTTTAGCACGCTGGTGTAGTGTTGGGGAAGAAGCTCACCCTCTTCGAGCCGGAACAGGCTATGGTGGGCCACTTCTGGGCCCATGCCACAGATCTTCCCTTGAGCATCAAAGCGGTAGTGATCGGCAGTGAGTCGTGACAGGTGCAGCTCACCCTGCCCGCAGGGCACGCCACTGGCATAGGCTTGGTAATGGGCGGAATAGGGAAGCGGGCTGGCCTGAGCGGTTGAGAGGAGCATGAGCAGGGTCAAGCCGGTGATGCGACAAACATACGAGAACAACCAAGACTCCTTGGAGGGTAATTGGGGCCGGACACCTTGTAGGTATTCGGCCAGCAGGGTAATTGGGGCCGGACACCTTGTCGGTATTCGGCCCGGAGATTAATTGTTGCGTGGATCCTGGTGCAGCAGTTCCAGTGCCTCATCCAGTGCCACGGCAACCTGCTGATTCATCTGCTGAAGCTCTGCATCGCCGAGATAGTTGATCAGATCCACCGTGAAGCGGATGTAACGGGCCGGCAGTTTGTTCAGGGTCAGGCAGATCAGATCCATCAGAGGATCTTCGGCCAGCTTATCCTGCAGATGGCGCTCGCGGATCATATCGCGTAACAGCACTTCGTAGAAATTTTGAATCTCCCAATCCATTGGAAACTCCTTAGCGGCTTAGATAATGGTGGACGGCATGAAACAGCTGAAGATGCCTCGGGATCAGTTGATGCGGTTGGTCGGCATAGCCTCCACCGATCACGACGGCAAGGGGGATCTCGCGTTGACGACAATGAGCGATCACCTGGGTGTCCCTCTGCCGCACCCCCTGGGTGGTGATCTTCAGATCACCCAAGGCGTCATCCTGGTGGATGTCGACACCGGCATCGTACAACACCAAGTCTGGCTGATACAGGTCCAGCACCCAAGGTAGGACAGTATCGATGGTATCTAGGTATTGAGAGTCTGTCATGCCCTTGGCCAGGGGAATGTCGATATCCGAGACCGCCTTGCGGGCGGGGAAGTTGGTTTCACAATGCAGCGAGACGCTGATCACCTGTGAGTCCCCCTGACAGAGGACCGCCGTCCCATCCCCCTGGTGGACATCGCAATCGAAGATCAGCACACGCTCCAGGCCCTCTGTCAGCATCTCCCTGGCCGCCAGGACCAGATCGTTAAAGACACAGAAACCGCTACCAAAACCCGGGTGGGCATGGTGGTAGCCACCACTGAGATGGCAGGCGATCCCATGGGTCAAGGCAAGTTTGGCGGTTAGCAGGGTGCCACCACAAGAGTGCAGGGTTCGCTCGACCAGTTGCTGACTCCAGGGAAAACCGATGCGACGCTGCTGAGGGGCGGTAAGCTGGTTGTTCAGCACGGCGTCGACATATTCTGCCTTGTGGACCCGCTTCAATGGGCCTGCCTGAACTGGCTGAGGGGCGTGCCACTGGAGCGGCCAGGACTGCGCCAGCAGGGCCTGCCGCAGCAGGCCATATTTGCTGATCGGATAGCGATGCCTGGCAGGCAAGACCAGTTGCGAATAGCTGGGATGATAGACGCAGTGCATGGCGAGTCCGGCGAGCTTCCGGACTTACAGTTGCTGCACGGCCCAGCTCATAAAGGCTTTGCGTGTGTTCTCGTCGGCCTGCTCCCACCAGTATTTGAGCATGGCTTCCGCTTGTGGTGAGCTACCCTGTGGGCCCGGTTTGGTCGACGGAGCGGCCTGGACTGCGACACTGCCTCCGACACCGACACCGGCTCCGGCACTGGCGGCGATGGCCTGTTGTTCCGGGGTCTGGACCGGGCTCGGGGCGCCGAGCATCTTGTCAAACAGACTCGGGTCATCCCCTTGGGTGAGGATCTGCTCAAAGTCCACCGCTTGTCCGGCCTTGTCGAGCAGGATGACGCGCGGCTCTTTGGCGTAGGCCTCGGCGTCTCGTATGTCACGGATCCGCTTGGCTGCTGCCAGGCGGTAGGTCTCCCCGGGCTGGGCGTCGAGTACGATGACAAAGGGGTTGGAGGAGACTTTCTTATGGCCATCACCGATGGACTCGCGGACCAGATCTTTATACTGGATGGCGACCCGGTTGGTGCCGGCTTTCAGCGCGACTTCCTCCTTATGGCTGAACAGGGAGGAGCGGACTCTCTCGCCATTAACCGCCAGGAACTCAAACTCCATGGGGATCTTCAGGCTGTCGGCCCAGGCGACGGAAGAGAGGGTGAGGGCAAGGGCAAAAGCGGTGGCCTTTTTCATAGATACTCCTTGGCGCAATAGTGAAACTTCTGGGGCCGGCGATCTGGCACGGTCGTCAGTATTTAGGCTTTTCCAGCCAGGCAATGCGCTGTTCGATATAGGTCATTGCCTGACGACATTTTCCCAGGCGCTTATGTTGCGCCAGGATCTCGTTTTGTAGAGTGATTTTGTCGCCCCCCTGATACTTGTCAAGGGCCAGCTCCAGCTGCTGGATCTTCTGCAGCATCTTTTGCTCCCACTGGCGATGCTTGCTGAGCTCCTCGTAGAGCTTGTGGCTGGAGTTCATGATGTTCTGGGCGATCCACTGATAACCGGCGTCCGCATTGCGGGTGGAGCGCCGCTTGAAGGCGCTGTTTTGCAGCCCCCGCGTGGTGGTGCGCGTGTTGGCGATGGCCTGCAGCAGGGCTTCGAAGCGACCGCTGAAGCGCTGGCAGGCCAAGTCCAGGGTATCGCCGGTGGCACCGATCTGGATCAGCTGCTCTATCTGCTTCAGATCCCGCCGCAGGACGGACAGACAGCCGCCGAGGGTGGCGCCCTGGTGCTCAAACAGCTGGTCATGGAAACGGGCCTTATTGGCCAGCCATTTTTTATCGGAGTCCGAGAGTTGGGCGTCGTGCTGGGCGATCTTCTGCTCCAGCTGCTGCAGTTGTTGGCGCAGGGTGGTGACCAGCTGGGTATTTCGGCTCATAGCCAGGCTTCCCAGGCCAGCTTGGCGGCGATCACCATCACCATGGTGATAAAGACAGGGCGGATAAAGCGGCCGCCGAAGCGAATGGCGGAATGGGCGCCTATCCAGGCGCCAACCATCAGGGAGATCCCCATGGCGATGCCGATCCCGAAGTGGACATGGCCCAGGGCGATGAAGAAGCCCAGGGAAGTGGCGTTGCTGACGAAGTTCATGGAGCGGGCCAGTCCGGAGCTGAGCAGGATGTTCATCTTGTACAGCATCATGGAGGAGGCGGTCCAGAAGGCGCCGGTGCCAGGGCCGGCAAAGCCGTCATAGAAGCCGATGGAGAGGCCCTGACCCCACTGGCGACGCAGGATCGACGGGGTGCGCTCGGGGACCTGGTGCTGCTCCTCTTTTGGGCTGCGATGTAGCAGGGTGTAGACCGCGATGGCGATGATCAGCAGGGGCAGGAACTTATCCAGCCAGCCGACGCTGAGCACACTGACCGCCAGGGTACCGACGGCCGCGCCAATAAAGGTGGCGATAAAGGAGCGTTTCCAGAAGCTGGGATCGAACAGCTTCTTGCGGTAGAAGGTCCAGCTGGCGGTGGCGGAGCCAAACGTCGCCGCCAGTTTGTTGGTGCCCAGCGCCAGGTGTGGGGGCAACCCAGCGGTCAGCAGGGCGGGAATGGTCAGCAGACCACCGCCGCCGGCGATGGCATCGACAAAACCGGCGACGAAGGCGACGCCGGTCAGGATCAGCATGATATCGAGTGAAAGAGCGAGCTCCAACCTGTAACTCCTTTGAGCTTGGCTCAGTATTCGATGTGACGACGGTAGGGTGGCAACGAATCGAGTAGGGCGCTGCCATACCGCTTGGTGACGAGGCGTCGGTCAAGGATGCAGATCCTGCCATAATCCTGTTCATTACGCAGCAAGCGACCGCAGGCCTGGACCAATTTTTTTGCCGCGTCCGGTACGGTGAGCTGCAGGAAGGGGTTGCCCCCCCTGGCTTTTACGTATTCGGCGTGGGCCTGATCCACCGGTGAGGTGGGGACGGCGAAGGGCAATCGGGTGACGATCAGGTTGGTTAGGTAGTCGCCGGGCAGATCCAGTCCTTCGGAGAAGCTGCCGGTACCCAGCAGGATGGAGGGCTTGCCCGCATCGATGCGGGCCTTGTGTTCGCGGATCAGATCCTGGCGGGGCGACTCACCCTGAACCAGCACCGGCAGACGCTTGAAGCGGCGCAGGGACTCGGCCACCGACTCCATCTGGCGATAGGAGGTGAACAGTACCAGGCTGGCCGTCTGCTCCTCCAGCAGTTCGGGGATCACCTGGTTGAGGGCATCGCTGAAGCCATCATGGCTGGGCTCCACCGGCATTTTCGGCAGGAACAGGGTGGCGTTCTGCTGGTAGTCGAAGGGCGAGGGCAGGTTGATAAACCGGGTGCCATCATCACTGCGCAGGCCCACCTGTTTGCGGTAGTGGTCGAAGTTACCCATCGCCATCAGGGTGGCGGACAGCAGGGCGACCCCGGCGGCCTTGCTCCAAAGCAGCTCTTCGAGCAGGAAGCCGATCTCAATGGGGGAGGCGCTGATCATATAGTCATCGCGCTTACCATCGAGTTTTTCCAGCCAGCGAGCCTGGGGTGCGCCCTTGTCCGGCACGGGCTTGGACAGCATCTGCCAGGCGGCGTTCTGGCCCTCCAGGCGTTGCAGGGCGAAGCCGACTTCGGCCACCAGGGGCTCGGCCTTGTGACTCTTCAATTCGCCATCCTTGATCGCTTCCATCAGCATCTGCTGAAGCTTGCTCAGTTTTTTCACCGCCTGGCTGCTGGAGGTGCGGAGGTTCTCGGCCAGGGTGGTGAGCGCGTCGGGCAGCACACCACCGGCGAAGCGGTGGCGGCGATCTTCGTTATCGAACAGGAAGGCGTTGTTGTCGCAGAAGGCTTGCAGCTGGCCCAGCCCCTCGCTCTGGGCATCGATATCCTCGGACAGCTCGGACGCGAGGATGGCCGGTTTGTCACTGGCCAGCTCCCTGGCCAGCTTGTGGGCCAGCTTTTCGAGCTTGCCCAGGGCCTCAAGGCTGCCCTTGACCGTGGCACTGGCCGCGGAGAAGTCCCGGGCGACCTGGGGCAGGTGGTGGGCCTCATCCAGGATGTAATACATGCTGTCCGGATCGGGCAGGATCTTGCCGCCGCCCAGCTCCAGATCGGCCATCAGCAGGCTGTGGTTGATGATCAGCACGTCCCAGCTGTCCATCTTTTCCCGGCTCTTGTGGAAGGGGCAGTCGCGATGGGCGGGCAGCTGGCGGTTGCAGCTGTGCTTGTCCGAGGCGATCTGCTGCCAGAGGTGATCCGGCACCGGCTCGGGCACGGAATCCACCTCACCATCCCACTGACCTTCGTGGTAGGCGGTATGGAGTCGCTTGAGCAGGGCCACGTCAGCGTCGGCAGGCTTGGTCTCCCACAGGGCCTGTTGGTTGTCCGGCACTTCACCGGCCAGCAGTTCCAGCTTGGAGAGGCAGACGTAACGCTGTCGCCCCTTGGCCAGGCCGTAGCGAAACTCCAGCCCGCTGTGGCGCTGCAGCAGCGGGAGATCCTTGTTGACCAACTGCTCCTGCAGGGCGACGGTGGCGGTGGAGATGCAGATCTTCTTGCCCTGGGCCAACGCCAGGGGCAAGGCCCCCAGGGCGTAGGCCAGGGACTTGCCGGTGCCCGTGCCCGCCTGGACCACCACGATGCGGCGGTTCTTCTCGTAGCTGCCGGACAGGGTCTTGGCGATCTCGGCGATCAGGTAGTTTTGCTCTTTGCGTCGGACAAAGTTGGGGATGGCATCGGCAAGATTGTTGTAAGCCGTGCGGGTGGCTTTTTTCACTTTGTCGCTGAGCATGGGACCTTCTGGCTGATCGGAACGGGCTGTACATATTATCAGTAGTTGAAGGACAATGGGCGAATGGATTGCACTTCATACCATCTAGGCTGGATCTTAAGCCGCGAACACCGCCCTCAGCCTCAAGGTGCCGAGTTGATCTACTGGCTCAGCACCGCCCAGGGGCCCGTGTGTCTGACGTTGCCGGGACAAAGCTGGCGGGGTTTTATTCGTCTGGAGGAGGAAACCCGTTGGCGCGACTGGCTGAGTGGCAAGCCGGGGTGGACGCTCACTTCCGTGCCGGCGCGGGATTTCGAGCGTCAGGGGGTGCTCGCCCTTGAGGTGACCGATCACAGCTTGTGGCAGGGGGTGCGGCGCCAGGCACAGCACTGGACCCTGCTTGAGGCGGACATCGTGCCCCAGGAGCGCTTTATCATGGAGCGCTTTATTCGCAATGGCATGGCGGTGCGTGCCCAGGGGCACCGGATAGCCGCGGCCAAGCCCGGTCAACCGGAGCATCTGCCCGGCATGGTCTCCCTCGACATCGAGTGCAGTCGCCATGGGCAGCTGTATTCCATCGGGCTCTACTGTCCCGGTGCGCACCGGGTCTACATGGTGGGGGAGGATCCCGGTGAGCCTAAGCCGGACTATCTGGTGTATGTGGCAGATGAAGCCGCCCTGCTGCGCGCCCTGCTGCACTGGTTCGAGTTGCACGATCCCGATGCCATCATCGGCTGGTCGGTGGCGAATTTCGATCTAAACCTGCTGCAAAAGCGGGCGGCGGAGCATGGGATCCGGCTGACGCTGGGACGGGATGGCAGCGAGCCCCGCTGGCAGGAGCGGGCGGGACCCGGCCGGGATTGCGCCATCACGGGACGCCTGGTGCTGGATGGGATCGACTGGCTCAAGGCCGCCTTCTACCAGTTTGACAGTTATGCCCTGGATAACGTTGCGACCGAACTGCTGGGCGAGGGCAAGGCCTGCGACGACAGCGCCAACCGGCTGGCGGAGATAGAACATAACTTTCGCCACGACAAGCCGGCTCTGGCCCATTACAACCTCAAGGACTGTGAGCTGGTCTGGCGGATCTTCGAGAAGACCCATCTGCTGGAGTTTGTCCTGGCCCGGGGTCAGATCACCGGGCTGCAGCTGGATCGCACCGGCGGCTCGGTGGCGGCCTTTACCTATCGCTACCTGCCCCTGCTGCACCGGGCTGGATTTGTCGCGCCCAATCTCACCGAGCACAGTATTCCCCCCAGTCCCGGCGGCTATGTGATGGATTCCGAGCCGGGCCTGTACCGTAACGTGCTGGTACTGGATTTTAAGAGCCTCTACCCCTCCATCATCCGCAGCTTTTTGATCGATCCCATGGGGATGGTGGCGGCACAAGAGGCCGAGCCCGAGAACTGTGTCCAAGGGTTTCGCGGGGCGCAGTTTCATCGCCAGGTGCATCGACTGCCGGGCCTGATCGCCGAGTTGGCCAACCAGCGTGAGCAGGCGAAACAGGCCAAGGATCAGCCGCTGTCCCAGGCGGTGAAGATCCTGATGAACTCTTTTTACGGGGTGCTCGGTGCCAGTGGCTGCCGGTTTCACGATCCTCGGCTGGCCAGCTCTATCACCTTGCGCGGCCATGAGATCATGAAACAGACCCGTGTCTGGATTGAGCAGGCGGGTTACCGGGTGATCTACGGCGACACGGACTCGGTGTTTGTCCATGTCGGGGAGGAGCGCCCGTCTGAAGCGGTTTCCGCCATCGGCCGACAACTGGTGAGTCAGATCAATGAAAGCTGGCAACGAGAGCTGGCGAAGCTGGGGCTGGAGAGTGCCCTGGAGCTGGAGTTTGAAACCCAGTACGACCACTTCTTTATGCCCACCATTCGCGGCTCAGAGCTGGGCTCGAAGAAGCGTTACGTTGGTGGCTGCTACCGCGAGGGGGCACTTGAGCTGGTGTTTAAGGGGATGGAAACGGTTCGCAGTGACTGGACGCCCATGGCCCGGCAGTTGCAGCGTGAGCTCTATCAGGCCTGGTTCTCCGGCCAACCCGTGGTGCCACTGATCAAGGGGTGGATCAAACGGGTACGAAGCGGTGAATGTGATGAATTACTGATTTATCGAAAGCGTCTGCGCCGGCCGTTGAATGAATATCAGGCGAGTCCCCCCCATGTTCAAGCGGCAAAAATGGCTAATACATTGTTAAAAAGAGAACATTACCGCAAAGGCAGTCGAATAAGCTATTTCATCGGGCCTTCGGGAGCCTTCCCGCAAAAGGAGGGAAAAGGTGAGCTGGATCGGGAGCATTATGTCGAAAAGCAACTGAAACCGATAATTGAGCCGGTTCTGACTATTATTCGCGTCGCATTTCAAGAGCTTGATGGTGATCAACTTGGGCTATTCTGAATGTTGCATTGGGGTTTGCGTTGATCATATTTCGTGATGGTGCTGGGTAATTTTTGTGCTCCCCCTGTTTAACTTGAGGTCAGTGGCGCCTTCAGACCTAAAACTGTGATATTCCTCTCTTTTTACAAACCTTTGCCTTTGCTACTGTCCTGCATCGTCAATGGACGAATAAAAAAGTTCCCATGGAATTAATGGGGAACATAAATGAATAAAAACGCTTGATTGGTTAGGCAAATCCCATGAAAAAGACTCTGCTCGCAGTTGCGATCCCGGCCCTGTTTGCCGCGAACGCCACCGCCGTTAACTTGTACGATGACGGTAAAAACTCTTTCGCTATCGGTGGTCACATGACCATCCAGGCTAACGTGGACGACGGTGATCTGACCGTTGGTGGTAACTCCCCACGTATGAACTTCTCCTGGAACTCCGATCTGGGTAACGGCTTCAAGCTGGACTCCCGCGTTGAGTACGGCTTCTCCGACGTAACCGGTGACAGCTCCGACGTACTGTTCCACCGTCTGGGTTACATCGGCGTGGGTCATGACACCTACGGCCGCATCTCTATCGGTAAGCAGTGGTCTGCCTACTCCGTCGCTGCGCTTGCCACCGACCAGCCGATCTACATCAGCTCCGACGCCCTGCACACCTACGGCAGCAAGGTGCACGCTCATGGCAAGCTGGGTACCGGTCGTGCCAACGACGCCATCCAGTACGCCAACGGTTTTGATATCGCTGGCGGTAAACTGAACTTCATTGCTCAGGTTCAGGGTTTGGTTGATGATCGTGCATTTGACGAAGACAAAGAGTACGTAGGCGGTAACGACTACGACACCCGTTTCACTTTTGGTACCGCCTACAGCTTAGGCGATTTCAAAGTGGCCTACGCCTACAACGGTGGTGACGTAACTTTCTTCAACGCCGATACTGTTGACGTAAACACCCAGATCGTTTCTGCCAACTACGGCTCCTACGGCGATGGCCTGTCCCTGGCGGCGGCTTACTCCTGGGCCGAGAACGTACAAGGCTTTGACATCGACTCCGCCGGTTACGAAGCTGTTGTAGCCTACGGTACCGGTACCTTCACCTTCGCCGTGAAGCACCAGTACCTGGAGCAGGAATCTGATGTTGCAGCGCAGGACGGTGTGGCGTTTAACCAGACCTTCGGTACCGTCGAGTGGAACGTTGCGAACAACTTCATACCTTTCGTAGGTTACGCCGTTGAGCACGACCGTGACGTGAGCGCTCGCGCTGACAACAACTTCGCCATCGGCGCCCGCGTTTACTTCTAATCGAATCTTCGATTAATTTCGTTACGCGAATCAACACCGCCCTGCATTGCAGGGCGGTGTTTTTTTGTACTCAGCAACCAAGGTGGAAGCGCGAGTTTCAGAGCCTCGCCTGCCTTGGGGGTGTGATCCTTGTCGGCATTTTGGTGAGCAATGACGAGTCCCTCTGGTAAGCAGGGGTGCATTTGAGATGCTGATCACACCTTGAGTGCTTGTAAAGTCGCTGGCGAGTCAAAGTGGGAGCTGGGTCACGTGGCAATCGGAAAGCGGTTTGATAGAGTGCGGCGCATCAAAACGCTAGCGGATGGAATGGCTGGATAAATGCAAAGGAGTGCATCGATGATCAAGAGACAAGGTGTATTCTGTGATGAAAAAGACGTTGCTTGCTGCCGCTATCCCTACACTGCTGACCGCGAATGCCTTTGCCGTTGAACTCTATGACGACGGTAAAAACAGTTTTGCCCTGAGTGGCCATATGACCCTGCAAACTGAGATTGGCGGTGGTGATATGGAGGTTAACTCCAACTCTCCCCGTATCAACTTCTCCTGGAATAGCGATCTGGGCAACGGCTTTAAGCTTGACTCCCGCGTGGAGTGGGGCATGACAGATGTGACCGGCGACAACTCTGATGTGCTGTTCAACCGTCTGGGTTACATCGGCGTTGGCCATGACACCTATGGTCGTTTGTCCATCGGTAAGCAGTGGTCTGCCTACAGCAATGCGGCCGGTGCCACTGATTCCAGTATCGTGATCAGCTCTGAAGCCTTGCACGTCTATGACGACCACGGCAACCTGGGGCTGGGGCGCGCCAGCAATGCCATTCAGTACGGCAACGCTTTTGACATTGCCGGTGGCAACCTTGACTTTGTTGTTCAGTACCAAGGCACCAACACCGGTGGTCTGGAATTTGACGAGAATGATGCGCCCAAAGGCAAGGATTACGATGATCGCTACTCCTTCGCCGTAGGCTATGCCTTCGGTCAGGCTCGCGTTGCCTACGCCTACAGCGGCGGTGATGTGGACTACGGTGCCGGTTATGTGGACACCAACGCACAGGTGGTATCTGCCAAGTACGGTACCTATGGTGACGGCTTCCATGTTGCCGGTGCCTACTCTTGGGCGGAAAACGTTCGTGGCGCGGACATCGACTCTTCAGGCTATGAAGCGGTGGTTGCCTACGGTACCGGTGACTTTACCTATGCCGTGAAACACCAGTATCTGGACCAGGACGATCAAGTTGTCGGTCGTGAAGGCGTGAACGGTGCGGCGTACAATCAGACCTTTGGTACCGTCGAGTGGAACCTGGCGACAAACTTCGTTCCTTTCGTTGCTTATGTCGTCGAGCATGATCTCGATACCTACAGCATCGAAGATGGAAAGAAGGTGTTGGATAAGAATGACAACAGCTTCGTGATCGGTGCACGCATCTACTTCTAATCAACAGAGTTGATTGAAGTCTGAAGGCCCCCGCGACAACCGTCGCGGGGGCCTTGTCGCATCTGGCGACGACTAAACCATGAACTAGACTCAGGGCGTAATAGCAAAAATCAGCCCGAGGACGGTTCTATGCGTATCGCAACGCTTTGCTTATCTGCCTGTATTATCACCTCCCCGGCCCTCTCTCTGGGCTTGTATGACGACAAGGTCAACACTCTGGATGTGGGCGGACATGCCGGTTTAGGCGTCGTTCACAGCGACTCGGATACCAGCGTGGTGGACAGTTCTTCCCGCATTCGTTTTCATTTTACCCGTCAGATGAGTCGGGGCTGGACAACCGAAGCCCTGGTCGAGTGGGGTTATAACCTGGTGGATGCGGGCAACAACCTGCAACTTAACGGGGATTCTTTGCAGGCACAGCGTGAAGGTCAGTTCCTGTTTAACCGGCTCGGCTTCCTCGCCTTCCGTCATGATGATTTCGGTCGACTCTCCATAGGTAAACAATGGTCCGTTTACTACGATGTGGCCGCCGGCACGGATTACTTCCTGTTCACCGGGGGCCTGGCTTCTGGCGTCTACAACTTCGGCACGGATGGGGGGATCTCAGGTACCGGCAGGGCCGACAGTGCCATTCAATATCGTAACCGTTTCGGTGATCTCTCCGTTGGGCTGCAATACCAGGCGAAGAACAAGGGAGAGATCGGCTGTGATCCGCAAACCAATGAGGAGTGTGGCGATACGGATATCCTGGTGGAGTATGACGACAGCGTTGGTGCGTCTCTGCTCTATGATGTTGCGGGCTTTTCTTTTGGTGTGGGTTACAACCGGGGTAACTTCGACTCGAGTCGAACCGGGCGAAACAAGGACCAAGCGGTGATCTACGGCGTTACCTACGGGACCCTGTATCAGGAGGGTTTCTACGTGGCCGCCAACTATACCGACAGCGAAAACCACGAACTGGATACCAACAACGTGGTTCTGGATACCAAAGGCTATGAATTTCTACTTTCCTATACCTTTGATAATGATCTCACCCTGATCACCGGCTTAAACCAACTCGAGTCTTCTGATAGTGAGTATGAAGAAGAGAACGGGGATTTCCTTCGTCGCTTGTACGTGCTAGGCGTCCACTATAACTGGGGTAATAATTTGCGCCTGTTTATCGAAGGAAAATTCGATGACAGTGAATTTGGCTTTAAAAAACAGTCAGATGAAGATCTATATGGGATCGGAGCCCGCTACTACTTCTAACATTTCACCTCTGTGTCAGCCAAAAGCCACCCCGAGTCTCGGCGGTGGCTTTTGGCTATCTACGGATAAAGAACGCTTATGATAAGCGTTCTCTGTATTTTGTATACATTGCGGTACGCAGTTGTAACCAAAAGGTTGATTGTTTGTGTTGCATCTGGTTTCATCTGTGTGGACAGATTGGGTTTCACCCAACAATCTCCCCCCAGGGAAGTGGTCGGCGGGGAGGCAGGAACAAACAAAAAACACACACAGAAGTGTCCAGGGAGAACTACATGTACAACAACAATGTTGTTACAAAAGCGGTGCGCTTGGCTTTGCTGGCCGGTGCCACCACGGCGGCTTACGCCGCACCTACGGCGTTTGCTGCCGAGGGTGAGGAGGTCGAACGTATTGAAGTCACAGGCTCGCGGATTAAGCGGACGGATCTGGAGACGCCAGTACCTGTAACAGTTATTAGTCGAACTCAAATTGATGCGATTGGTGCGTTGAATGTCGCAGATGTGCTGAATTCGTCACCTGTCGCAATTGCTGGTTCTGATCAGTCCAATACTTCGTTCTCAACAACCTCACTTGGCTTGAATACGACGGCTTTACGGAACTTGGGCGAAGAACGGACTTTGGTTTTGGTTAATGGTCGCCGCTTTGTATCCGGGGTAGCTCCTTCCTCCGGCTATGCGGTTGATCTGAACGCTATTCCAACCTCTATTATTGAGCGCATTGAGATCCTAAAAAGTGCTTCTTCTGCTGTATACGGTTCTGACGCAGTTGCTGGTGTAGTAAACATCATCACTCGTACCGAATTTGAAGGCGTTGAGTTAGACACTCAATATGGTAAGTCTGGTGAAGGCGATCGCGAGACTTGGGAAGTCAATGTTACTGCAGGCAGTGCCTGGGAAAAAGGCAGTGCTTATATCACCTTTGGTTTTGATGAGGACGAAGGGCTGAAGTCATCCGATCGGGACTTCTCTTCTCAGGATTTGGCTTTCTTTGCTGATGATAATGGCAATGATGTGGCTGGACCTCTGTACTCATCTTATCCACCTCAGGGGCGTATTGTTCTAGGAGATGACTGGTTTAATGCGGATGGCACGCCTTTTGAGGCTGATGGGCGCTTTAATCGCGCAGACTATCGTCAGTTGGTTACGCCACTGACGCGTCGTTATGCTGCTGCGGGTTTGACCCAGGATATCACTGACAACGTTCGCTTCTTCTCTGAGTTTAATTTCAATATGTCCGAAACCAATGGTGCAACCATTGAGCCGACGCCATTGGACGTAATTAACGATATCTTCCTCAAGGATAGAAACGGTACTGGTGGGATTGACATTGATAACCCTCTGATCCCTGATGCCTTGCGTACCGAAATGGAAGCACGTGGCATTACCAATTTAAATGACGATGATGCGGCTTTTGTTCGTCGTCTCGTTGAGTTTGGTCCTCGCTCTACTGATGTTCGTCGCGATACAATTCGCATGCTGGCTGGACTCGACTGGCAAATCAATGACAGTTGGTCCTCGGAAGTTTATTACTCTTGGGGTAAGACTGATCAGTGGCAAGATAACGGCGGTCAGTTGAACATCGAGCGGGCAGTGAATGCACTGGATGTTATTGAAGACGAGGATGGTAATTTAATCTGCGCGAGCGAGCATGCTCGCCTGCAAGGTTGTGTACCTTTGAACCTGTTCGGTGAAGGTACTGTTACTCAAGGTGCTGTTGATTATGCTCGGTCTCCAGCTAAAGCCACTGGTCGTGCTGAACAGGAGATCTTTGCGGTTAGTGTAAATGGTGAGTTACCCATTGAGCTACCAGGTGGTTTCGTTGCTTCAGTCGTTGGCTATGAGTATCGTTCTGAGAAAGGCAGTTATCAACCTGGAGATTTAGCACAGACTGGCTCTTCAAGTACTAATAAAGCGGAACCTACAAGTGGTAGCTTCCGTACGAATGACTTCTTCGGAGAGATTGCATTACCAGTTCTGGATGACTTGAATGTCAATTTAGCGGCACGTTATTCGGATCATTCAGTGGTTGGTGGGCAAACGACCTGGAATGCTGGTATTGAATACTCGCCTATTGACAGTCTGAAGTTGCGTGCTTCTGCAGCGACAGCTGTTCGCACACCCAATATCGCAGATCTTTACAGTGGACGAGGGGAAACTTTTGCAACAGTATCTGACCCGTGCTCAGGTGTAGCACTGACAGATACGGGAGTTAAGGCCGATAACTGTCGTGCGATTCCGGAAGTTTTGGCACGCATGGAAGCTCATCCCGATGGTATCTTTGAGCTTACTCAAGCAGAAATCCAAGGAACTGGTGGTACTATTGGTGGTTCAGAAAGTGTCAAAGAAGAGGAAGCTGATACCTACAGTGTCGGGGTTGTCTGGCAGGTTTTGGATAACCTGAATCTGACAGTTGATTATTATGACATCTCTATTGATAAAGCGATTGACACTACGAGTCGCAGTACCGTAATGCGTCGCTGCTTTGATGTTGACCCGAGTCAATTTGATGCTACTTGTGGTGGGCAGGCGGTACGAGATGGCAAAGGTGCATTGACGGAAGTGCATTCCGGTACCAGTAATGAAAATAAGATTGATACCAATGGTGTTGATGTTGAGTTAGGTTATAAAGCCGAGTTTTTTGGTGGCGACTTTAGCTCCTCTCTGGTTTATGCATGGTTAGATGAATATAAACTTACCGAAATTGAATCTGGCCAGGTGACTGATTATACCGGTGAAGTTATTTACCCTGAGCATCGTGCTGTTTTGAACTTGGGTTATACAATATCTGATCTCAGTGTGAACTGGCGTATGCGTTACTGGGGGTCTGTTGTTGATTCTAAAGATGGCTCTGCCAACTTGAATCTTGGGACAGGGTTGCCGTTGACCAATGCTAACAAAATCGGTTCGGTGACTTATCACGACCTGAACTTAGGCTATCAGGTGACTGATAATGCAAACGCCTTCTTGGGTATTCGCAATCTGTTTGATAATCAGCCCCCCCTGTTACCGCAGGTAACTAATTATGGTGGTACAGGTATCAATACGGCTTCAGAAGCTTATGATGTTACCGGTAGATACTTCTATGCTGGCGTTAACTTTAAGTTCTAAGTCAAGCAAGAGACTCCTGCATTGTAAGGCGTAAGGTAAGGCCGGAAGCGAATGCTTCCGGCCTTTTTGCAATCTAACTTATTTATAGAGAGGAGAGTCGTCTTGCTAGTTTGTTAAGAATTGCACTGTCAAGCTCATTATGGAGGCAACAGATATAGGTAGTTTTTCTCTGAATGTTAACCTATCGGAAGGCACCCTCGAGTAGGGCTACTGGATGATTCTATAACTATTCTTAATGATCTTTTGTTAACTATGAATTTATGTTGATCTTCTTTTTATTGCATATTTCAAGTCTGATTTATTGATGTCCATACCGAAGATTAATCACTTAAATCCTCAAGTAATGAGTTATTGCCAGCTGATTTTAGCAAATTCGCGAAGTGCGTATGGCATTGTTCTTTAGCTAGTAAGCTGAATTCACGAAGGAGCATTGGTTAAATAATCCACGCAACAACTTCCCACTCTTTATGTGAATCCAACTCACGAAGAGATCTGAAAGGGGGGAGAAGGTTGACACAAGTCACACCCATGTGGAAAGATTCACGTGGGTGTATCCAGCTCAGAACAGTTGGGCATCAAAGGAATAACAAAAGCAAAAGACGGGACTGGCTTCAGCGCAATGCTGGAAAAACACAGTAGGAAGTGTTTGGAGCCGGAGACTCACAACAAGACTGGTTGGGAACTATGTCCGTGATGAAAAGAACTAAGCTCGCCTCAGCAGTGATCGGTGTATTCGCACTGTCTGTTTGTGGCACGGCTACAGCTGCAGACGCGCTGGCCTCTATCCAAAACGCTGATCAACAGGTTCAACAAGAAGCTGTTAAGTCTCAGCAGAAGATCAACAAACTCTACGACCAAGCTCAGGAGATGCGTTTCGAGTATGGACAGGTCGTAGCCGAAACTGAAACCCTTCAACATTACAACGATTATGTCGCCACTCTGGTCTCCGATCAGGAAGTGCGTATGGCCTCGTTGCAGGCTCAGATCGACGGCATCGAGCGCACCAAGCAGGGTGTGGTACCTCTGATGAACCGGATGATCACCTCGCTCGAGCAATTTGTCGCTCTGGATGTGCCGTTCAAAGCCGAGGAGCGCGGGCAGCGTGTCGAACGCCTCAAGACAGTAATGGGTGATTCCGACGTTTCGACCTCTGAGAAGTACCGCCTCGTACTGGATGCGTACCAGATCGAGAACGAGTACGGCAATAAGATGGATGCCTACGAAGGTAAGCTCAATATCGATGGTTCCGAGATCATCGTTGATTTCTTCCACTTGGGTCGGGTTGTCTTCCTGGCGCAGTCTCTGGACCAGCAAAATGCCTGGCAATGGAACAACGACAGCCGCACTTGGCAGGCTTTGTCCGCCGACTCCATGCGTGCCGTGACCAATGCGATCAAGATGGCCCGCCGTCAGGCGGCACCGGATCTGATCAAACTGCCAGTTAAAGCCGCGGAGAGTGCAGAATAATGAAAAAGCTCATCACTACTGCCGTTGTCGCAGCGGCCATGACCTTTTCTGTTGCCCCGATGGCTGCAGAGCAAACCGCGGCCCAGACGTTGGATCAGCTGCTTAAGCAGATCCAGTCTGATCGCCAATCCGAAGCCCGTCTGAACTCAAAACGCGAAGCCGAATTTGTTGCCGAGCGTGCCGATAAGCAGGCATTGCTGCGCAAGGCTCAACAAGAGTTGGCCAACGAGAAGCAGCGTGGCGAAGATCTGCAACAACGTTTCACCACGAACGATCAGGAGATCGACCGCCTCAGTCATGACTTGGCTTCCGCTACCGGTGATCTGGGTGAGATGTTTGGGGTGGTTCGTCAGGTGTCCGGCGACATGTCCGGTCAGCTGCACGCCTCGCTGGTCAGCGCTCAACTGCCAGGCCGTGCCGAATTTATGGCCGAGCTGGGTATGGCCAAGGAGTTGCCAACCATCAAGGAGCTGGAAGAGCTGTGGTTTGCCCTGCAAACCGAGATGACTCAGTCCGGCAAGGTGGTTAAGTTCAATGCTCCGGTGACCTCACCGAAAGGACAGGTTGAGCAGAAGGATGTGACCCGTATCGGTAACTTTACCCTGGTTGCCGACGGTGAATACCTCAACTACAACCCGGAAACCGGCACCATCCTGCAGTTGTCCAAGCAGCCGGAAGGCTACAAGGTGAAGACCGTTGGGGCGTTTGAAAGCGCAGCGGCGGGCCAATCCGCCGATCTGTTTGTCGATCCCTCTCGAGGCGCGCTGCTGGCGGTTTACACCCAGAAGGCGACCCTCGGTGAGCAGTTCGAAGCCGGTGGTGTGGTCGGTAAGATCATCGCGGGCTTGCTGGCCTTTGGTCTGTTGATTGCGGTGTGGAAGATCCTCGCGTTGACGGTTGTCTCGGGCAAGATCCGCAGCCAGGTTAAGAACGTGGATAATCCCGGTAATAACCCACTGGGCCGTATCTTAAAGACTTACCACGAAGCGAAAGACGTGGATGTTGAAACCCTGGAACTTAAGCTCGACGAAGCGATCCTCAAGGAGACGCCAAGCATTGAGCGCGGGGTCAACATCATCAAGGTACTGGCCGCTATCGCGCCGATGCTGGGTCTGCTGGGTACCGTAACCGGTATGATCGCCACCTTCCAGGATATCACCCTGTTCGGTACCGGCGATCCGAAGATCATGGCCGGTGGTATCTCCATGGCGCTGGTGACAACGGTATTGGGTCTGGTGGCCGCACTGCCGCTGCTGCTGATGCATGCCCTGGTTGCTGGGCGGGCGAAGTCCGTGGTGGATGTGATCGAAGAGCAAAGTGCCGGGATCATTGCCGCCCACGCTGAACAGCGAGGCAAGTAATTATGATTTACCTGGTAGAGCTCTGGGAGTCTGTCAGGGACTTCATGGCCACCGGAGGCGACGTCCTCTGGTTGGTGGCGGGGGCATTGTTCTTGATGTGGGTATTGATGCTGGAGCGTTATTTCTTTGTCAGCTTCGTCTTTCCGAAGATGCACAAGGATATCATCGCCCGCTGGGATGCCCGCACTGATACAACGTCCTGGTACGCCCATCGCATTCGTGACGCATGGATCTCCCAGGCAAAAGAACAGTTAAACGCACGTATGGGGATCATCAATACCCTGGTCGCCATGTGCCCGATGCTGGGTCTGCTCGGTACCGTTACCGGCATGATCGCGGTGTTTGAGGTTATGGCCGTGCAGGGGACAGGGAATCCGCGGCTGATGGCTGGCGGGATCTCCATGGCTACCATTCCGACCATGTCGGGCATGGTGGCGGCGCTCTCCGGCGTGTTCTTCAGCACCCGGCTGAAGGCACGGATGCAGATCTCCGCTGAGCAGTTGGTTGATAACCTGCCCCATCACTAAAGAGAGTTTTTTATGGCACGTAAGAAGCATTCCAGCGGCGTAGAAGAAGCCCAGGTCGATATGACCCCTATGCTGGACATCGTTTTCATCATGCTGATCTTCTTCATTGTGACCACGTCCTTTGTGAAAGAGTCCGGCATCGAAGTTAACCGTCCTAAAGCTCAACAGGCGTCGAAGAAGCCTTCCGCAAACATCTTCATTGCTATCAATGAGGCTGGCATCGTCTACATGGAAAAACGTGAAGTCGATGTCCAGCGGGTTCGCGCCAACGTCGAACGCATGTTGGCCGAGTCCCCGGAGGCTCAGGTGATGATCCAGGCTGATCAGAGCGCCAAACACGGTGTTGTGGTCAAGGTAATGGATCAGGTGAAAGCGGCCGGTATCGATAAGATCTCCATTTCTGCGGAGAACGATTGATATGTTGAGAGCACTGTTAGCCCTAGTTGTTGGTGCTGCGGTGACCTTCGCGTTGTTCTCATTCATGGCGTTTTTGATCAGTGGCGGCGCCAAGCGCGCCGATACGGGATTCAAAACTCCGCCGATTGAGATCGTAATGGAACGACAGGATGCAAAAACGCAAAATCGTGATCGTCCCAAACCGAAGCCACCCAAGCCGCCACAAGAGCCGCCGAAGCCGGTAGAGATGCAGCCGGATAATACCGATGTGTCCGATACCGTGTCCGTTAACGTCCCCAGTGTCGATCTGGGTGGCATTAACTCCGGCATGGGGGACCCGACCGGCGCCATGGCGCGGGATGGGGATGCAACCCCGATCGTCCGGATCGAGCCGCGTTATCCCATTAAAGCCGCCCGTGATGGTAAAGAGGGGTATGTAGTCCTCAAATTTACCATCAACGAGGTTGGTGGGGTGGATGACGTCGAAGTGATCGAAGCCGAGCCGCGTCGCCTGTTTGATCAGGAAGCACGGCGGGCACTGCGTAAGTGGAAGTACAAGCCGAAGATCGTTGACGGAAAGCCGGTGAAACAGATCGGTCAGACCGTACGGTTGGACTTCACACTGGATCAATCTAACGGATAAGACAGGAGGTGACCATGAATACCAAGACCACTTTGCTGTCTGCCGTGTTGCTCACAGCACTCGGTGGCACGCTGGCCGCGCCCTCGGCCCTGGCCGCCGAGCAGTGTGAGATTGATCAGCGCAAGACCCGGGTTGTCTCCGAGCGCGTGGGACGAAAGGTTCAAAAGGCCTATGAGTTGTATGCGGAAGATCAGGTCGATGCTGCTTTGGCGGAGTTGATTGAGATCGATCCCAGCGGCGACTTCGATAAGGCCTATGTCGCCCGTATGATCGGCTCCCTCTATGCGGGTAAAGAAGGTCATGCCAAGACTGCGTTGAAGCATTTGAAGATAGCCGTTGATATCGATCAACTGGGTGGTAGCGATCATGCGAATACCCTGAGATTGCTGGGCGATCTGAACATTGCCGAACGCCATTTTGAGGAAGCTCTGAAGTACTACCAGCAGTGGATGACGTTTTCCTGTAAAGAGGACACAAATGTCTATCTGCGAATGGCCAGTGCCAAGTTTGAGCTGAAGCAATATGGTGACACGCTAAAGCTGTCTGACAAGGCGATCCAGACTCAGTCGAAGCCAAACAAGGGCCCATATAGCCTGAAAATGGCCTCCTATTACGAGACCAAGAAGTACAAGGATGCGGCGAAGATCGCCGAAGAGATTGTGCGCTTGTTCCCGCAGGAGCGTCGTCACTGGGTCCAGTTGGCGCAGATGTACATGTTGGCCGAGGACTTTAAGAAGTCGCTCTACACCATGGATGTCGCCTATCGTCGGGGCTATCTGGAGAGCGCCAGTGAGCTGAAGATGCTGGCGCAACTCTATGCTCAGAATGAGATCCCTCATCGATCAGCCCTGATCCAGGAAGGCTACCTCAAGAGCGGTCTCGTCGAAAAGAGTGAGTCTACGCTGGCGATGTTGGCGAACACCTATCACCAGGCCAAGGAGATCGCCAAAGCGGTCGACTATTATGGTCAGGCAGCCGTGATCGACAATAACAGTCGCTACTATATGCGGCAGGCCGGTCTGTTGATGGAGCTGGAGCGCTTCAAGGAAGCCAAAGGGGCGATACGCAACGCCATGGATGGGAAAGGGCTGAAAGATCCGGGACGTGCCTACATGACCCTGGCTCAGGCTCACTTCTATCTGGGCGAATTCAAAGCCGCCAACAAGGCTGCCTTGCAGGCCAGTAAGGAAAAGAGCACGGCCAAGGAAGCGAAAGGCTGGATCCCCTACATCAAGGAGACCGCCGATCGAAAGGGCGTTACCTTGTGATCGGATAAGCGAGAAGTTAAAGCCCCGCTCTGCGGGGCTTTTTGATGGGATAGAGGAAAGAGAGATGGTAAGGATCCGAGTACTGAGTACTCTGCTGTTGGCGGGGATACTAAGCGCTTGCGGAGGCCAGCAGGCAGCGGCCACGAGCCCGGACAGCGTGGTGACCTTTAGCCAATTAGCCGAGCAATACTTCAATGACGTGATTGAACTTAATCCCGTGATGGGCACCTATGTCGGGCGGTCTGAGTACAACGATCGGTTTGCCAATAATCTGTCCGATGAGTACTTAAAGTCTCGCCATCTTCTCAATAAGCGATACCTGCGGGCCGTTGGGGGCTTATCCGAAGAGACTCTCACGGAGGCTGAGCGACTGAGTCGGGATGTCTTACTGTATGAGCTTGAGACGGCGCTGGTTGACGAAAGGTTTCCCAGTCGGTTTTTGCCGATAAACCAGTTTCATAGCCGGCTTATTACCCTGGTGCAACTGGGCATTGGTGGCGGTGCGCAGCCCTTTGCCAGGCTGGAGGATTATGATGCCTTTATTGGGCGACTCCGGGGGTTTATCGAGTGGTCGGATGCGGCGATTGAGCGAATGGAGGAGGGCGCTGAGTCCAAGGTGGTGCTGCCTCGGATCCTGGTGCAGCGGATCCTGCCTCAGCTTGCGAGTTTCATTGAGGGGCCCATTGAGCAAAGCGCTTTCTATGGGCCACTCAAACACTTGCCCGTGGGGCTGTCCCAGGCAGAGCGTGAGTTCCTGGTGACGCGTTACCAGGCGGTATTGGAGGAGGAGTTGCGTCCGGCATTGGTCCGCTTGCACGACTACTTAAGCCAAACCTATCTCGCTAAGAGTAGAGGTACCCATGGCTGGGGAGCCTTGCCCAATGGCAAGGCCTGGTATCAGCACCTGGCCAATGTACAGACGACCACGCGCATGCCGGTGGATGAGATCCACCAAATGGGATTGAAGGAGGTGGCGCGGATCCGTATGCAGATGGATCTGGTCCGCCAACAGGTCGGCTTCGAGGGTGATCTGCAGGAATTCTTCCATCATTTGAGCCAGGCGCCCGAGTACTTCTTTGCTGATGGTCAGTCCCTGATCGCGGCATACGAGGGCCTCAAAGGTAAGATCAATGTGGTGCTACCAGCCTACTTTGATGTGATGCCAAACGCGGATTACGAGGTCCGTCCGGTTGAGGCGTTTCGTCAGCGCTCCGCAGCGGGTGCCAGTTACCAGGCTCCTGCCGCCGATGGTTCTCGTCCCGGGATCTTCTATATCAATACCTTCAACCTGAAGGCGCAGCCCAAGTGGGGGATCACCACGCTTTCCCTGCACGAGGCGTCGCCCGGCCACCATTTTCAGATCGCCTTGAAGCAGGAATTAGAGGATGTTCCCAGTTTTCAGCGTTTTGGTGGCTATACCGCCTTTGCAGAAGGGTGGGCGCTTTATGCTGAGCACCTGGGTATAGAGATGGGACTGTTTGACGATCCCTATCAGTATTTTGGCAAGCTGTCGGATGAGATGTTGCGGGCCATGAGACTGGTGGTCGATACGGGCTTACACGCCAAGGGCTGGAGTCGTGAGCAGGCGATGCAATATATGTTGGATAACAGCCCGATGGCCGAGTCTGATGTGGTTGCAGAAGTGGAACGTTATATGGCGATCCCTGGGCAGGCCCTGTCCTATAAGATTGGCCAACTCACGATACTGAGGTTACGGGAGCAGGCCGAGCAGGAATTGGGTAGCCAGTTTGATATTAAAGCGTTCCATAATCAGGTGTTGATGTCCGGCTCACTGCCTCTTGCCGTATTAGAGGCCAAGATCGAGGCATGGATAGCCAGTTATCCAGCTAAGTAGCTGTGTTTAAATCGGTCCGTTTTGTTACAGGCGCTCGTGGGACAGCAATAGTGATGGACTCTTGGGATCCAATACTTCGGTTCTAAGAGTCCAATTTCCCCCAACTTGGGAGGATTTGCAGGTCAATAGCTGTCGCACAATTCGCAACGATGATTGAGTGCCTGTGAGCTAAGCCCCTACTGGAAAGCAGAAACCTCCCAAGGAGGCATTTTGGTTTTGTGCGCTCGTGGTGGGGCAAACTATTTTTGAGAAAAGCCCCTTTGCTCTGTGTCATGTCAGAGCATAGGCAATCGGGTGAAAGAGCATAAACTGAGCAAATGTGGACTCGTTGATATCGGCATTGCCTTGCAATAGATACAAACCAGGTATCTTGCCTCGATCTTAATTACCCTCCTCAGGATGAAAGAATTTCAAACTTGCGCATTCTTTATTCTATCCAAGAGTATGGCTATTTTTAACGGATGATATCATCCAATGTTGATATGGCAGTTGGATAAGCTTCATTTATGGTTAATCCACCATCAAATATGATGAAGCTGTTAATGGGGTATCCGATCACTTAACGCCATTCGGCGCCCAGCGTGATGCGCATCACATTGCTGGGACTTCGTGTCACTTTTTTGTTAATTGTTCTCCAGGGGCAAATATATCGCCGAGATGGGGGCGAACTAGAGATAAATATTCTATTTGTACGCACTTCGCCGTGGATTAGGGCTGATGGTCAGTCCATTTTACCGGCGGTGGTGAATGCGGTTACCATTCCGCAACAAAGGCATAATGATATAGCTATTGAACATATACCATTGCTAACCCAGTATCGATCAAGTATCGCCAGAATAAGACGGTGGCCCCATCGCCGCCCCAGCTCTAAAACGAGCAGATGTTACGGCGAGACTCAAATAATAAAAAGATTCTAGGGAGTTAGGATGAAGTACCCATCTAGCATTGCCCGAGCGGTTAAGCTCGGATTGACGGCTGGCTCTGTCGCCACCGTTGGTATCAGCGCTCCGGTATTGGCACAAGAGATTGCCGTTGCCGATAACGTAGAGCGGATCAGCGTGACCGGTTCGCGTATTTCTCGCCAGGATATGGAGAGTGCCTCTCCTGTAACCGTCATCGACAGTTCCGCCATCAAGGCGGAGGGCTTTGTTACTGTTGACGATATCCTGCAATCTCTTCCTGCTATGGGTGGCATGGCGTCCGGCTCCACCACCAACAACGGCTCCGATGGTGTGGCCCGTGTGGATCTGCGTGGTATGGGGGTTGAGCGTACCTTGGTGCTGCTGGACGGCCGCCGTATGATCAGCTCCGGTTCCGGTGGTGACAGCTCTGTGGATCTCAACGCTATCCCCGTGGCGATGATTCAGCGGGTAGAGATCCTCAAAGACGGTGCCTCTGCCGTGTATGGCTCCGACGCCATCGCCGGTGTGGTCAACATCATCACGCATAAATATGTTGAAGGTTTTACCTTTGATATGAATGGCGGGATCAGCGATAAAGGTGACGGTGAGCACTACGATCTGTCGGCCTTGTACGGGATTCAAACCGCCAAGGGCGGTGTCAATTTTGGTGTCGCTTACTCTGAGCGAAAAGGGATCAACCAGGGCGATCGTGACTGGGTGCCGCCAGGAGCGAGTTCTTTGGTGCCGGGTGGCTCTTTGAGTGGTTATAAGCGCAATGCCGATGGCAACTATGATCTTAAAGACGGGAAGAAGCAGGCCACCAGTTATGTTCCAGGCTCCAATGATGATCAGTGGAATGTCCGTGACTTTGGCTATGACTACACCAAAGAGAGTTACTTCCAGACTCCGAGCAAGCGCTTTAGCCTGTTTGCCAACACCACCCAGGAGTTGACCGACGACATTCAGTTGAATGCCGATCTGGTTTACACCAAGCGAGATTCCCGCCAGCAGATGGCACCTCAGCCTGCCAATGAGATGCTGAACGTCTGTGGCGAAGCCTATCCGGATCCCTCACAGCCCTGCGTTACCCTCACCGGTGGCATGCTTGAAGCTGGGGTAGAGGCCGATGAGACCGGTCGTGTCAACTATCGCCGCCGTTTGGTGGAGGTGGGTCCGCGGATCTATGAGCAGGATGTGGACACTCTGCGTGCGTCTGCCGGTTTTAGTGGCTTTATCGATGCGGGCAAGGGGTTGGACTGGGATCTCTCCTACACCTTTGGCCGCAACCGGGCCGACACCTGGGTACATAACTCGGTTAATGCGAAAAATCTGACCAACTCCATCTATGCCAATGAGGCCGCGTGGTTCTCAGGAAAGGCGGAAGATATCATGCCATTTGTCGATGATATCTCCTATCTGCAGACCCAGACTGGTGGTAACGATCTGCATGTGGTCTCTGGTGTGGTGAGTGGTGATCTGTTCCAACTGCCTGCGGGTGAAGTCGCCTATGCGGTTGGTGCGGAGTATCGCAGCGAGAGCGGTTTCTACAATCCGGACCCTGTCATTGTTCGTGGTGAAGGTACGGCGGCACAGCAAGATCCGACCGATGGTAGCTTTAACGTGACCTCCGCCTATGCCGAGTTTGCTATCCCACTGCTGGATGGTCTGACGGCTGAAGCCGCGCTGCGTCACGATTATTACGATACCTTCGGTAGCGCCACCACCTGGAAGCTGGGCCTGACCTATGAGGTCTTTGAAGACTTGATGATCCGGGGTGTCGCGGCAACCGGTTTCCGGGCGCCAAGCATTGATGAGCTGTTCGGCGGGGATACCGCTTCCTTTGATTACCTTGAAGATCCCTGGGGTAACGAGCTTGATCCTCAGATCCTGGTGAACTATACCTCCGATGAAAATCTTGAGGCGGAAGAGTCTGAGTCTTTGACTCTGGGCGTTGTTTACTCACCTCGTTTTATCGAAGGGTTGTCTCTGACCGTTGATTACTTTGCCTTTGATGTAACCAATGCCCTGGCTCGCCTGGACGTTCAGGAGCGGATGCGCGCCTGTTATGGCACAGGTATAGGCGATGGTGATCAGCAGGCCTGTGATGACATCAGCATCACCATGGACGGCGATCTGAGTGATATGACCAACCCGCTGACCAACGTGGGCTCTCAGACCACCCGTGGGATCGATACTAATATCGCCTATAACTTCAGCGGTTTGGGTATGGATTGGCGTGTTGTCAATGATCTGACCTACCTGCTTGAGTTTGAGCAGGATGGTATCGACTATACCGGTACTATCGATGGTATGAACGGTGCGTACGCTGAAGTGAAGAACAACTTTAGCGTTACCGCTAAGCACGACAAATTCTCTGTGACTTACTCTAACCGCTATGTCAGCGCAATGGATCACACCTATTAC
Source organism: Ferrimonas sp. YIN67 (assembly GCF_057219095.1). Lineage (NCBI taxonomy): Bacteria > Pseudomonadati > Pseudomonadota > Gammaproteobacteria > Alteromonadales > Ferrimonadaceae > Ferrimonas > Ferrimonas sp. YIN67. The sequence continues at coordinate 247,336 of NZ_JBXVVJ010000004.1, forward strand.
GGTGTGGATTACGATATCGAGTCGGCGATGTACCACAACTTGTCTGGGACTTACGAGGTCAGCAAGAACGTCGTAGCGACTCTGGGTATTCGTAACATCGCAGATAAGGACCCTGTGAAAGTTGCAGGCGGTAACGAAGCGGGCACCATTCCGGAAGTGTACGACGTGATTGGCCGCACCTACTTTGGTGGTGTAACCATTCGCTTCTAAGGATTTTCGTTGAGTTAAACAAAGGCAGCTTCGGCTGCCTTTATTCGTTTTTGAACGGCAGGCACTAACCCTAGTTGTGCCTCCTGTAACCGTCGATCTCCCACAGCAGTAAAAGTTTTTCTCTATCCACTGTGTTGTTTTGGATAAAAGTTCAACTAAAAGTGGATTCGTCTTCTCTTTTTTTTAACAAGAGGGGATCTTCAGCTTATCTTCATTACATTCCATTTTTGTTCACCAATTGTTGCAAAAGTTTGGCTTTATTCTCTGGCGACTCTTTTCCTGGTCAAGTTGTGGTGTAACATTTTTTTAACTGATGTTGATTCGGTAATCGCTGGGCTTTTACGCCCGAGGTCAGCGAGAAATCGGGCTGTTTTTCAACTTAGGTATTTTTTCTTTGTTGCACTATTGTTAACGCTGAATATTTTGCAAAAGTAGTCACCTGTGACACCTTGTTTGACATAAAAGTGCACGAAAAGCGAATATTATGCTGCGGCAATGTAATGTGCTGCCAATAACTTAAAACAAAAACATCACAGTTGATGCCTGGGCTTTAGGCGCGGGACAACGATATGGGAGTAGTGATAATGGCTATGGAATCCTCTGTATCCAAAGCGGTTCGTTTGAGCTTGTTAGCCACGGCTGCGAGCTCTGTGGCATTTGTGGGGACTGTTACGGCGAATCAGGACGAACCGGAACGTATCGAAGTGACTGGTTCTCGTATCAAACAAGTAGATATTGAAACCTCTTCTCCTGTTACCGTAATTGATGCGGCGGCAATTGAGATCTCGGGCGAGCAATCCGTTGCTGACGTATTGAATAACTCAACCATTAACAGTTTTGGCTCTTGGCGAGGCATGTCTGGCTATGGTGCGGGCGCTGCGGCGAGTGCAGATGTGAACCTGCGTGGTTTAGGGGCCCAGGCGACATTGGTGTTGCTGGATGGCCGTCGTATGCCAGGGACCAGCTCTAGCTCAGGTACGGTGGCGGATCTGTCCACGATTCCTATGTCGATTGTTGAGCGCATCGAGATCCTTCGTGACGGCGCCTCAGCGGTATACGGCTCCGATGCGGTTGCGGGTGTAATTAACATCATCACCAAGAAAGATTTTGAAGGGATCACTGTTACTTATAATAATGAGCTCCCTGAGATCAGCGGTGGTAAGTCGAATCGACTGGCGATTGCAGCCGGTTATGCAACCGACAAAGGCAGTATTACCCTGACCTTTGAGCATTACGATTCCCAGTCTGTGATGGATCGAGACGTTTGGAAGCTGGACGATCCTTTGTATGAGGGGTTTAGCTCTTTCAGTTCTGTTCCCAATGGTTACTATAATACGGGCGTAAAAGACGAAGATGGTAATGACATCTTCGATTTTTATAGCAACAGTGAGCTATGCTCATCTACAGGAAATGTTCTCGATGGAACCGATGGTCAGAACAATGGACGTTGCTTCTATAGCTTTGGTGAAGTAACCAAGCTGTTCCCGAGTACTCAGCGCAATTCTATCCTTTCAAACTTTGATTATGAGTTGCAGGATAACCTACAGTTTCGTGGCCGGATCTCTGCCAGCCTGGCGGAAACCGACGCTCGCTATGCTGGTACACCAGTATCGACAAATTATCCGGTAATGTCTGCTGAGAACCAGCTCAATCCAGTTGATGGCATTTCTGATGTGACTGTGTATATGCGCTCTGCTCAGATCGGCGAACGAGACACTCACATTGAGAACAACAATATCGATTTCCTGGCCGGTTTAGTCGGTTATCTGGATGTTGGTTACGGTTTTGATTGGGAAGTGAATGCCCAGCACAGTCGTTCTACCACCAACTCTTTTAACTACAATCTGATCAACGACAGTATTGTTCAACAGCTGATTGATTCTGAGCAGTACGATATCTTCAATACCACAGGAATGGCCTATGCTGACTGGGATGCCATGATGACGGATCTTTACCGTCAGGCTTCTCATACAGGTGTATATCAAGGTGCCTTTAATAGCACCCAGTTTGATGGCTTGATCTCAACCACATTGGTGGATGTCGATAATCTCACCCTGGCCGGTGTGATTGGTGCTGAGTATGAGATGATTGAGTTCGCTCAGAAGAGTGATCCTGAGTCTGCCGCGGGTATTATCTCTGGTGGCTCCGGTGGCGATGACGTGGATGCGGAGCGTGATCGTACCTCTATCTACGGTGAACTGCAGGCCGCTTTGCCTGCGAATTTGGAGGTCTCTGCAGCTTTACGTTATGACCGCTATGACCAGGAAGGTTATACCTCTCGTGGCCTCGAGTCATCCACCTTTGATAAAGTCGTACCTAAGCTGGGTGTGACTTGGCGTCCGCTGGATAGCCTGTTGGTCCGAGCCAGTTATGGTGAATCCTTCCGTGCACCCAATATGGGTGAGATGTTTGCTTCCGAGGCGTTGAGCTTTGAGAAGGGGATGGATACCGTTTGGTGTGCGAACAACAGTGATGACAACTACTGCAGGGGGACTCAGCAGCACAAAACTCTCTATGGCGGCAACCCAGATCTCGAAGCGGAAGAGGGAGATTCGTTGACTCTAGGGGCGGTCTGGAATGTGACCGATGCACTGAGCTTTGAGCTGTCCTATTACAATATTAACTACGACGGCAAGATTGAAGTCGTAGAGATTGCAGACTTGATTAAGGAAGAGTCTGATAACGGTGGGTCGCCATATATTGTTCGTGGCTCCGACGGTAAGATCGTACAGATCCACAGCCAATACCGTAACTTGGCCTCAGTAGAAACCTCAGGGTTGGACTTTGTGTCAGCCTATAATCTGGCAACCGATTTGGGTGATTTTAACTTCAAGGTTGAACTCTCCCACATTCTGGATTTCTCAGAGCAGCAGACGCCGGATAGCGATATGATCGACTGGTCCGGTGAAGTTGGCCGTCCTGATTGGCGCGGTAATGCGTCTGTGGCGTGGACTTTGGATGACATTCGTGTTTCTTGGAGCACTGTGTATATTGGCAGCCAAACTTCGGACTTCACCAATAGCTACTATGAGTACGACAAGCAATACGGTGGTTTCTATGAGTTAAAGGATTATCCGAGCTACTTTAAGCACAACGCTCAAGTGGCGTATACCCACCCGTGGAACGGTAGCATCACTGTGGGTGTCAATAACCTGTTCGATAAAGAAGCACCAAATGACTACAAGAATTATTATGATTATCGTGATGTCGATACTGGACTGTACGATGTAATGGGCCGTACCTGGTTCTTCCGTATTCAGCAGAGCTTCTAATCTCCACTCCCATTCAAGCCCCGCTTCGGCGGGGCTTTTTTGTACCTGTAAAACAACAGCTTTATCACAGTTATGTCGCCTGTTGGTGTTCATCCAGCCCTAGGCTGCTAACTTATAGACTTTTCACCCCAAGCAAAGAGGTCCGTATGAGGCTAATGTTGAGCGCTGCGGTAGCAGCAATGGCCCTGAGCGGTTGCGTGTTGACCGAGAGTGAGCCCCAGGGGCCGTCCCCCTATGAGGGGCAATGGGTGATTGGCTCCCTGGCGGGAGAGCGCCTGCAGGTGATGCCGATGCAGGAGACGCCCCTGCTGCAGATCGATGGCGAGCAGTTTTCCGCAACCCTGGGGTGTAACCGAATGAAGGGACAATGGCCTAAGTCGGGTCAGCCTTTTGGTCCGGTGGCCAGCACCCGCATGGGCTGTCCGGCGCCGATCGATCAGTGGGAAGCGAACTTTAGCCAGGTGCTGACCCAGGTTGACAGCTATCGCATCGAGCGCAGCCGCTTGCAGCTGCTGTCCGGTGAGAACGTGGTGCTGGAGGGCTACCATCCCGCCTCAGTGCTGCAGTGGCTTGCCTGGGATGGGCGCTGGTCGCTGACTCATCTGGAGGGGGCGGATAAGATCCACGGCCTGTTCGATGGTCGGCCACCGTATCTGGAGCTGGATCTGGATCGGGACGAGGCCCATGGTAACAGCGGCTGTAACCAGTTCTTTGCCAAGCCGACGGCGGCGGGCGAGGCGTTGAACCTGCACCAGGCGGGGATGACTCTGGTGGCCTGCCCGGATCATCTGATGGCACAGGAGCAACTGTTGATGCGTCATTTTGCCGAGTCGGACCGCACGCTACAGGCGGAGGGCAAGTTGCAGTGGTGGCGAGGCGAGACCCTGTTGTTGGAGTTTGAACGCAGCCAGTGAGCCGAGAGCCTCGGTCCTGAGCGCCTGCTCGATCAGTTAAAGCCACCGTGTTCGCGGTGGCTTTCTCTTTTGTGCCGGTTGCGTCAATTTGATCAGCCGCGTAGTGGCGTGGTCCGGCACTCCTGTCACCTGCCACTCTCCCACTGCGCCAGCTTACGGATCTCGGCCCCTAAGCGAATCTGCGGAGCTAGGATCGATCACCAGAGGTAACCGACCAAGGATACTGCGGAGACGGCGACCGCTGATGGAGTTCGAGTAGACGCATTTCACCCATACGGCATGTACCAAAGACCCGGCCAGGCTTGTTGGTTGTTGGGCAAAATCGTGGTGCATCCACTGGCGGTTGTGGTAGACTCGCCGGCTTGTTTTCGCGGCCGTGCTAATTTTACACAGGCATGGTTGTTGGCTCGCTCACCAGGGTTGGGGGCGTCAGTTGCATGGAGGCAGTAGCGTTACGGTTCCTGCGATGAAATTTCCTGGTCAACGCAAACACAAACACTATTTCCCGGTGGATGCCCGGGACTTGCGCGCCAAAGAGCTCAGTCAGTTGAGTCGGCCTCAGCGCACCCATATCTGTGGTATCGCTCAGACCCTGGTGGATATCGAGGCGCATGTCGATGATGCGCTGCTGGCCCGCCACAAGCTGGTTAAGGGCAGCTCTCTGCTCATTTCCGATGAAGCCGCCCACGCCCTCTATGGCGAGTTGCAACAGCAGGGACTGATCCATGAAGAGCACGCCGGTGGCACCATCGGCAACACCCTGCATAATTTTGCCACCCTGTCTGATGAGCGCGCCGTGCTGTTTGCGGTGATGGAGAAGCAGATCGCGATCGGCAGCTACGCCTACAAATACCTCAGCTATACCTCCTCCAAGGTCGACGTCAATCATCTGCAGGCGGTGGATGGTCCCATTGGCCGCTGCTTTACCCTGATCTCCGAGTGTGGTGAGCGCAGTTTTGCCATCTCCAAGGGGGCGATGGACAAGCTGGAGCCCGAGTCCATCAAGCCGGAGCTGGTGCAAACCGCAGGGGCGTTGGTCTTTGCTTCCTATCTGATGCGCAGCGGTGAGGGGGATAACATCGATCAGGCTGCCCTGCGAGCGATGGCGGTGGCTCACGAGGCCAAGGTGCCCGTGGTGCTGACCCTGGGCACTCGATTTTTGATCGAGCAGGATCCCCAGTTTTGGCGCGAGTTCATTGCCGAGCATGTGACAGTACTGGCGATGAACGAAGAGGAAGCCGAGGCATTGACCGGCGAGTCCGATCCGTTGAAAGCCTGTGATATTGCCCTGCAGTGGTGCGATATGGTGCTGTGCACGGCGGGGCCCGAGGGGCTCTATATGGCTGGGCATTGTGACAGGGACGCGCTACGGGAAACCGAGCACGAGCTGCGCAGTGGCGGCATCGGTGAATTTAACCGCTACGAGTTTTCCCGGCCCATGCGCAAGTTGGATTGTGCCGAGCCAGTGAAGGTGTTCTCCTACATTGCCCCCTATTTGGGTGGGCCCGTGGAGATCCTCAATACCAATGGGGCAGGGGATGGCGCCCTGGCCGCTCTGCTGCACGATATGGCCGCCAACCGCTATCACAGGGTCAATGTTCCCAGCTCCTGTAAGCATGTGGTGGAGGCCTTGACCTACTCTTCCTTCTCCCAGATCTGCAAGTATGCCAACCGGGTCAGTTACGAAGTGCTGATCCAGCACAGCCCACGACTCTCCCGGGGCTTGCCTGAACGGGAAGAGAGCCTGGAAGAGGGCTATTGGGACCGCTGAGTCAGCGCTCCTGGACGAACAAAGCACAACGCCGGCCTCAAGGGCCGGCGTTGTTGTATTGCGGGATTGCGCGATTTAACGCTGGGCCAGGATGACCAACATGCGGCGCAGCGGCTCGGCGGCGCCCCACAGCAGCTGATCACCAACGGTGAAGGCGGAGAGGTATTCGCCGCCCATGGCCAGTTTGCGCAGTCGACCAACAGGCACCTTGAGGGTGCCGGTCACCGCCGCAGGGGTCAGTTGTTCACGGCTGGCTTCGGGTGTGTTCTCCACCACTTGTACCCAGTCATTGTGCTTGGCCAGCAGCCCTTCGATGTCGGACAGAGGGATGTCTTTCTTCAGCTTGATGGTCAGCGCCTGGCTGTGACAGCGCAGGGCGCCAATGCGCACACAGAGGCCGTCGATGGCGATGGGATCCTCATTGCCGAGGATCTTATTGGCCTCTGCCTGGGCCTTCCACTCTTCGCGGCTCTGGCCACTTTCCAGCGGGCTGTCGATCCAGGGGATCACGCTGCCGGCCAGCGGAACGCCAAACATATCGGCGTTCAGTTCGCCGCCACGCAGTTTGCTGGTGACCTTTCGCTCGATCTCGAGGATGGCCGAAGCGGGATCGGCCAGCTCAGTGGCGACCTCGTCACGCAGCTCCCCCATTTGATTAAGCAGTTCACGCATATGGCGAGCACCGCCACCGGAGGCCGCCTGGTAGGTCATCGGCGTGATCCACTCCACCAGATCCGCCTCGAACAGGCCGCCGAGGGCCATCAGCATCAGGGAAACGGTGCAGTTGCCGCCGACAAAAGTGTTGCCGCCTTGGGCCAGAGCCTGGTCAATGACATCGCGGTTGACGGGATCGAGCACGATCACAGCCTTGTCTTCCATCCGCAGATGGGAGGCGGCGTCGATCCAGTAGCCCTGCCAGCCGGCATCGCGCAGCGGCTGGTATACCGCCTTGGTATAGTCGGAGCCCTGACAGGTAAGGATCACCTCCATCTGCTGCAGTTGAGTCAGATCAAAGGCATCCTGCAGTGGCCTACCTTTGGCTTCGACAGGACCGGCCTGGCCGGCCTGTGAAGTGGTGAAGAAGGTGGGATCACAGCGGTCAAAATCTCCCTCCTGACGCATACGATCCATCAGCACAGAGCCAACCATACCGCGCCATCCGACTAATCCAACCTTCATTCCTTTCTCCTGTGTATTTGTAATATTGGGATCTGCTGGAGCCTCACCATACCATTGCCGGCCGTTGGCCGCGAGGTGGAGAGTGGCAAGAGATAAACAAAGGCAAGGCGTTGGCTAAGTGATGGTTATTAATCCCCTTCCGGTGTAGGGGTAATTGGAGTTTTTCTGTTGGCAGGAGTGCCGGAAAGGGGAGGGAGCTCTTTGGCTAATCGGGGAGCGGTGTCCCAATGAACCATTGGGCTTTTTCCTGTCAGTGAAGGTTCCTGGACGCATGTGTACCTCGCCTTTTTCCGTTGGCGACAGACAGCAACAGAGGACCCGGCTCCTTACGCATGTTCGCTGTGCCTTCTCTCTTTCAGGCATGGTTCCCGCTCTGTTGGCATGAGTCGCCTTTATGGCTGCGCCGTTTCTGCTTCGTCAATAAGACTGGCTTTGATCTCCCTGTTGACGCGTTCAAACCTGCGGTTTGCCCTCTCTCCGCGCACCGCTTTGGCCATCATGGCCTATGGCTTATCTCAGGCCCTTTCGCTTGGTTGATTTAAGATCTGTGAGGGTTGCTGGTGCGAGGGGTCTGGAGGCGCTCTGACGTTGATTGGGGCGCAGCCTAATCAACTGCCATCGGGCAGTGATGTTGTGCAGGGGATTTGGGGATGAACGGAAGAGAACAAAACGCCGCCGACGTGGTGCGGCAGCGTTTCCAATACTGTGCCTTTACTTGCTGTCGGCGCGGCTCATGTATTTGCGCTCTTCCACGTTGACTTTGATCTTGTCGCCTGTGGAGATGTATTCCGGCACCTGTACGGTCACGCCGGTGGACAGCTTAGCCGGTTTGGTACGGGAGGTGGCGGAGGCGCCTTTGATGGACGGATCGGTTTCGACCACTTCCAACTCGACGCTGGTCGGCATCTCCAGGGCGACCGGTGCATCGTTGATCAGGATGACCTGAGCCCCTTCGGTGGCTTCGTCCAAGAACGGAATTTCGTTTTCGATGCTGGACTGGTTGAGGTGATAAGGGGTGTAGTCCTCGTTGTCCATGAAGACGTACTCTTCGCCGTCAATGTAGGAGAACATCACTGGACGGCGGCGAAGATCGGCCAGATCCAACATGTCGCTGTCCTTGAACGTTTCATCCGTCTTGGCACCGCTGACCACATCGTACATGCGCATGCGGTACAGGGAACCCCCCGCACGCCCTTGAGGGACAGAGCGCTCGATATCGCGAACGATATAGGTCTTGTTATTGAATTCGATGGCGGTGTTTTTCTTAATTTCACTGGCCTTTGGCATGGTGTCAATCCTGAGCGGGATCCCTCGATGAGATCCGGTGGTCATAAGCGCGGTATCGTCCGCAGTTTCGAGCTAGATAATACACCGTCATTAAGGTCAATGGCGGTTCTCCCGATAGAAATCCGTTTGAAATGTCTGAGGTAAGGCTGGATAACCAGGCAAACGCGCCCGACATTGCCGTATCTGAGGTCTATCTTGGCAAGCACAGGGGCATGGGCTTTACCCCTGGCCCTGGCTGAATCGTGATGCTTCGTCAACGCCGTGGGCGTCGGTGATCCCATCGACCGTCGCTTCGATGAGACGGGTCGCCTTACTGGAGACAAACCGGCGGTCGCGGGAGGCACACGCAGGGGATCTTGACCACTCCCTGACGGCGGGAAGAGCACGCGAGCATGTTCATGGGCCAAAGGCCCGACGCTGACGTGCATCGGGCCTTTGCCTGTCTGCGGGGCCGCCTCAGCGAAAAAACAGGGGCAGCAGGTGCTCCTGCATCGCCTGCAGGGGCAGTTTGATCTGACCCTTGTTGTGGGCGGTTGCCACGGCAATGAGCTGATGCTCAGGGAAAGTGAACATGTACTGACCGCCGGCGCCGACGCCGCCAATCACCTCGACACTTTGGCCAGCGATCCGCTCCGGGCGTTTGTGGAAGTAGTAGTAATAGCCCCGAGTCTCGGGCGGTGCCATGATGAGATCGACATAGGCTTTGGCCAGCAGTTGCTCACCGTTCCATTGCCCATCCTGCATCAGGATCACGGCGACTTTCATTAACGCCCGCGAAGTAAAGCTGGCGCCGGCGCCACTGCCTGGCAGACCGTAGGGCTGATCGGCCCAGTGATAGTCGACACCGAGTTTGGCGGCGATCTCGTCGGCGATGAAGTCCTGAATGGAACCGGGAACCAGGGTATCGAGCACCATCAGGATCATCGCCGGATCGGTGCCGCGGTATAGATACTCTTTGCTGTCGGCCGTAATGGGCTGTGTGTGTTCGAACAGGTGCTCAAAGAAGGCCTCTTTGGTTTTCCCCGAGGCCGCTCTGAGATCTTCCTTCCCCACCCGCAGGCCGGAGCGCATCAGCAAGGCATCCCGTAGCGTGATGGTCGCCACTCCGGGTTGGATTTTCTTGCGGTTGAGCTTGGGCAGGAAGTCGATCACGGGCTTATCCAGATCGGCCATGTCGATATGACCCAGCTGTATGGCACGGGCAAGGGTGACCGAGGTGAGGGTCTTGGTGATCGACATGGTGTAGTGCGGAGCATCAACCCGGCCGATGCGATTGTACATCTCAAAGACCAGCTTCCCGTCCTTCCAGATCAGGATGCTATCCAGATCGCCGTATTTCTCTTCACTGTCGTCGGCGAGCAGGGCTGCCACCGCCTCCCGACTGCCCGGGACGTCAAGCGTGCCGACAGCCAGGCCATCGGCCAGATCAGCGGGGGAAGTGCTGACATAGGCTTGAGGCAGGTGATCGAGCGCCGTCTGCTGCGGCATGGCAAATGTCGAGGGGTCCTTGGTGGCGGGCAAGGTGGGTAGCTCTTCAGCCCAAAGCGAACCGCTAAATAGCGCCGCCCCGATCAGTAAAGTGCGTGTCCATTGGTTGTTCATTCTTATCCCTTTTGAAACTCTCGGTGGTATCGCCCAAGCACAATGGAGGCAAACCGGGTTCAGCGCAATGGGGTCTTGTGGGGGATGTATGAAAAAGGCCTGACACTTAGGTGTCAGGCCTTTTACCGAGTCCGGGAGGTGGCTCGAGGGCTTAGCCCTCGACGCCCTGGCTGCGCAGGTACTCTTCGTAGGTACCGTGGAAGTCGGTGATCCCGTCGGCCTTCAGCTCGATGATACGGGTTGCCACGGAGGAGACGAATACGCGGTCGTGGGAAACGAACAGCAGGGTGCCTTCGTAGTTTTCCAGCGCGGTGTTGAGCGCCTCAATGGACTCCATGTCCATGTGGTTGGTCGGTTCATCCATCAGCAGGATGTTGGGCTTTTGCATCATCAGCTTGCCGAACAGCATACGGCCCTGCTCTCCACCGGAGATCACGGTAGTGGATTTCTTGATGTCGTTCTGACCAAACAGCATGCGGCCCAGGAAGGAGCGGATGGTTTGCTCATCGCTGCCTTCGGTAGACCACTGACCCATCCAGTCGAACAGGTTCATCTCTTTTTCGAAGTCGGCGGCGTGATCCTGAGCGTAGTAACCGATGTTGCTGTTTTCGGACCACTTGATCTCGCCGGACTTGGCTTCCATGGCGCCCACCAGGGTGTTGAGCAGGGTGGACTTACCCACGCCGTTCTCACCGATGATGGCGATACGCTCACCCACGTCTACTTTCAGATCCAGGCCCTTGAACAGCAGTTCGCCGTCGTAGCCCTGGCTCAGGTTCTCGACTTCCAGCGCCTGACGGAACAGCTTCTTCTCCTGATCGAAGCGGATGAACGGCGTTTGACGGCTGGAGGCCTTGACGTCTTCCAGTTGGATCTTCTCCATGCGCTTGGCACGGGAGGTGGCCTGACGGGCCTTGGAGGCGTTGGCAGAGAAACGGGCTACGAAGCCGGCCAGCTCGGCGATCTGCGCTTTCTTCTTGGCGTTGTCGGCCAGCAGGCGCTCGCGGGCCTGGCTTGCCGCCATCATGTACTCGTCGTAGTTGCCCGGGTAGACGCGCAGCTCACCGTAATCGATGTCCGCCATGTGGGTACACACGGAGTTGAGGAAGTGACGATCGTGCGAGATGATGATCATGGTGCACTGACGATCGTTGAGGATCTCTTCCAACCAGTGGATGGTGTGGATATCCAAGTTGTTCGTCGGTTCGTCGAGCAGCATGATGTCTGGATCGGCAAACAGCACCTGGGCCAGCAGGACCCGTACTTTCAGGCCTGGTGCCACGGCGCTCATCAGGCCGAAGTGTTGATCCTCACTAATGCCAAGGCCCAGCAGCAGTTCGCCAGCACGGGCTTCAGCGGAGTAGCCGTCCATCTCGGCGAACTCCACTTCCAGATCCGCCACCTTCATCCCTTCCTCTTCGGACATCTCGGGCAGGGAATAGATGCGATCGCGCTCGGCTTTCACTTCCCACAGCTCTTTGTGACCCATGATCACGGTATCGATCACGCTGTACTCTTCGAACGCCCACTGATCCTGGCCCAGCTTGGCCACGCGGGTGTTGGGCTCGACGCTGACGTTGCCCGTGGTCGGCTCCAGCTCACCGGAGAGGATCTTCATGAAGGTGGACTTGCCACAGCCGTTGGCGCCGATCAGGCCATAGCTGTTGCCGCCGCCAAACTTGACGGAGATGTTTTCAAACAGCGGCTTGGCGCCGAACTGCATGGTGATATTGGCTGCTGAGATCACGATGGGCTACCCGAGATTAAGAAGGTGTGAAAAGGAAAAACGCCGCAGGGTACCCAGTGCGGGCCTGCGGCGCAAGTGAAATTCGAGATTACCCTGCCCAAGGGCAGTCCGGCCGCCGGCCGGACGGGGCGGCGTTAGTCCAGTTGCAGTCGTGCGGCCCGGTCCTGGCCCGAGCCTTGGTTGAACCTTTCACGGTGACGCTGGAACAGGGCATAGAAGCCCGGTGTCAGGATGGCCCCCGGGGTCATGACACAGAAGATCCCGCCGATCAGTACGAACCCCCATGTTGTTCCGGGCGTTGGTTCCGGCGCCACGGGTCAGCACCAAGGGGAAGATCCCCGGCACGAAGGACCAGGAGGTCACGGTCACCACACGGAAATGCAATCAGCCCCCGGCGATGGCCGCGTTGATGTTCGACAAGCCCTCGATTTCCCGTTTGGTCTTGGCGAACTCGACGATCAGGATGGCTTTGGCCGCCAGGGCGATCAGCAGGACCAGGCCGATCTGGCCATACAGAGTCAGCGCCATGCCATTGGTCATCAGGGGGCCGAGCGCCGCCGTCGGGGCGGCGAATACCCAGGACTCCTACTGGTCACCAGGAACAGGTAGATGAACAGCAGGGCGAAGATGAAGGCGAAGACGATGGCATTACCGGCGAGCTTCTCTTGCAGGGCCATGGAGGTCCATTCGTAGCTGTAGCCGTTGCCCAGCACTTCATCGGCGACGCGCTCCATCGCGGCGATCGCCTGGCCACTGGAGTAACCCGGTGCGGGCGCCAGGAAGATCTTGGTGGCGCTGTAGAGGTTATAGCGATTGGAGATATCTGCCTCCAGCTGCGGCTTGATGGTCGCCTTGGTGGGAACTCAGGGTTAAACAGGAAAAGACTATGTGGGTTGGTAGGATGCAAGCAGCTTACGCCGCACACTCTGTGCACAGAGTGTGCGCTGGTTTTGTGGCACGAGAAGAAGTTCTACGCCCGGGCAACGCTGACGTGGCGCATGCGGCAATAGGGAAAAAGTATGAGCTTTTCAGCAACTTTCATTAGGATAATGCTTCTGTTTGATGCAGGGAAATGACTCCCCCTTTGGTAGAGAGCACACCTTGTTCGCTCCAGCTTCTCATCGCCTTGCCCACGGTGTTTCGTGACATGCCAAGGAGCAAGCCCAACTGTTCATTGTTGATGGCAACGTCGTCGCCGTCGGTCAAGCCGTTGAGTACCTGTAACGCCAGGTAGATCTTCTCTTTTGGGGAGATGGGCATCATGCGCACCCCGGTCAGCCGCGATGCCACTCTGGCTCGGCTGGCCGTCGAACGGTTTAGTGCCTGACAGAAGGTGACATCACTCTGATAGAGTTGCCGGGCCGCAGCGACAGGCAGTAATAGCGCTGAGGCGTCACACTGGGTCGTGACATCGTATTCCGCTTCGAGGTTAAGCACAAAAGCGGCGTCATTGATGATGGCACCCGGGGTGTAGATCCCAATGGCGAAGGAGGTCGGGTTATCCGGACGGCGGATGTAGAATCGTCCCGAGATGGGAAAGATCAGGTGGGTGATGCTCTCACCCTGTAGGCAAACCGACTCTCCCCTGCGAAAGACGTTGGATTGAGATAGATTGATGATCCGTTTCGCCGTCTCATTGTTGAGCTCAAATTTCTCGGCAAATAGTCCGGTCAGTGCCATGTGTTTCCCTTGTCCTCCTGTTAGCGGAGGCTTCTCGTTATCAGTACGCCGATATAACAGACCGCCATTTCAATGCAGTCTGTACCGGGCTTATTGGTCCCCGCGTGTCGCCGCGACTTTTACATTGTTGTTGGTATCCCGGCTCTGCCGGATCAAGTCGTCTCCGGCTTCGAGTGCCGTATGGCCCTTGGCCAGGCGATCGTAGAGCAGGACGTTGACGGTGGCGGCCAGATTCATGCAGCCCACGGTCGGGACGTAGATCACCGCATCGGCCCGATCAACCACCTCCTGGCTGAGCGAGCCGTCTTCCGGGCCGAAAAGGTAATAGGCATTCTCCGGATGGTGGAATTGTGGCAGCGGAATGGCTCCCTCCACCAGCTCGACACAGACTACTTTTGCGCCTTCTGGTATGACATCCAGCAAAGACTCCACCGGCGTCAGCGGGATCTGGCTGGTCATGTTCTTGGTGTCGGTATGGTATTTCATTCCCCGTTGAGCCCGGTTGCCGGTGTAGACGACGGCATCGGCCTGGTAACAGCCTGCGGCACGCATCACGGCACCAATATTACTCGGGCTTTTGGGGTTGGTTAGGCCTATCTGGACCATGGGCAGACTCATCTAATTCAGTTCAAAACGGGGCGCGGATTGTAGCAAATTTTTTGCTTTTATCCGTCGCCCTGTGTGTTGCCATCCCCCTTAACCTAAGAGAGCTTTAGCTAACTCTGGGTAAACAGCCGGAGCTTAGAGGCTGACAAAGTGGCTGGTACGCACGGTGGAGTAATCCTCTACCTAGGATCGGTCTGTGGCAAGGAAGATGCTGATAATTTGCAATCCGACCGATTTATAGGGCTGGTTTTGAGAGTTGGTGCATTGATGAATGGGAGCTGTTGGGTTCGGGCCGTTGGGTTTGCCGTCCGCCCTCATTGTCTGACGGCATTTCTCTTAGGATCGTAGAGATCAGGGCAGCCATTTCCTCGGGTTCATTTGCCGGTCACCGCGTGGCGCAAGTCGAGTTTAGGCCGAATCGCTGATCCGGGTGGGTTCGTCCAAGCCTTGGCGGAAGTTGAGGTAGTGGGTGATCACCTGCTGTGGCGCTTCCAGCTGGGGGTAGTGGCCGACGCCCGGCAGTTCGTAAACGCTGGCATCCGGACACAGTTGTCGAAACTGGGAGACGAGTTGGCTGCCGCTGATGGGATCGTCGGTACCGTTGAATAGGGCAAGCGGGACTGGGCAATCGCTCAGGGCTCGGCTCCAGCGAGGCCGATAGCGTTTGCGCTGCTTCAGGTAATCGAGCAGGCGCGGGAGGACGAGTTGCCCCTGGTGATAGCACAGAAGCTGCCATTGACCGCGCAGGGTGTCAGAGTCCGGTTCGGCTCCCCAGAGGCGTCGTTGGCTGGCCGTGAACAGCCGTTGGTTTAGCAAAGATGCGAGGATGGGGCCCAATGGACCGGCCAGCCAGCGGTGGAGTCGGGGAGGGCGGTAGGTTTCAGGAAAGAGTCCGCCGTTGAGCAGGGCGCAGGAGTGCCATTGTATGGGGCTGAGGCCTTTACGCTGGCGCGCCAGCAACTCCTGGGCGACGGTGGTGCCATAGCCATGAGCCATCAGGTGTGCCTGGTGGAGACCCAGGTGGAGCATGAGATCCCAGATCCGATCGGCCTGATCACCAATGGGGTAGGATTGCATAGGCTTGTCACTGAAACCGAATCCCAGCAGGTCCAGATATAAGACCCGATAGTGTTGGGCCAGTGCGGGCAGGATCTTATGCCAATCCCAGCTGCCGGAGGGAAATCCGTGGAGGAGGACAAGTACGGGTCCATCGCCCTGTAAGCCGTAAAACAGTTGATGGCCTCGACAGGTGCGGAGCTGGCCGCCCTGGTACCAATGCATCAATTCCGGCAGATAGGTGTTGTGCATACCCTGTGAATCCCTCCTTTCATTACTCCCTTTGGTATAGGGATAACACGAAATGGCAGTGAAGGAGAGATGTATGGGGCAGATCCGATGAGCTGTTTTTATTTTCGGCAACGGGGAATACAGGAACGCCGCGTCTCCAAGGACGCGGCGTATGAAACATGGCGGCTGTGTTACGCCAGATCGTCGGCAAATTCCTGAGGTGCAACGACAATGCCTTCGCCGGCCAGGCTTGGGGCAACGGCGACATCGAAGCCATCGTTGGTCATACCCGGGGCCCATTTCTCAATGAAGTCGGCGACGGTGATGGCCACCGGCTTACAGCCCTCGAAGTCATTCTGGCTCCAATCTGAGGCAACCGCCTCGTCATGCCAGATCAACAGGCATTTCTCGTCCTTGCCGGATTCCACCACGACACAGCCGTTGTCATCCGCCAAGGTCCAGAGCTGACCATTGGCCTTGGCTTGTTCGATCACCATATCGTAGCGCTCTTGGCTATTCTGGCTGTAAAAAGTGTTGATGTTCTCGACGCTCATGGCGGTCACTCCTTAATTGAATTGGCTGGATTATATCAGCCCTGGAGCAGCATTGCCGAGATCAAGGCCGCGACCTTGTTGTTACCGCTTTTCGGCGTGGACCGATAAAGTGTCCAGGGATAAAAGTGTTGAGTGTCGGGATGAGCGACCCCTCGGGATCACATCGAGGGGGCTGGAACGACTTAGCCTTTGATCAGCATGTCGATAAAGTGACGGCGTTGCTTAACATCGGCCAACTGGGCGCACTTGTCACCTTGGGCATCCTTAAATGCCACGCGATTTTTATGGACTGAGATGGAGCGTACGGGATGCTCGATCTGAATGGTGGAACCATTAAGGGTTAGGGTCATAACTAAACTCACTATTTTCGCCCCACGCCAGGTCTGTGCCGAGCTGGGGAATGATATTAATAAGCTTGATTACTGTATGACGAGAGTTCTTTGAAATCGTACGAGAGGAGTCGGATTTAAGAGACGTGGCAGCTTCACCCTGGCTGCGTTTCGTCGTTCAATAATGTTGCTTGTTCTCTTTGGGCCGCACATAAGGCAGACAGCCCTCGCTGCGCGTAAAAAGGCGACAGCAATTTGATTGACCGGCGATATTAACAGGTGCTACACGGCAATGCAACCATGAGCGACTTGGCTGGCTCAGGCTAACAGCAGCTGTTGGTGCAGGCGGGTAAACAGCTGAGCGCGCTGCTTCGGGGAGTATCGGTAGTAGCCGATGGTCAAGGTCGCGCCCTTGTCGCCGTAGAGGGTGATCAGGCCAAAGCGGATCCGGTAGCCTGCAAAGTCGGGCCAATTCAATTCAGACTGCTCGGCATGATCCAGGCTACGGATCCCTTTCTCATCCCATTGCAGTGAGTGCTCGATGGCGGGTTGGGTACCGTCATTGGCCCAGCGCAGGCATAGCATGGTGGAGACTGCGATCCCCAAGCATAAGAGTGTCGGTAGCAGCAGAGTCTGCCAGCTAACAGAGACGTCATTCCAGGTTAGCACCAGCAGTTGCAACAGTAAGACCCCGGTCAGGCTCAGCCCGATGCGGTAGAGGCGGAAAAAGTGGCATTGCTGGGGGCTGGGGATCAATGTCGTCATCATGGCGTACCTTCCACTGCTGGTTCCCTTTTGTTAACTCAAGGTAAGGCATTCAATGGCTCAGGGGTGTGCTTTAGGACAAAATTATTGGTCAGACCGATTTGATCTTTGCTCGGTTTAGTGGTTTTTATAGCTAAATTTCAGCGATTTCCTGAGAAGTGCTGGCCTAGCCAGGGAGATGGACGGGATCATCTGGCGGGCGATTTTAATTAAATTTATTTATCTAGCTATCCCGTTCCGGCTCGGGAGTCTGCGCAGCGTGTTGGGGCACAATCTGCTCGTCCTGTGTCAGGCGTTGAGCCTGGTTGATCTGCGCTTTCAGGGCGTCATGGCTCAGAGCTATGTTGTTGAGTTCGTGACCTAGCTCACTGTTGAGGGTGATTAGATTTGTGGTGAGTGTATCGATATCGTAGCGGGCGACGAGGAGTTGAGCTGTATCCAATGCCGCTCGCTGGTCTGATTGAGGTGCCGTTATGGTGATGAGGCGAATGGCCAGATTAAGCTGCTTGCCCAGGGTGCTGCTGAACTCCTCAGCTTCACGGGCGAGTCGGCGGCTCTCCCGGGCCTTTGCATCGAGCCTGCGACCAACCTCGCCAGCGCGGGCGGCCTCCATGATGACATTGAGCGCCAGCAGTTGGGTTTGCATTGAGAGCTTTTTCAGCCTTGTTAGTCGAGATAGGGTGACCTGGATCGTTGCAGACATATTCGGCTGTTGCTTGAGTTCAAACAGGCTTATTTTGTGAGTCTCTCCAAGGATCACAAGGTGAGCAGGATCTTCGCTATCAGCCTTTGTCGATGGCTGGCGGTTTTGGGCTGGCTGGTGGTCGTCATCCTCATGGGTCAAGGGGGGGGCATTTTGCGTGGGTGCAGAGGGGGAAGGAAGGCGGTTTGCTGTTTGCCACCAGAGTGCGGCAGCAAACAGGATTAAGCCACAGATCAGCAGCGGGGCCATGGAGGAGAGCAGGAACGATAATAGGGCTGCGCAGAGAGTGGTGGCCAGGCTGAACTGATGGCGTGGCTTCATGGTGATACCCAGATCGCCGTTGTTGCCGTTACCTTGTCAGGCTTAAAAAGGGGCGCCCCTGGCGCGGAGTGCAGAACACTGAGCCTGCCAGATTTTCCCGAAGGAAGGGAGAGCCGAACTGGAATGGGGATCATTAGGGGTGGCAGGCCAGATCTGTGCATGATGTCGACCTCCTTGTTCGCTGATACGATGGCCACGCCCTATGAGCCGGTTAACACTGGGCTGGCTCGGTACGCTCAGTCAGGTACCACTTTCAGGGTAGGAGAGCTTGACATGGGGAGCAAGCCAGCTTGAGGTCGGTGATGAGTCATCAGGGCCAGTAAAGCCACGAGCTAGGGAGCTTTAGGAGGCAGTGCACCGAATGGTCGTCCTTGATACAGGCCGCCGTGGGCAATGCTGAGCATGGCGGCATCTTCTGGCGTATCGCCATAGGCATAGATCTCTTCGTAGTCATTTGGATTGAGCAGGGCCCTGAGGCGGACAAGCTTCTGTTGCCGGCTGCAATCGCCATATCGATATTGACCCGTGCAGCGGCCGGACTTCATGACGAGTTCGGAGCACAGCAGTTCTATTCCCATCTGCTCACACCAGGGGCGCAGGTAGAGATCCAGCGAAGCGGAGATCAGTATCACTCTGTCTCCCCGGGCCTGGTGCCAATACAAGCGCTGCATCATCTCGGGACGCAGCAGAGAGGGCAGCTGTAACCTGGCAAAGCTTTCACCCCGTTTTTGTAAGGTTTCGGCTTTGCTTTGGGCGAAGCCCAGCCAGGCCACCAGGGGGCGCAACCTGTGGCTGGGGATCAGCCTAAGCTTGTGGGCCAGTAGCAGAGGCCAGAGCAGGAGCAGGCCGGGCAACAAACGGCGTCGAGAGACGTGTTGGTAATAGAAACGGGAGAAGGCATCCGTGTGGGTAACGGTGCCGTCGAAGTCAAACAGTGCCAGGGCCATGAAATATCGATTCCAGTGTGAAGGCGCCGATCTCATCATGAAGTCGAAGTTTGGGCAAGGGCAGTTATCATCGCCTTCGCAACCGTGATCGGCCTGATGGGTTTCAGTCAGGATCCTGACCTTGAAAGTGGTAGCGTTCGAAGTGAGTCCAGTAGTGTTCCCACTCCTGCTGCCACTGGGAGGCCGGCCAGCCCAAGGCGTCCTGGCACAGCTGCTGGATCTGAGTCTGATGCTGTGCCAGTTCATGGCCCAGGACCCAGCCCAGTCGTGTGCGGCGTAACAGGAGATCGGTCAATCGAACGATGGCACCGTGTTCGGCCCAGTAACACAGCTCCTGTTCACTGATCTGACTCTCACCGAACCACTTCAGGCCAACGAAGGGGGCTGCATTGAGAGGATGGTCGGGCTGGAGACGGGGAGTGGGTAAACGCCCCTGGGTCTCGGCCAGCGCCAGTGTCTCCTCGGCCATCTCCACAAAGGTGGTGAGTTTGCCACCGGTGACGCTGACAAGACCGGGCTGCTGCCAGACCTTGTGTTCTCGGCTGGCCGCCGAGGGGTCGGGCTCCTCCCCATCGGCGGTGAGGATCGGGCGCAGTCCGGACCAGCTGGCCAGCAGCGGGGGCGGCTCAGGGATCCCCAGCATCGGCAGGATCTTGAGCAGGTAGGCCTGCTCGGCGCGGTTCATCTGTGGCTGTGTTCCTTTGTCCGCCAGATGATCCAGATCCGTGGTGCCCACCACACTGTTCCCGGCCCAGGGATAACAAAACACGATACGGCCATCGTCGGGGTGATGGAGAGTCATCGCCCCGGGCAGGGGGAGATCTTTGGCTTTGAACATAAGGTGACTTCCCCGTTGCGGCCGGATCCGCAATCCCTCGGGCATGGTGCTGAGCTCATCGGCCCACACGCCGGTGGCGTTGATCACCATCTTGGCCTGTAACCGCTTGCCATCGTCCAGCTGAACCCCCTCGATCCCCTGCTTGCCCTGAAGCAGACGTTCGACCCGGGTATAGTGACAAAGTTGGGCGCCATATTGCACTGCTTCCTGCAGGGTACGTAGTACCAGGGCGCTGTCGTCACACAGCGCGTCATAGTAGCGCCCGGCTCGCCAGTAGGAGGCAAGGGGTAGGCTCGGCAGATGCTGTGCCAGTTGCTTCGGAGCGAGATCGCGTGGTCTGTGGCCGAAGGAGGCCCCGGAGATCCCGTAATAGCACCAGAGGCCCAAAGTCAGCCGCCAGCGTTCCGCCCATTGCCGTCCGTCATAGAGGTAGTAGTAGGGGACGGGGGTGATCAGATCGGGCCAGCGTCGGGCCAGACGCTCTCGGGCGCGGGCCGACTCCAGGGTAAGTCGCCATTGGCCCTGGGCCAGGTAGCGCAGCCCACCATGGATCATTTTTGAGCTGAAGTTGGAGGTTCCCGAGGCAAAATCCCCCTGCTCCAGGAGCAAGGTCTCCCAGCCTTGGCGTGCCGCCTGCCGGGCGATCCCTGCTCCGGTGATCCCGGCACCGATGACGATAAGATCAAACTGGGGAGAGCGTGATATCTGCTCATGACTGTTTGCCACCGCTCGACTCAGGCTGGGAGCACGACTGGATCCGGACATGCGACCTCATGAGAATCTATTGATTTATATCCATAATCTTAGTGCTTTCTCGGCGAGGCGTTGGGAAATACGGGCGGTCTCGATAGCCCCGGCTCAGGTTGGGGTGGGAGCTAGGCCAGCGAACGACCTTGGCGTGCCGAGAGGGGGCTAGAAAGGGGCGCATGATCCATCTCATCGACACGAGAGGGCTTGGGAACAGTGGCTTATGCCGAGTTAAATGGACTTTTTATCTTTTGATGGTTTTTTCATCATTCCTTTCCCATTCCTCGACTGTTAGGATAGCGCCGCCCATTCGGGCTCATCCCCCATTCGCCGATCACGGCAGGAGTTAAAGTATGATTGAAGCGATACTGCTGTGTTTGCTGGCTATTCCCTTGACGCGCCTGGTGCGCCCCCTGCTTTCCTGGCTTTGGGCATGGCTGAGTGATGCCATTGAGCGGCGAACGGGTGAAAAAATCGATGAGTAGATCCCTTTTGTGAGTGCTACTCTTATTCGACTAAAGTCGAATGAGGTGGCGGGCGAGGCTGCGCTGCGAAAGGGGAATTTTTATGGTGATCTTATCTTTGATGCTTTCGGCACTCCTGGTGCCTTTGATCAGCCCTTGGGTCGATAGGGCCATCGATGCCCTGGCTGATCGCCTTGCCTCGGATCGACGCTCTAAGCCCTGAGCCGTTTTCGTATCGAATCGCGTTGCTGGAGTGTTTCTCCCTCGTGAGACACCACCAGCTATCCTGCCCTTTATGTTATTCCTGCACCACCTTGCCGGCGCGACAGGGTAAAGCTTACCTGTGCTGTGAGGCCAGATCTGCAGCGGCCAACTCTACCGCTCGCGGATCGCCCATGTAGGGCTCGGCCCGGCGTTTGTCTGCGTTCATATATTGGTATTTCTCATGGCCTTTGCCTGCCAGGACCAAGAGATCAGCGGGGCCCAGGCGATGGACCGCTCTACGGATCGCTTCCGCCCGCTCGGGTTGCCACTCATATCGCTCCGTTGGCACTCGTTGGGCAACCGCCTGGGCGATGCACTCAGGAGCGATGCCCAGTGGATTGTCATTGGTAATGATCAGGTGATCCGACAGGGCACCAACCACTTCCCCGATGGCCTCGGCATCCGCTAGGCGATCTCCGGTGACGCCAATTACCGTAAAGAGTTGTCCTTGGCACTGGCGCCGGGCATGGCCCAACAGGGTGGCCAGGCTGTCCCGGTTATGGGCGTAATCGATGATCACCGTCGCACCATTCTCCAGCTGGCGGACCTCCCCCCGCCCTGGCACCGACTCAAGTCTTGCCAATGCCGCCACGGCATCCTGGGGCGCAATACCCAGGGCAACCATGACCGTCAGTACAGCCAGGACATTTTCAACGTTGTAATCGAACGGCAGGGGGGAATGGACCGGGTAGATCTGTCCCTCGTAGTGCAGTTCGAACCTGCTGCCCCGGTGATCGGCGTGGATCTGGCGAGCGTACAGATCGGCGGTTTCCTCCTGGCAACCAAAGGTCAGCACCCTGGCCTTACCCCGGCAGCGTTCGATGATGGCGGCTCCCATGGGATCATCCAGGTTCACTACCGCACAGCCGCCGCGATTCAGGCGGTCGATCAAACGCAGCTTGGCCTGCTGATAGGCGGCTCGGCTGCCGTGGTAGTCCAGGTGATCTTCGCCCAGGTTGGTGAAGACGGCGATGTCGTAGTTGATTACGCCGATCCTGTCCTGACACAGGGCGTGGCTGCTGACCTCCATGGCGTGATGACGCACACCCTGTTTGACCATCTGCTGCATGGCGTTGAGCAGGGTGATGGGATCCGGCGTGGTGTTGAGCATGGGCAGGTGCCGATCGGCAAACTCGCAGCCCAGGGTGCCGGTGTAGGCGCTTGGGGCAAACTGCCCCAGCAGGCTGTAGAGGCAGTGTGCCACCGTGGTCTTGCCATTGGTGCCGGTCACCCCGATCTGGGTCATGGCGTCCTGGGGGTAACCGTAGAAACGGTTGATCAGAGTCAGGCTGGCCAGGTATTCCGAGGTCAGCAGTACCGGCACCGGCAGAACCAGCGGACGATT
Source organism: Ferrimonas sp. YIN67 (assembly GCF_057219095.1). Taxonomy (NCBI): domain Bacteria; kingdom Pseudomonadati; phylum Pseudomonadota; class Gammaproteobacteria; order Alteromonadales; family Ferrimonadaceae; genus Ferrimonas; species Ferrimonas sp. YIN67. Next base: position 270,168 of record NZ_JBXVVJ010000004.1, read on the forward strand.
GGCGATCACGGCGACGGCGCCCCGCTCGACGGCTTGGGCGGCAAAGCTATGGCTGTCGCTGGACAGGCCCTGGCGGCAGACAAACACATCACCAGGACACACCGCCCGGCTGTCGGTGGCAAACTGACGAAGGTTGAGGCTGTGGAGTTGGGCGAGTTGGGTTTCGATTTGCGGGATCATGGGATAGCGGTGACACACTTAGCTGGGATATGAGGGAGAGATGGTGACAGCGTGGCACCAAACTCGTCCTTATACCCTATAACCGTATGGCAGTACTAGCGTTCAATGGCGGCGAAATGGTGCTGAGTGGGTTTGGGTAAAATAAGCCCCGGTGTTTGCCGGGGCTTTGGGGTTATTGCGCTTTTTGCTCTTGCAGGCGTAGCTTACGGGCCTCGGCCTGGGCCTTGCGTCGGGCTTCATGCTCGGCGCGAAGCTTATCCAACTGAGCTTGTGGCATCAGGCTCTCTTTCTTTGGATAGTGGCTCTCCATCATCTCGAGCACCTTCTGTGGGTTGTCACGCTGCTCGAAGATGGCCAGTACTGGGTCCTCGGTTTGGGTCATCCAGTTGGCCAGTTCGGCGCGGTAACGGGCGATCTCTGCCTGATATTCCGGGTGATCGATCAGGTTATTGGTGCTGCCGGGATCGGTGCGCAGATCGTAGAACTCTTCGAGGGTACGCTGACGGAAGTGCTTGGCGCGGGCGATCTGCTCTTCGTCACCGGAATTTTCCATCAGGGCGATGGTGGCGCGATCGTAGCCGACTTTAAACTCGGAGAAACCGGTAAAGGGGTTAAAGATGTAGCCGAACTCCTTGCTTTGAACCGCACGCATCGGGGTGGCAGGCCCCCCGATCTTGTAGTCGATCTGGGCAAAGACGAAGTCACGAGCCTCTTGAGATTGGCCCCGTAACAGCGGCAGCAGGGAGCGGCCATCCATATGATCCTGAGGTGCGATCCCCGCGGCATCCAGCATGGTGGGAGCCAGATCGACGGTGGAGACCATGTGCTCACGGTCCACGCGGCCATTCTTCAGCTGACCGGCGGGCCACTGGGCGAAGAAGGGGGTGCGGGTCGAAGCCAGGTAGGTGTTGGCCTTGGCAAAGGGGAAAGGTGAGCCGTTATCGGAGACAAACATCACCAGGGTATTGTCTTTCTGGCCGGAGATCTCCAGGGCCTCCATCACCCTACCAAAGGTGTCATCCAGGCGGCGTACCGAGTTGTAGTAGTGGGACAGGTCCAGGCGAACTTCAGGGTAGTCCGGCAGGTAGGAGGGCACTGTGACCTCGTCCGGTGTGTAGAGTCGGCTTGGGGTTTCTTCCAGATCCAGGCGGGAGGCTTCTGGATCGTAGAAGACCCGGTGTGGATCGTGGGAGTTGACCATCAGATAGAAGGGTTGATCGGCCTCTTTGGCCTGCTTGATAAACTCCAGGGTACGTTGAGCGTAGAGAGTCGGAGAGCGGCCAGAACCCAGATCATCGGCGTCGTAGGCGTAGTCCCAGTGATAGTTCATATCCGGCGAGGAGTGGGGCACCTTACCCAGGACCCCGGTGCGGTAGCCATTATTACTCAGGGTTTCCATGACCGTAGGCAGATCGCGTTTGAGTTTAATGAACCCCATCATCCCCGAGGTGGTGGAGTACATCCCGGTGGCCATCACGCCCCGGCTGGGCTGGCAAATGGAGTGGTTGACGTGACCGTGCTCGAACTGTACCCCGGCATTGGCGAAGGCATCCATATTCGGGGTCAGGTTAGGCAGTTCGTTGTCAAACAGGCTGTAGGCCTCGTAACCGAGATCGTCGGCGGTCACCAGGATAATATTGGCTGGCTGGGGTTGGGCCCAGGCCAAGGGGCTCGCAACCAGAGCGGCTGAGATCAAAAGGGAAGTTTGAGTTTTCATTGTTATTCCATCGTGTCAGTGGGATACCCAAGTGAGAAGCATGGTGTGAGCTCAGCGCGTGCAGCATGTCACCTCCCATCTTTGTTGGGCACCACGGCAGTGCCGAAGCCTGCCGTTGGAGCAAAATATATAGAGGGTCCAATGGGGGATCTTTAACACTTTCAGTTTTTTACTCCGGCCTGTGAGCGGCGACAAAATCCATGAATACGTATGTAATGAAGTGTCAGTTTCGTTTTTTTTCAGTAGGATGAATGTGTGAATGCGTTCCCTACTGATGGGCCTGCTCCGCAGCATAGAGGGGTCTTGCTTTGGCCATGGCAGATCGGTAAGGAAACATGCACAGGAACCGGGTGACTGCCGCACTCGACTCCCTCACTGCCCCAGTCTTTATGGCTTCGACAGTGGGCTATCAACCTTTAGATGCTGCTTTTTGCACCGCCCGGATCCTTAGAGCCGGGCTTTTTTTTGACCGTTTTATGTGCTGGATATTCGCGTTGGGACGTTGGAAAGCAAAAAGCGCTTCCGTCACGGGGCTTTTTGTTCCAAGTTGAGCGATAATGGCAGGCTTGTCCGTTTTTGAGTGACCACAGATGCTTTCCTATCGCCATAGCTACCATGCCGGCAATCATGCGGATGTGTTGAAACATACCGTGCAGGCGTTGATCCTTCAGTCCCTGAAGGGCAAAGACAAAGCTTTTGTCTACCACGATACCCATTCGGGGGCGGGACGTTACGATCTCAGAGATGACCATGCCGAAAAGACCGGTGAATACGTCGATGGTATCGGCCGTTTGTGGCAGCAGGATTGTCCCGAAACCTTACACCCCTATCTGAAAGCCGTTAAAGCACTCAATCCCAATGGTGAGCTTCGTTATTATCCCGGCAGTCCGGCCCTGGCCAATGCCCTGATCCGTGAGCAGGATCGTATGGTGTTGACCGAGCTGCACCCGAGCGATCACCCTCGCCTGATGCAGGAGTTTGCCCGGGACCGTCGAGTGAAGATCTTCAAGGAGGACGGCTACCAGCGGCTCAAGGCCAGCTTGCCTCCTCAGGAGAGGCGTGGTGTGGTGTTGATCGATCCGCCCTATGAGCTGAAAACCGAATATGATGATCTGGTCAAAGGGGTCCTGGCGGGGCTTAAGCGCTGGGCGACCGGTACCTACGCGATCTGGTATCCCGTGGTGTATCGCCAGGAGATCGACGCCGTCGAGCGTAAGCTGAAGCAATCCGGCGTGCGTAAGATCCTGCAGATCGAACTGAACGTCCTGGGTGACAGTAATGAGCGGGGCATGACCGGCTCCGGCATGATAGTGATCAACCCTCCTTGGACCCTGGAGCAGCAGATGAACGAGCTGTTGCCCTGGCTGACCAAGCGATTGGCCCAGTCTCCCCAGGCCCGTTTCAAGGTGGACTGGTTGGTCCCCGAGTAATCACGGCACGGGAGACATTTTTAAAACGGGAGATCTTTGATCTCCCGTTTTGGTTTCTTACCGGCGGTTGCGGTGATCTCAGGTGGCGCGCAGTTCCAGACTGAGCCGTTCAAGAGGGGAGTAACGCCTTCCTGATTATGCAAAAAAATCCCCACTGCGAAGAGTGGGGCAAATGACAACGATGAGAGGTTACCCCAGGGACAGGGGAAACAGCCTGCCAGGCTGTTGTGCTTTAACTTCTCACCGGAGCATGTCACCAGTGTGACGAGCAAATTACTGTTTGGTGATCTTGGGGGCGCTGACGGCAGATGGTCGTAGGGGGGAATTTCAATGGTTCTGCGCTTCAACCAGAGCAGCGATTAAGCGTTTAAATCTGATTTTAATAAACTTTTTCCTAGAGGTCAGATCAGGTATAACGCGAGTTGAAGGACGACAAAGGAGTGCAAGTCATGAACAGTCCCTATCTTAGCCTGGGTGAAGAAGCGGGCGTACGCGCCCTGGTGGATCGATTCTACGATGTGATGGAGCGGGATCCCCGGGCCAGCACCATTCGCGCCATGCATGGCGAGAGTCTGGATGGGGTGCGCAATGCACTGACCCTCTATCTGTGCGAGTGGCTCGGTGGCCCCAAAGGCTTTAGCGAACGGACCGGCAGCATGTGCCTGACCGATGCCCATGCGCCCTTTGCCCTCAATGAAGCGGCGCGGGATCAATGGCTCCTGTGTATGTCAGAGGCCCTGGCTGACATGGCGTTGCCAACACTGGAACGAGAGCAGCTCAGCTCGGCGTTTTACCGCATTGCGGATTTTCTTCGTAACGTCTGATCTTATCCTCAGCCAAAGCCTTGGGTGGTCGCCCAAAGCCTGAGTAAGCCCCTTGTTTTAAGCTACTTTGTATCGACCGTTGGCATTGCGCTTAGGGTGATCTTTACCTAGCCTCAAGCCAGTATGGGAAGCAAGGAGCAAGGGATGTTGACTCGACAGAATGCGGCGTTGGTGCTGATCGACGTTCAGGGAAAACTGGCCCTGAGCATGGTGGATGCCCCTGGGTTGATCCGCCGTCTGCAGATCCTGATCCAGGGGATGCAGGCACTGGAGATCCCCATCTTCTGGGTTGAACAATACCCCCAGGGGCTGGGGCCGACCCACCCCGAGCTGGCTAGCCTGCTCAGAGACCATCCCCGTTTTGAGAAGGTGAGCTTTGGTGTTGAAGGTGCGCCGGCTTTGATGAAGGCCCTGGCCGACAGTGGGCGACATCAGCTGCTGTTGTGTGGGATCGAATCCCATGTGTGTGTTTACCAGTCGGCGACGGCACTGTTGCAGGCGGGCTTTGATGTGGAGTTGGTGGTCGATGGGATCTCTGCCCGCACCGATGCCAACTATCAGCTGGGATTGGAAAAAATGCGGAGTCTGGGAGCACGGCTGAGCAGCGTGGAGATGGCGTTGTTTGAGCTGTTGGAACGTTGTGATGATCCCGCTTTTAAACGGATCCTGGCGTTGGTGAAGTAGCAGGGTTTTATCGCTGATCTCGAGTGGCCATAGAGGTTGTGGGAGTGGGGGACGAGTCAGGTGATTCGAGCCCAAGGGCATAAACAAGAGGCTCAACCTTGAGCCTCTTTTGTTTGCATTGAACATGGACTCAGCTTAGCGGCCACTGCCCGACGGTTTCGGGTTGAGTGGGCAATCCTCCGGTCTCTGTACGGAGATCTTCACCTTGTCATTGTTGTTCAAGCTGTCCAGCGTGGTTTTGATCGCGACCCTTTGCGCATCCGTGCCGCTGGCCCAGGCGTTGATGGCCTGTGTGATCAAGTCGCTGGCGGCGATATAGCCACCGTTCACGTAGATCAGGGTGCCGCTATTGCAGTGGCCCAGGCGATGACAGGCGTTAAAGATAAAGGCCAGGAGTTGCTGGGCCAGTTGCTCTCTGGGATCGCCTGTGGCATTGGCATCCACCAGGAAGTGAGAGATCTCGGCCTGCCAGGTGCCGGCCCCCCAGATGAGACTGTGGTCATCATTGTTGAAGGCGGCCGCGACATCGGCGCCACCTGAGTATTGGCCATTGAAGGGCTCGTCGCCGTTACCGAAATAGCTGCTTGGGGCACTGTAGGGCAGCAGCCCATTGACATGGTCCCGATCGGCGGTGGTGAGTTCGGCCAAACCATTCTTATTGTGCCAGTAGCCCTTGGTATCAAAGTCGGCTTCATCAAAACACACGTTGGTAAAGGTGTGCTGGGTGATGCGGGTTTGATACTGGCGATACCCATTGCTGTCGAACGGATAGATCACCCCTTGGATCTGCGGGTTCGGTCCTTGAGTCAGCTCTGATCTTACAGAGAGGTTGACTGAGGTTGCCTTGGTGGCTACCCATCCGGCGGGTTGCTCTTCACTCAAGATATGGAAGCCGGTTCCGTCGTAGACGGTTTCGCTGGGCAGGATCAGGTGGAAGGTGACTTCGCCATTACTGCCAGTCTGTCGGACGACATCGCCGTTTTCTATCATAGGATCCGTGACGGCAATCCCCTGATCGGCAAATTGTGCGGCAAGCTGGTGAAACAGTGCGTCATTTGGGCCACCATCCTTGATGGTATCGGGCACCGGGCCTCCGTTGCTTTGCAGCAGATCATCCTCCAGGCTGAGTGTGACCGTCCAGTTCTGGATCGGGGGTTCGCCACTGTCGGCCACACCGTTACCATTGATATCAAAGACTTTCCTAACCGTTAAGGTGGCAAAGCCAAACTCGCCCATGCTGATCACGGCCTGCGGATCCTGATTGTCACTTGGGGTGAGGTAGTTGGCGGGCAGGAAGTCGGTGAGTTCCCGAGCGGTCAGGGGGTCGTTACCCGTATCAAACGCCTGTGCTGGAGGACAGAACATCTCCATCTGGAATCGAGCAAGCTGGTTGGCATCGAGCAGGCCAACGTCTTCACTGTCCGGGTAGGGCAGGTATTTATGCACCATGGCCGACGTGGTGATGGCACGGGTTTGCAAATTGAGGTCTTCGGTCAGCAACCAGTGGGCCTGGTCCAGTGACCAGATCTGATTGAGCAGTCCCGACGCCTCGACCATCAGTGGCAGATCGCCGGCATCGTCCTCAACCCGGGTAAATTTACCTGTCTGACGGCTGACCGAGTCGTCGATGCCGTATTCCCAGCCAAAGACATAGCTTTCATCGTGGGGATCGAAACGGCAGTTGAGGTTGGCATCGTGATAGTTACGGAACCCAAGTACGGCGTTCATCGCCCTGCGTTCTTTGACCTTGAAGTTGTCGGTCTTGGATTCGGCTGAGATAAAGCCAAATCGGCCAAGGCAGTTCTCACCGGTTTCCACGCCAAGCTGTTCGTCGGTTGGATCCGCTGAGGGGGTTGTTATACCACAGGCCCTGCGTACATCATCCACAGGGGCTGCCCAAGCTTTATAGACGCCGCCCGGGTTGGGGGTATCGGCAAAGGGATACATGCCTGCGACTTTTCCGCCGTCATCGCCATCATTGAGCACGTGGGCACAACTCTCCGTCGTTGCTTTCGCACCATGGCCCACATCGTAGTAATCCGGGATCCCGTCGATCAGGGTGATCACACCCGCTTCGACCTTGAACTTGCGGCATTCCAAGGGCTCGGCATTAAAGCCGTTTTTACAGGTTCCACCCTCCTTATTGCTGTGGTCACGCGTTGATGAGAGCAGGCACTTACCGGCGGGATCGGTGATCTGGAAGTAGTACCAGCCGTCGGGCAGGGCAGCGGCCCGATTGGGGGCGCTGGGGTTGGGGCCGCCAATTAAGAAGACATCGGTTTTTTTTGCGTAACGTACATTCTCATTGACGATGGCACCATCGGGGGTGGTGGTGAATATCGCTCCCTTCAGAGGAGGCGCATCGTAAGCTTGAAGGGAAAAACCGATAAAGCACAAAGTTACACCGGCCGCGACCGGGCTTAATGGCCATAATTTCCGGGTTTTCATAAGTCACCTCAGAGCGTTGGGTAGACCTGTAGTTAAGCGTAGGGAGGTCGGACCATTGGCGGTATCGGTAGGAAAACCTAGGTAGAAAGGTCTAGAGGGAAGTGCTTAGATATTGGAGGAGGGGAGAGTGCCTTGATTGAGCACCCGGTTGAGCTGGGTTCGACGATGCAGGCCCAGTTTATGAAAGACGGCAGAGAGGTGGGTATGGACGGTACGCTCGCTGATGGTCAGCTGATGGGCGATCTCCTTATTGGAAAGCCCCTGAAGCACACACTCACTGATCTGCTGCTCGCGTTCGGTCAGGCATTGCCACAATGCCGTATGGGGATCGGCATGATGTTGCGTGGAGACTCTCAGGGCGTTCTTGAGCACACGGCTGACGAGGACCCTGGGTAGCCATAACTCCCCTTGATATAGCGCCTGCTTAAGCCGACTCAGTTCGGTATGTCCCTCCCGACCCGTGAGCCAACCGCGCAGGCCAAGGCACAGCAGAGATTGGATCTGGGCCAGATCGGGTTGGCGCCCCAGCAGCAGAATCTTGGTGTTTTCTGGCAGCAACAGGAACAGGGTCCAGAGCTGCTCCCGAGAATAGAAATCCTGCTGCACGATGAGCAGATCCAGATGGCGAAAACATCGCTCCGGATGCTTAATGGTCAGGTGACTGTGAAATTGCCGAACGAGCACAAAGTCAGGATGCTGGCCGATGGCGCCCTGTATCGGCAAAGATTTCAGCGAGCGATCCAAAACCAAGGCCGTTTTAATACTCATACCGCCGCCGCATTACCCTAATGGGCTGTAAGTATAGTTGAGCCGGGTGGACAGTATGGTGCTAAACGGTTGGAATTTAGGGCATCGTTATGCGAAAACAGTAGCGCTCTACCAGCCCGGGCAGTTGCGCCAGGATACTCTCCTTCAGTGCCAGGTCCGATTGTTCCAACTGGCTGGCCAAGGCATTACAATCGAACTGGCTCAGGGCTGGGGTGGCGATGGGTGCATAGCTCAAGTGCCAAGGCTCAGGTTGGACTCCCCCGAGTGCCTCCCGGTAGGGACGGAAGAAGCCGTACTCTGCCATGTGCTCCTCCAGCCACAGATGCAGCTCATGACAGGGGCCGCCCTGGGCGTACTCCCAGGGCTCCAGTTGCAGTGCATCCCGGGCCACCCGACGGGCATCATAGATGTCCAGATCCGTGCCCCAATGATGGCGGGAGGCGCCGGGAAGTGCCGACCAGGTTAGGATGGCATCCAGGATGTCGGCGTCGCTCATGATGCGGACATCACAGGGAGTTCCCTGGGCGTCTTGCAGGGGACGCTCACCCCGTGCCTTCCCATTGAAGATCGCCAGTTGACGCTCAAAAGAGCGCCAGCCTGAGCACAGGCCCAGCTCAAATCCTGCGGCCATTGCGCCCTCGCGAAGGGCCTCAAAGGCGCGGGCGGTGCGGCGCTCCAGTTTTTGTCCCTGGCACGGCACCAGATGACCATCGCTCAGGCCCAGTAGCGCGTCCCCTCTTAGCACAGCAACTTCTCCATGATCCGCTCATAGCACAGGGCCAATTGATCCAGATCGGCGATGCTGACGCACTCGTTGATCTTGTGGATGGTGGCGTTACAGGGGCCAAGCTCGATCACTTCCGCCCCGGTGGGGGCGATAAAGCGGCCATCTGAGGTACCGCCGCTGGTTTGAGGATCCGTGTCATAGCCGGTGATCTCGCGGATCGCCGAGCGGGTGGCGTCGAGCAGTTCGCCGTGATCGGTGAGAAACGGCTCGCCGTTGAGGATCCAGTCCAGATCGTAATCGAGATCGTATCGATCCAGTACCTCCTGCACCCTTACCTTGAGCACATTGGCATGGCTCTCGGTACAGAAGCGGAAGTTAAATTGCACCGACAAGGTACCGGGGACAACGTTGGGCGCACCCGTGCCTGCGGCAATGTTGGCGATCTGGAAGCTGGTGGGGGGGAAGAAGTCGTTGCCTTGGTCCCACACGGTTTCAGCCAGCTCAGCCAGGGCCGGGGCGGCCCGGTGTACCGGGTTACTCGCCAGGTGGGGGTAGGCCACATGGCCCTGTACCCCTTTGACCAGCAGATTGCCGGTCAGGCTGCCCCGTCGACCGTTTTTCACGACATCGCCCAGGCGCTCGCTGCTGGAGGGCTCGCCGACGATGCACCAGTCGATCTTCTCATTGCGGGCCTCGAGGGTCTCTATCACCTTGACGGTACCGTTGATAAAGGGCCCCTCTTCGTCTGAGGTGATCAGAAACGCGATGCTGCCGGCATGATCCGGATGTTTTTCGACAAAACGCCGGGTCGCCACCAGAGCAGCCGCCAAGGAGCCTTTCATGTCGGCCGCCCCTCGGCCATGCAGCATGCCATCCTGGATGGTGGGTTCAAAGGGGGGGGTATGCCACTGAGCTTCGTCTCCGGCAGGGACAACGTCCGTGTGGCCGGCAAAACAGAACAGCGGCCCCTGGGTCCCCCGTCGGGCCCACAGGTTGGTGGTGTCGTGAAACACCATGGACTCGATATCAAAACCCAGCGGAGCCAGCAGGTCAGCCATCATCTCCTGACAGCCCGCATCTTCCGGGGTGACCGAGCGGCGGCCAATCAGGTCGCAAGCCAGGGCCAGAACATCGCTGCCCAGCGCGTTGGCTTTACTCGCCATATTGAGTGATCCAGCGATCATAATCGGCGGCCTTAAAGCCCACCAGGATATGGTTGCCAGCGGCCAGTACCGGGCGTTTGATCAGGGTAGGGTGGGCCAGCAGAAGGGCCTTGGCCTTTTGGTTGTTCAGATCGGTCCTGTCGGCCTCATCGAGGTTGCGCCAGGTGGTGGAGCGGGTGTTGATCAGCACCTTGTAGCCGACCCACTCGAGCCACTGGCCCAGCAGGGTTTCATCCAGGCCATCGGCACGAAAATCGTGAAATTCATGCTTCCACTGTTGCTGCGCCAGGTATTTGCGTGCTTTGCGAACCGTATCGCAACTCTTGATGCCGTAGAGGATCATCCTGCTTACTCCGGAAGGGATATTCTGAGCAGGCATTGTGACACCCCCCCAGTGGGGGGACAAGTGGGCAAGGCACTGTTGAAAACTGGATTTTTTCTCTGTTTCGGTCCGGGCTGTCGTGCCGGACGGGCACCAGATCTTGAGGTCGTGCGGCATGCGGACGTACAATGGCCGAACTCTCCGTGCGTCGGGGAGTATCGATTCTCAGGGCAGGGTGCAATTCCCTACCGGCGGTGAGTCCCCGGGCCAGTGGCCAGAGTGATAAGCCCGCGAGCGCCCGATCCTTGGATCGGGGACAGCAGATCCGGTGACGCTTGCTGAACAAGCCATTCCGGAGCCGACGGTGACAGTCCGGATGAAAGAGAACGCGATCCCGCCCGCACCCTTTGGGGACGGCTGTTGCCGCGATCTGTCCTGATCCACGAAGTTGTTTGGAGTTGTTTCATGGATCAGTCCTCTCATTTTCCGTTGCAGGGTGCCCTCTGGATGCTACTCAGCGGTTTGGCGTTTGCCATCATTAACAGTGCCAACCAATGGGTGGCCTTTGTGATGGGCTTTGCCTTTGCCAACGTGGCACTCTACCAGTATGCCATTGCTACCCTGATCCTCCTGCCCTGGATGGCGCGCCAAGGGATGATCCGCAGCCTGCAGACTCGCCAATTGGGCCTGCACATCGTTCGGGTCGCCGTGGCGGTTGCCGGCATTCAGTTCTGGCTATGGGCGATGGCCTATCCGGTACCGATCTGGCAGGCCATCGCGCTGTTGATGACCTCCCCCCTGTTTGTCACTCTCGGCTCGGCGCTGTTTCTCAAGGAGCGGGTGGACAGTGGCCGCTGGGTGGCCACCGGGGTGGGTTTTATCGGTGCCATGATGATCCTGGCTCCCTGGAGCGAGACGTTCCACCTGTCGGCGCTGTTACCTGTGGTGGCGGCGGTGTTTTGGGCCACCTATTCGTTGATCACCAAGTCACAGCTCAAGCAAGGTGAGAGTCCCACTACGGTTGTCTTCTACCTGTTTGCGCTGACCTTGCCTTTCAATGCCTTTGTCGCGGCCCCGGTGTTGGCCTGGCCCGAGGCGCAAATGTGGCCTTTGTTGCTGCTGGTGGGGGTGTTGACCGGAATAGCCCAGTTGGCGTTGACTAAGGCCTATCAGTGTGCGGAAGCAGCCTATATCCAACCCTTTGATCTGGCGAAGCTACCGCTCAATGTCTTGGTGGGTTACTACGTCATGGGGGCAGCGCCTCCAGGCCAGCTTTGGCTGGGCGGAGCTCTGCTGATAGGGGCTACGCTATTCCTGATCCGGCGGGAAAACCGCCGAAAGGGACGGGACAGGCAAGGTGTCCTGGCGGCGAGCTAGCCGTTAGAGCTCCACCCTGAGGATCGGAGTGACTCCGGCTTCGACCTCCCCCTCCTGTTTAACCAGGTTTACTACGTCCTCCATATTGGCGATCACCACAGGGGTCAGGGTGCTCTTGGCATGTTCCTTTAGATAATCAAGGTCGAACTCAAGGATCGGGTCACCCGCTTTGACCTGTTGACCTTCATCCGCTAGCCGTTTAAAACCGGTCCCCCCCAGTTCGACGGTGTCGATGCCAAAATGGACAAACAGTTCGAGTCCCACGGGGGACTCCAGCGAAAATGCATGATTGGCATCGAACAGGCGTCCTATGGTGCCATCAATTGGCGCGACCACCTGGTTACCTCGGGGTTCGATGGCGATCCCATCGCCGACGATCTTTTCGGAAAACACCACATCGGGGACCTTTTCGATGGCAACGATGCGGCCGGACACCGGGGCAAGGATGTCGACACCATCCACCGGCATCTCCCGGCTGGCGATTATCCTACGTAGTCTGCTGAGAAAACCCATTTACATGACCTGCATTTTATTGTTGGAGTTTAGAGGTTTATCCAATGGTAGCTGATTATCCGGCGTTGATACAATCGCTTAACACCCTGTGAAGCGCCTCCTGAGTCGGGCAGGCCAGTGCTTTGGTCAATAACAGAGCGCCTTGGCTGGCACGGTAGCGGCGGATCTGGTGTTTGAGGGGAGCAGCTTGGGCAGCGGGTATACTGAAACGGCGGAGCCCCATTGCCAGCAGCAAAGGGATGGCGCGTCGGTCGGAGCCCAGATCGCCGCAGATGGAGAGAGGCAGAGCGCAGGCATGCGCATCGTGGCAGATCCGGAGCAGTATGCGTAACATCGGTGGGCTCAATGCCGGGTAGTGGGGCGCGATCCGGGCGTTGAGGCGATCGGCGGCCAGGCTGTATTGGGTCAGATCATTGGTCCCGATACTGGCAAAATCCAGTTTGGGCCCGAGCAGATCCAGGCTCATGGCGGCTCCCGGAGTTTCCACCATGATCCCAACGGGCAGTTTGGGCCACAGTCCCAAGGCTTGTTTTACCTCATCGAGCAGGGCCAGAAGCCTTTCTACCTCCTCCACCAGGCTGATCATCGGTAGCATGAGTTTGACCGGATAGGTCATTGCCAGCCGAATAATCGCTTCAAACTGGCTTTTCAGGTGTTGGGGCTGTTGCAGGCCAAGACGGATAGCACGGACCCCTAGGGCCGGATTGGGTTCCTGCTGGGCCAGGCCTGGCAGGTTTTTGTCTGCACCAAAGTCGAAGCTGCGGATCACCAGGGGTTTGCCGTCCAGTTCATCGGCGATGGCCTGATAAAGGTTGAGTTGACGCTCCGCAGTAGGCCAGCCCCCTTCGGCCATATAGAGAAACTCAGTGCGGAGCAGGCCTACTCCATCCAGGTGATACTGGCTAACGCCCCGTGCCTCTTCGACCGAGCCGATATTGGCCCCGAGCCAGATCCGCTCTCCATCCCCGGTTTCGGCCGATTCGGCCAGCAGGGCGTCATACTCGCTTTGTCGGCGTTGCCATTGGAGCAGGGCTTGCCGAAACAGGGGCTGATCTTCCGCCTTGGTGGCCAACATTAACTGGCCTGTATCTCCGTCAAGCAGGGCGGTGGATGGCGTCAATCTGCTGCAGGCATCGGGCAGAACCAGGCCAGGAAGTCCGGCGCCTCGCATCAGGATTGCCACGTGATCCGTACTGGTACCGTTGGCCAGCACCAGGCCGGCCAATTGGGTCTTGGGTAGCTGAATAAACTCTGCGGCGGTGAGATCCGGTACCACCAGCAGGGTCGGTTCGGTCAGTTGGTGGGGTAATACCAGACTTTCCCCTCGACTGCGGCGAGCCAGGCGCTGGCCGAGACGTAGCAGATCTCGTCCCCGTTTGTGCATCTGGGGATCGTCCATGTCAATCAGCGCCTGGCTGTGCTGTGTAAACAGGGTCTCTATTGCCTGGAAAAGGCTTTGGCCCTGAGTCACCGCCTGCTTGAGCTCCCCCAGCAGTTCAGGATCCCCGAGTAGGAGCCGATCGGCCTCCAGCAAATAGCGTTGGTCCAGATCCAGATCCGGGCGATCCAGCAACTGATCGATTGCCAGGCACTCTTGTTGGAGCAGGGGGGCAGGATCGACCATAGCTTGTGCCGAACTCTGATGAGAGCAGGGGAGTAACTGGCCCAGGGCTACGCCAGGGCTGATGGGAGTCGCGGTAAAGACTTTGGACATCGGCAGTCACTCCTTGGATATGCCCAACCGGCGGCGAGGACGTGAGGCCAGTTGACAGTTGTAGTTCCCTAGACCAATTCGGACACCATCTGTGCCAAGGTTTCCACTGCTAGCTCGGCTTGGTCACCATCGGCCACAATACGAATTTCAGCGCCGTGGCGCAGGTTGAGGGTCTGCAGTCGGAACAGGCTTTTGGCACTGGCTTGGCGTCCATCACTGTGGACCATGATGTCGCAGGGATACTGTTGCGCCGCCTTGACCAGGAGGGCAGCCGGGCGGGTGTGGATCCCATGAGGAGCGGTAATAATAAGAACACGTTGCGGCATGGCCGGGGGAAACCGTTGACTTTAGGGCGTCAGCATACTGTTCCCCCCGAACCGGGTCAAATTTGTGAGCTGGATCAGACTTTGAAGCGTTCCAGTTGTTGATCCAGCTCATGCCCCATGGTCGATAACTCCTGAGCTGAGCCAAGGCGGCTTTGATCGGCCTCCACCGTTACTTGAGTTAACTCGGCGATGGATTGCGCATTACGGGTGATCTCACTACTCACCTGGCTCTGTTCTTCCGTCGCTGTGGCGATCTGAGCGGCCCGCTGATCGATGGCGGTGATTGCGTTAACGATGCTATCCAGCGCCTGATTGGCCCGGCCGGATTGCTGGGCCAGTTGGTGGAATTGCTCCATGGCGCTGGCCGTCGCATCGGTCACCTGATCGACCCCCCCTTGAATGTTGCTGACAATGGCCTGGATCTCGTCGGTAGAGGCTTGAGTTCGGGTGGCCAGTGCCCGGACTTCGTCTGCGACCACGGCAAAACCACGGCCATGCTCGCCTGCCCGCGCCGCTTCGATGGCGGCATTGAGCGCCAGCAGGTTGGTTTGATCCGCAATGTTGCGGATCACGTCGAGGATATTACCGACTTCGTCGCTATGGCGGCTGAGCTGATCCGCGGTCTGGGTGGTTTGCACGAGATCGCCGGAAAAGGTTTGAACCAGGGTATGGGTTTGTTGCACCGCATCCCGGCAGCTTTCGACCTCCATTTGAGCTTTGCCGACGGCGCCTGCCGCATCCTGGGCAGAGCGGGCGACTTCCATGGTGCTGGCCTGCATCTGATCCATGGCACTGGCTACAGACTGGGTTTCCTCATGCATTCGCTGGCTGGTGCGCTGCGATCCCTGGGCGGCCAAAGTCAGCCGGTTCGCGTTGTCATTGATCTCATCGCCGATCGGTTTAAGGTGGCTGACTAACTCACTGAGTTTGCTGGTGAAGAGGTTGAAATTAGTGCTGAATTGGGCAATCTCGTCTTGACCGCTGTCATCCAGGCGACGCTTGAGATCCCCATCCCCATCGGCGATCTCAGACAGGGCATTGTTGGCCTCTTTGATGGGCTGAACAATGGAGTAGTTGAGCATCAAAAACAGTGCCGCCAAGGGGACCGACAGGGCCAGCAGGTAGATGATGTATCGGCTTAGGATCTGACCCATCTGGGCATCGACCCGGGTTTTATCTGTGTACAGGACCAGTCGCTGTTTGCCAAGGGCACGGGTACTGAGCCAGCCCTCTTCCAGGGTACGATCCTGATGGGTGTTCATGCCTTGGGCTATCGCCAGTATTGTGCGGTGATCAGGCCTGGAATTGTGGATTACGCTGCCGTCGGCGGCCAGGAGAAGCAGGGCCTGGTTGGTGCTACCGAGTCGGGACCAGTCGATCTGCTGCCAGCGCTGACCATCCAGGGTCGTGGTGAGCAGAGCGAGGCTGGTTTGGTGCTGTCGTTGTTCGCTGTATTCCAACTGACTGCGCTGCTCTGACAGACCCAGGTAGGTATAGATGGAAGTGCCTAGGGCGGCGATGGCCAGCAGCATCAGCAAGCGCACTGAAATGGTGAGGCGACGAAGCAACGTCATGATGTCTACCTTGTTATTTTTTATTGCATTGCAGTTTGCCTGTTCAAGTTTTATCTGTCATTACAATGGCCTAAAGAAAAGGCAGCCTTGGGCTGCCTTTTCTTTATTCGGTGAAGGGGATCAATTTATTGCACGTTCTCTGCGTCGGTAAAGAGTCCGGCGAAGAGGACTGAGGAGAGGTAGCGCTCGGCGGATGAGGGCAGTACCACCACAATGGTTTTGTCCTTGAGTTCGGGCTTGGCGGCGATCAGTTTATTGACGGCGACGACGGCAGCACCTGAGCTGATCCCGGCCAGGATCCCCTCTTCATCCATCAGACGGCGGGCCATTTCAACGGATTCATCGTTGCCAACGGTGATGGCTTCATCGACCATCTCCAGGTCGAGGTTACCCGGAATAAAGCCGGCGCCGATCCCTTGGATCTTGTGTGGTCCCGGGGTCAACTCTTCACCCTTGAGTGCCTGGGAGATCACTGGAGAATCCTCTGGCTCGACCGCAACGGTGTAGATTGCCTTGCCCTGAGTCAGCTTGAGGTAGCGGCTGGTTCCGGTCAGGGTACCGCCGGTACCGACCCCGGAGACCAATACGTCAACTTCGCCATCGGTATCGCTCCAGATCTCCGGACCCGTAGTCTGTTCGTGGATCTGGGCGTTGGCCGGATTTTCAAACTGCTGCAGTAGCACGTACTTGCTTGGATCACTGTCGCGGATCTCTTCGGCCTTGGCGACGGCACCTTTCATCCCCTTGGCACCCTCGGTCAGCACCAGCTTAGCGCCCAGGGCTTTGAGTAGCTTACGGCGTTCCAGGCTCATGGTGTTGGGCATGGTCAGGGTCAGTGGGTAGCCACGGGAGGCCGCGACAAAGGCCAGAGCAATCCCGGTGTTACCCGACGTTGGCTCGATGATCTCTTTGCCCTCACCCAGCAAGCCTTTCTTCTCGGCATCCCAGATCATGTTGGCACCGAGACGGCACTTTACGCTGAATGAGGGGTTGCGGGCTTCGACCTTCGCCAGCACATTACTGCCTTCGGTGACGCGATTGAGACGGACCAGCGGCGTGTTACCGATGGAGAGGGAGTTATCTTCGTAGATCTTCGCCATGATTGCTTTTCCTAAGCTTGCTGTGGTTACACCGGACACGGTTGATATTCTATAGCTTATCCAATGAATTACTGTACGGAAGTGACGTTTGGCTATTCCTTATTACAAAACGAAATTAAGCCCATTCATATAGGAATAAAACTTTCGTTGCCGAGACAACCGGGGCAATGAGGATAGCGTCCGTACGATCGGAAAGGATCTCTGAGGGCCCTGTCTGCAAGCCCTCAAGCGCTCAAGCCAGCAAGATGCAGGGGTGGAAACCTCGGTACCAGGATGTGAAAGGCCTTTACTTCATCTGATTTCACGTCATCGCTGTCATAAAGCACGCTGTACTTTAGGCCAGGAATATGGCGCTCAGGAAGAGGTAAACGCGTTCGGCGTTACTCCAGCGCTTCGCGCTTAGGTTGCGAACTCTGATGAGTGATTTTCTAGAGTAGCCACTCTCCCTGAGACGGGATGCGGATCCAGAAAACGACAAAACCCACCAAGAGGTGGGTTTTGCTGGAATATGGCGGTCAGGGAGAGATGATCGCCTTCGGCGTTACTTCAGCGCTTCGCGCTTACGTTGCGAACTCTGGCGAGTGATTTCCTAGAGTAGCCACTCTCCCTGACTCTGATTTTTGTCCCAAAAACGCAAAAACCCGCACACAGTGCGGGTTTTGCTGGAATATGGCGGTCAGGGAGAGATGATCGCCTTCGGCGTTACTTCAGCGCTTCGCGCTTACGTTGCGAACTCTGACGAGAGCTCTCACTCTCCCTGACTCTGATTTTTGTCCCAAAAACGCAAAAACCCGCACACAGTGCGGGTTTTGCTGGAATATGGCGGTCAGGGAGAGATTCGAACTCTCGATACGTTGCCGTATACACACTTTCCAGGCGTGCTCCTTCAGCCACTCGGACACCTGACCTTTAAATTGTTGCTTTTACGTGTTGCTACCACGGCCACTTCGAAACGAATTCCGAGTTGTGGCTGAGTCGCACGCCTGGGGCGTGGACAGTTTATCGGCCCTGCCTCCGAGCAGCCACTCGGACACCTGACCTTTAAACGCTGCGAAACCGAAAGCGCTAGGGCTCGTCGTCTCAACGGGGTCGTACTTTACGGATCCTGATGAGAGGGCACAAGGGGATTTTTCCTTTTTGTGTCCGTTCGCACAGGGTTTGAACAAGCTGTTGAAGTGTACGGCAGAAGGCGTCCAAATGGCGAACAGTGGTGGTTTCGAAACGCATATCAGGAGCGGCGAATACCTTCGAACCCTCGGCGGCAGGAGGGGCTGGTCATTTTTCATGGAAACCGGACTGTAGCCGGATGGCGTCGCCATATTCTCCTTCTCCGTCTCGCCAGGGTTCGCGCTGACGTTGCGAACTCTGACGAGTGATTTTCTAGAGTAGCCACTCTCCCTGACTCTGATTTTTGTCCCCAAAACGCAAAAACCCGCACACAGTGCGGGTTTTGCTGGAATATGGCGTTCAGGGAGAGATGATCGCCTTCGGCGTTACTCCAGCGCTTCGCGCTGACGTTGCGAACTCTGGCGAGTGATTTTCTAGAGTAGCCACTCTCCCTGATACGGGATGTGGATCCCGAAAACGACAAAACCCACCAAGAGGTGGGTTTTATCAAATATGGCGGTCAGGGAGAGATGATCGCCTTCGGCGTTACTTCAGCGCTTCGCGTTGACGTTGCGAACTCTGGCGAGTGATTTCCTAGAGTAGCCACTCTCCCTGACTCTGATTTTTGTCCCAAATACGCAAAAACCCGCACACAGTGCGGGTTTTGCTGGAATATGGCGGTCAGGGAGAGATGATCGCCTTCGGCGTTACTCCAGCGCTTCGCGCTGACGTTGCGAACTCTGACGAGTGATTTTCTAGAGTAGCCACTCTCCCTGATACGGGATGCGGATCCAGAAAACGACAAAACCCACCAAGAGGTGGGTTTTGCTGGAATATGGCGGTCAGGGAGAGATGATCGCCTTCGGCGTTACTCCAGCGCTTCGCGCTTACGTTGCGAACTCTGACGAGTGATTTTCTAGAGTAGCCACTCTCCCTGACTCTGATTCTTGTCCCAAAAACGCAAAAACCCGCACACAGTGCGGGTTTTGCTGGAATATGGCGGTCAGGGAGAGATTCGAACTCTCGATACGTTGCCGTATACACACTTTCCAGGCGTGCTCCTTCAGCCACTCGGACACCTGACCTTTAAATTGTTGCTGAAACATAAGCTCTGGGGCTTGCCGTCTCAACGGGGCGTAACTTTAAGGTCGGTTAGCCTGCGGGTCAAGCAGGAAATTCGGCAACACCGTTTGTTTGTGCACTTGTTCACCATATCGAGTGTTTTGTCCACTTGGGTGATGGGTATCACCAAGCCCAAGGCTAATTGGAGGAGCGTAAGCTCCATTATGTAAACTGATTGGTTTATTTAAGTGGTTATCCAGCAGATGAGCTGCTAGAGTCATTCATGTAAGTAAAGTGTTTAATTTAAAAAATGGGTTCGGTTATGGAGTGGCATGATGATCAGATTGGAACATGTGAACTTGGTGGTGACAGAGCTTGAGCCTGTGGTGGCCTTTTATCGGGCGGCTTTTCCCCATTGGCGGGTGCGGATCAGTGGCCATGGGGAGTGGTATGGCAAGCCGCGTCGTTGGCTGCATCTGGGCGATGATCACCAGTACCTGGCATTGTCTGATCATGGGGAAGGTGAGAATCGGGATCTGACAGGGCACAGTGTTGGATTGGCCCATTTTGCTTTTGTGGTGGACGATATCGCCTCTGTGGTCCAAAGGCTTCGTGATGCCGGTTATCAGATCAGCCAGCCTGGCGCCGACAGTCGTTACCGGGAAAATGTCTATTTTATCGATCCCGCCGGATATGAGGTGGAGTTTGTTCAATACAAAACGGACATCCCGGCGCTACGCAATGCCTGAGCCTGTCCAAACTCCGGCCATGGCATGGGCACACATAAACGTGGCAGGCCCCGTGACAGAGTTCCGTTTGTCAGATTGGGAGTTCAAAATGCGGGAAAGCGGCCATAAAAAAACCGAAGCGGTGTGCTTCGGTTTTTATGCTTTAAGGTTGGCCAGAGTCAAAGAAATTGGATCCCGTTTTCCAGGGATTGCAGTCTTGCCAGAGACAGGATCTCCAGGCCGCTCTGCTCTACCAGGCTACGGCCCTGCTGGAAACTCTTTTCAACTACGATCCCCAGGCCCGCGAACTCGGCTCCCGCCTGGGCACAGACACTCTTGATCCCAAGTACCGCCTGACCGTGGGCCAGGAAGTCGTCAACAAACAGCAGGCGATCACCGGTGCTGATGTGGCTTTTGTCGCAGGTCAGGGTGTACTGGGTGTTTTTGGTGAAACTTTTCACCGTTTCGGTATAAAGCTCGGCGTTATCCAGGGTGCTCTTGGCTTTCTTACACACGACCAGGGGGACGCTCAGTGCCAGGGCAGTTAGGATCCCAATGGCGATCCCGCCGCTTTCGATGGTGATGATCTTATCAATCTTGTGATCGCGGTAGTGATCGGCGATAGCTTGTGCACACCAGTTAAGCAGATCAGGATCAATCTGCTTGGTCAGGAAGGCGCTGGCATCCAGGGCGGCAGCGCTCTTGATCACACCTTGCGCCAGAATGCGCTGTTGCAAAGGGTTCATTTTAGTTCTCGTTGGCAACGGGGTCAGAGGAGGGAAGCTGCAGCGACAATGCGTAGGGACTGTAGTGTCCAGGTTATGGCCTGGACGTAGAGACAGCCAACCCTATTGTCGGCTTATACAGCTTCAACCTTACGGTATTGCTGGCGCATTCTAATGGGCCGGTGCCGTTTTGCAACGGCGGGATAGGGAAAACCTCGCATGGATTAGGCTGTTGAGCCTTATTCTTCCTCCTCACATGCTGACGATGGGAAGCAAGGAGGCGGGAGAACCTTATTCCATACCATAGCGGCCGTGGACCTCCCGGTACTGATCGACCCAGAAGGCGGTTGCGCCACAGATCGCCACAGGCATCAGGATCAGGTTGACCAGCGGGATCATCGCCATCAGGGCGGCGGCGGCGCCGAAGGTGAAACTGCGCCAGCGCTGCATGGCCAGGCCGCTGCGCATGCGATCAAAGGGGACCTTATGATTGTCAAAAGGGTAATCAAGATATTGAATGGCCAGCATCCAGGCGGTGAAGCAGAACCAGATCACGGCGCCGAATCCGGGAACGAAAAATAGGATCAGGACAAAGACCAGTGCCCTAGGCAAGTAGTACCATAACTTGGTCCATTCACGGCCGATAAGCCTTGGTGTGTCCTTGAGCAGATCGATGACCCCGCCCGTGTCCAGAGGCTTGCCGGTCAGTTTTTTTTCCACCTGTTCGGCCAGCAGGCCGTTAAAAGGTGCGGCGATAAAGTTCATGAGTGCACTGAAAAGGAAGGAGGCACTGATCAGGACGGTGATCACCGCCAGTGGCCAGAGGACAAAATCGAGCCAACCGAGAAACTCGGGTAGCCAGGCCATGATCTGCTCGATCCACCCGCCCATGCGTTGGAACAGGAAGTAGAAGGCGGTGGAGAAAAGCAGCAGATTGACCGTCAGTGGCAGCACCACGAAGCGGCGTAAGCCGGGTTGACGGATCAGCTCGAAGCCCTTGAGAAAATATTGGACGCCGCTGGCACCTTGGGGAAGAACCTGTGATTGCATCGTACGTATTTCGTTTTTTCAGTCGATGAATGCATTGTGTTGTGATCCGCTCCGCTTGGTCAACATCCAGCGTATTTCAGCCTGTTACAAAACATTGGGGGCTCTGGTAAAGTGGGCCAATCTGCCCCCTAACCGAGATGCTCAAGCGCCCCATGCGGCTGAAACTCATTAAGCTGGCCGGCTTCAAATCTTTTGTCGATCCCACCAAGGTTCCCTTTCCCGAACAGATGACGGCCATCGTTGGCCCCAATGGCTGTGGTAAGTCCAATGTCATCGATGCGGTACGTTGGGTGTTGGGAGAGAGCAGCGCCAAGAACCTGCGTGGTGACTCCATGACGGACGTGATCTTTAATGGCTCCAGCGGTCGGAAGGCATCGTCTGTGGCCAGTGTCGAACTGGTATTCGATAACAGTGAAGGGCGATTGCAAGGTCAATATGCCAGTTATGCCGAGATCTCGGTTAAGCGCCAGGTTAACAGCGATGCCCAGTCCAGCTATTTTTTGAACGGCACCAAGTGTCGTCGCCGGGATATCACGGATCTCTTTATGGGCACGGGGCTGGGTCCCCGTAGCTACGCCATTATCGAGCAGGGCACGGTTTCCCGCCTGATTGAATCTAAGCCTCAGGAACTGAGGGTCTTTATTGAAGAAGCCGCCGGGATCTCTCGGTACAAAGAGCGTCGGCGTGAAACCGAAAACCGCATCCGCCACACTCGGGAGAACCTTGAACGGCTGGAAGATGTGCGGATCGAGTTGGGCAGTCAGATCGAACGTCTGCGTCGCCAGGCCGATGCCGCTCGTCGATACCGGGAGCTGAAGATCTCCGAACGGACTCTGCATGGCGAGCTGCTAGCGCTCAAGTGGCGAGAGTTATCGAGCAAGATGAATGCCCTCGAAGGGGATATGGCCGAGCTGGAGCAGCAAAAGGCCCAGCGGGAGAGCGCCTTCGCCGGGGACGATGCGGCACTCATTCAGCTGGAACAGCAGAAATCCGATGTTCAGGCCGAACTGGAGCATTGCCAGCAGCAGCTGTTTCAAAGCAGTGGGGCAGTGACCCGCCTGGAGCAGCAGATCCTGCATACTCGACAGCGGGCACAGCAGCTGGAGGAGGAGATCCGCCGTACCTCGGTGCAGTTGGCGAGCAGCGAGGAGCAGCTCAGCGGGCTGGATCAGGAGCAGGCGGAGTTGGCTGAATCTCTGGAGATGTTGACCCCCGAAAGTGAAGAGCTTGAGCTGCAGCTTGAAGAGTTGGAAGCTCAGTTATTGTCACAGGAAGCCCAGCTGGATCAGCTTGAGCAGCAGCGAGAGCAGCGCAGGGATCTGCGCGAACAGGCAGAGCGGGCTCGTCAGGTGGGGTTGACCGAATTGGCGGGACTCGGCCGCGAGCGAGCGCAACTGGCCAGTCAGCAGCAGCGACTGAATGAACAGTTGGCCCAGTGCCAGCCTGTCCAGCAGATAGAGCTACAACTGGCTGAGCTGGAAGCGCAGCGGGATGAAGCAGAGCTGGCCAGCGATGCCGCAGGTGAAGGAGCGACGGCAGCAGGCGAAGCCTGGGAGCTGGCCGAATCTCAGCTTGAGATCAGCCGTACGACCAAGGAGGAGCGGATCCGTCAGCGCAACGAGCTATTGGCTCAGAAGCGCTCCCTGGCAACCGCCATCCGGACACGTCAGCACAGTTTGCCAGCCCCCTTCGACAGCCTTCCGCAGCTGTGGCAGTCGCTGAGTGTCGCGCCAGGCTGGGAAGCGGCACTGGAGCAGGTGATGGGTAGCCGGATCCAGGCAGTGATTGGTGCCGACGACCAGCCACTGCCACCTGGGTTAATGCGGGTGACGGCACGGGAGTCGACTTATCACGCAGAGCGCCCGTGGCCCAGCCTGATGGCGAAGATCCAGGGGCCTTATAACCTGGCACCCTGGCTGGCCGGGATCTACTGTGCCGACGATGAAGCACAGGCTCAGGAATTTCTCGCTCAATGTGACTCCCGTGAATCCGTGGTAACCACCGATGGTCGTTGGCGTGGTCCCGGGTTTGAGATCAGCCCGGGTCAGATAGATGAAAAGCCCCTGACGGCCCTCCTGGCCGAGCAGGATGAACTGAGCCAGGCGCTGGAAGCGCTCGAGCTGTCCGTCGAGGAAGCCGAAGCGGCTTTTGCGATGGCTCAGGAGCAGCTTCAGCACCGACGCGAAGACGCCCATCAGACTCGGAAAGCGGCGACGGCTGCTCGCGAGCGCTGGCTGGATCTGCAAAACCGTTGCGCTCGATTGACCGATCAGTTGAGTCAGCAGGCTCAGCAACGGGAGATGCTGGTGTTGCAGCAGGAGGAGTTGACGCTGCGGTTGGAGGAGCTGGAGCAGCGAGGCTTTGAGCTGGAGGAGCGGCTGGAGCAACTTGAGCTCGAAGCTGAGCAGGCCGGTGATGGGCTGACGGCCCTGGAAGAGCGATTGCAGGATCAGCGTGCCGCAACCCGACAGCGCCAAGCACATAAGGGCCAGTTAGGCCAGCAGCTGCAGCAACTGCAACTGCAACTGCAGAGTCAGCGGGCTCGGCTTCAGGGCATGGATGAGCGGCGAAGCCAGGCTCGGAGTTCGGCAGAGCAATGGCGAGAGCGGATCGAGGAGGCCCGGGAGGAGCAGATCGAGCTGGCCGAGCCTCTCGCTCAGTTTGAGCTGGAACTCGAGGAGCAGTTGCTGCTGCGAGCAGAGCAGGAAGCGGTCCAAGGCGAGGCACGGGCCCGTCAGTCCGAAGTGGACCAGGCTCTGGCCGGGCTGGCAGACAGCCAGCGTGGGCAGCAGGCGCAGCTCCAGGGCCTGTCGGAGAAAATCACTCGACTGCAACTGGAACATGAGGGACTAAGGGTGCAGGCCCAGGGGCAGCTGGATCTGTTGGCCGAGTCTCAGATGCAGTTGAAAGGGATCCTGGAGGGGCTCAGTGCCGAGGCGGCGGTAGCCCAGTGGACCGCCGATCTCGAGCGGGTTCGAGAGCGGATCCGCCGACTTGGTGCGATCAACATGGCGGCCATTGAAGAGTATGAACAGCAGGTAGAACGTAAGCAGTACTTGGATGAGCAGAATGCCGACTTGACCGAGGCTCTGGAGGTGCTGGAAGCGGCGATCCGCAAGATCGATCGGGAAACCCGCAGTCGTTTTAAGGAGACTTTCGATAAGGTTAACGCCGATCTGATCCACCTCTTTCCCAAGGTATTTGGCGGGGGCAGTGCTTACCTGGAGTTGACGGGTGATGACATGCTGGAAGCCGGGGTGACGATTATGGCTCGCCCCCCAGGCAAGAAAAACAGCACCATTCATCTGCTCTCCGGTGGTGAAAAGGCCTTGACCGCTTTATCATTGGTGTTTGCAATTTTTAGACTTAATCCTGCGCCTTTCTGTATGCTGGATGAGGTGGATGCACCCTTGGATGACGCCAACGTCGGTCGCTTTTGTCGACTGGTGAAGGAGATGTCGGAAACGGTGCAATTCGTGTACATCAGTCACAATAAAGTCAGCATGGAGATGGCGGATCGCCTCACTGGGGTGACCATGCATGAGCCCGGGGTCTCCCGGATCGTCGCCGTCGATATCGAAGAGGCCGCTGCAATGGCCCAGATCGGATAACCAGATCGGAGTTTTAGGGGAAAGCATTACGATGGATGACATGCGTATCGTCTTTATTGTCGTTGGCTTGCTGGCCATCATTGGCTTGTGTGTTCATGGTTTCTGGTCATTGCGACGCAACAGCCCGGCGCGTAATCGTCGGACCAGACGCGGTAAGACTCCGATCACTAAGGTTTCGGGGAGCTCTCGACCTGAGACTGACATCATGGCATCGGCCGATGAAGGGGTGCTTGGGCCTGCCCGCACCGTTTCGACCAAGCCGGTTGAGCCAAGTCTAAACGCTGACAGTCAGAGTCCTAGGGCACAGCTTCACGCCGAACCACAGCAACCCAGTTTACTGGATGAAGCGTCGCTCAATGAGGCGCAGTTCGAACCTGTCGCCACTGCGCCAGCGAAACCCCGTCGTCGGGCCTTACGCCAGGAGCCTGTTATAGGCAATGAGCAGATTGAACTGGGGTTGGGCGACGATCCTGCCGATGCGCTAGACAAGCCGTTAGCGACAGAGGCTGGGGGCGCCCTGGCAGACACTGTGGATGTCGAACCTGGTTTGATGCCACAGAAACCCGAAGCACCCGTGACGCCTGTGGGTCAGCCTCAGGCCGTCGTCAGCGAACTGGAACCATCGCGGGTGGCTGAGATTGAAAGCTCGAAGCCAGCCGATCCCCAGCCGGTCTCCTGCGAGCCCGTGTCGGTACAGGAGATCGAGCCTGAGCCCATTCAGCCCACCGATGTGCTGGTGTTGCATGTGGTGGGCAAACAGGGACCCTTGCGCGGCGAGGAGTTGTTGCCGAGCCTGACGACCTTGGGCTTTAAGTTTGGGGAGATGGCGATATTCCATCGTCATCAGAGCACGGCGGGCACAGGTCCCGTTTTGTTCTCCCTGGCCAATATGGTCAAACCCGGTACCTTTGATCCGGACAGCATGGAGCAGTTTTCCACTGAAGGCGTGGCACTCTTTATGACCTTGCCTGCGCAAACCGATGCACGGGTCAGCTTCTCCATGATGCTGGGCACGGCTCAGGGCTTGGTCGATCTGCACGATGCCCAGTTACTCGATGATCAGCATCAGCCCTGGAGTGACGAGCTGGAATTCAGTTATATGGAGCGGATCCGAGCCTCGGAAGCCGTGCCAGCCTAAACGTTATCGAATCATCTTAAGGCCGCCCCGGGCGGCCTTTTTTGGGGCTGTCTGCCCCTGTTTGGAAATCACTATGAGCGACACAGCGAAGCAGCGTATTGATCAACTCAGTCAGGAGTTGAATCACCACAATCATCAATATTATGTGTTGGATAATCCCAGCATTCCGGATGCCGAGTACGATCGCCTGCTGCGTGAGTTGCAGCAGTTGGAGGCAGAGTATCCTCAGTGGGTTCGAAGCGACTCGCCCAGCCAAAGGGTGGGCGGTGAAGCCCTGCAACACTTTGAGTCCGTGGCCCATTTGCGCCCCATGCTGTCTCTGGACAACGCCATGAATGAAGAGGAGTTCAATGCCTTTCATCAGCGGCTCGCGGATCGGGTTGGGGAGAGTGCAATCACTTACTGTGCCGAGCCCAAGCTTGATGGGATCGCCGTCAGCTTGCTTTACCGAGATGGGGTTCTGGAGCGGGCGGCGACTCGGGGGGACGGGATCACCGGTGAGGAGATCACTAATAACGTCAAGACCATCGGTGCGGTACCGCTGCGTCTGCAGGGAGAGGATGTTCCCGCCCTGCTGGAAGTCCGTGGTGAGGCCTTTATGCCCACAGAAGGTTTCGAAGCGATGAACGCCAAGGCCCATGCCGCGGGGGAGAAGACCTTCGTGAACCCGCGAAATGCGGCGGCCGGCAGTTTGCGACAGCTCGATAGCCGGGTAACGGCCTCGCGTCCGCTGGCGTTTTATGCTTATGCCATGGGAGTGGTTGAGGGGGAGCACACCCCACTGTCGGACAGTCAGTATGGCCGTCTGAACCAGCTCAAGGCGTGGGGATTGCCGGTCTCGCCTCTGGTTGAACCGGTTGAGGGGGAAGCGGGAGCCTTGGCCTATTTTCGGCGGGTAGGTGAGCAGCGTTCCGAGTTGCCCTATGAGATCGACGGCGTCGTAATTAAGGTCGACAGCCTGGCACAGCAAGAGAGACTGGGGTTTGTAGCCCGGGCCCCCCGTTGGGCCATCGCCTGTAAATTCCCGGCACAGGAGGAGTTGACGGTCCTCAAAGGGGTGGATTTTCAGGTGGGGAGAACCGGGGCAGTGACGCCGGTGGCAAGGCTGGAGCCGGTATTCGTCGGTGGGGTGACCGTGTCCAACGCTACGCTCCACAATGCCGATGAGATCGCGCGCCTCGGGGTGATGATCGGCGATACCGTGATCATCCGCCGAGCCGGTGATGTGATCCCGCAGATCGTCTCTGTGGTGATGGAGCGGCGTCCCAAAGAGGCGCGCCCCATAGAGATCCCCCAGCAATGCCCAGTTTGTGATGCCAAGGTGGAACGGTTCGAAGGGGAGGCGGTAGCCCGTTGCTCTGGTGGACTGTACTGCGAAGCCCAGCGTAAGGAAGCGATCAAACACTTTGCTTCTCGTAAGGCATTGGATGTCGATGGCCTGGGCGACAAGCTGGTAGAGATGCTGGTGGACAAGGAACTGGTGGAAACACCGGCGGACCTGTTCAAAGTGTCGGCTTCGAGCCTGACCATGCTGCCGCGCATGGGGATGAAGTCGGCGCAGAACCTGGTCAACGCACTGGATGTGGCGCGCAGCACGACCTTGCCACGCTTCCTCTACAGCCTGGGGATCCGCGAGGTCGGGGAAGCGACGGCAGCGAATCTGGCCCGCCACTTCAAGACATTGGATGCGCTGCGTGACG
Organism: Ferrimonas sp. YIN67; assembly: GCF_057219095.1. Classification (NCBI taxonomy): domain Bacteria; kingdom Pseudomonadati; phylum Pseudomonadota; class Gammaproteobacteria; order Alteromonadales; family Ferrimonadaceae; genus Ferrimonas; species Ferrimonas sp. YIN67. Next base: position 298,156 of record NZ_JBXVVJ010000004.1, read on the forward strand.
CAGAGATCGAAGCCCTTAAGGAGGTCAGTGAGGTGGGCGAGGTGGTGGCCAAGCACGTCTACTACTTCTTCCGCCAGCCCCACAATATTGAGGTGCTGGAGGCTTTGATCGATCCCGAGGGGGCCAATGTTCATTGGCCAGCCATCGAGTCCGTAGCCGAAGAGAGCCAACCCCTGAAGGGGCAGACCTGGGTGTTGACCGGTACCTTGAGCCAGATGGGTCGCTCCGATGCCAAGGCGGCGCTGGAAGCCTTGGGGGCCAAGGTTTCCGGCAGTGTTTCGAAAAACACGCATACGCTGGTCGCCGGCGAGAAAGCGGGTTCTAAGCTGACCAAGGCCACGGAACTTGGGGTCGCTGTGCTTGATGAGCAGGGCCTATTGGATCTTTTGGCTAACCACGGGCGGTAATACGGGTTTCGTCTACTGGCCCCGGCCTGCGTTGCAGATCGGGGCTTCTTTGTATTTGTGCTGGACACTTGATGCATCAGGGGCGTGTGGTTTATGGCTTCTTAGCTCTGTATAGGTATTTTTGTCCTATCATTTTAGGGACATGGAATAGGTCTTGGACCAGATGGATGATACGAGGACGGAGCATGGCGAGTCGGGAGCACAAATGGCCGGTGGCACAACTGGAGATAGGTCAATCGATCCGTTTACCCTTGTCCTGGAAAGAGCACCCTTTCTTGTTCAGCCGTTTTCGCATCAAAGACGGGCAGCAGATCCAGTTGATCCGCAAGCTGGGACTGGAGCACGTTTATCTTCAGCTAGCCGATGATGCCGAGCCACCTAAGACCAACGATGCTCCCTCACAGAAGATGCCCGAAACCCCCTCCTCACCCAAGGAGATCGAAGTACCCGATGTGCCCCCTCCTCTGACTGAGGAGGAAAAACGGGTCGACTTGGGTCGTGATTACCGGCGCCGTGTTCGTGAGTGTGAAAGGGCCTATAACAAGTCGATGTCTTCCCTAAAGAGTGGCTTTGGCCGGTTGAGAACATCGCCGGAGCTGGCCTATCAGGATGCTTGTACCGTAGTGGACGATCTGCATGAGCAGTTAGTCTGCAGCGATGGGGCGGTTTTGCAGATTGTTGCCACGCCACAGGAGCCAACCCTGCAGTTTCATGCACTCAATGTGTCAGTGGTGGCCATGCTGCTGGGGCGGGCACTGGGTCTGGAGAGTGGAGCGCTGAAGCAACTGGGGTTGGCAGCCCTGATCCATGATGTGGGCAAGCTGAAGGTGCCGGAAGGGATCCGCAATAAGAAAGGGCCGCTGAATAAGAGTGAACAGAACTTTTTGGATCTTCACCCTAAGTTGTCGATCGAGATGTGCAAGGGGAGCCCGTTTTCTACGCCTGAGATCAACGAGATGGTGGTGGCACACCATGAGTACCTTGACGGCAGTGGGACGCCGATGGGCTTGTCCGGGAAGGCGATCAGCTCTATGACGCAGATCCTCACCATCGCCAATGAGTATGACACTCTGGTCAATAATGAAAACCGGCCTCTGTCTCCCTACCAGGCTCTGGCTTATCTGTTTCGTCACCGTAGCGAACAGATCAATGGCCAATATCTGCAGGTCTTGGTCAAGAATATCGGCGTTTACCCACCGGGAACCTTGGTTCGATTGGAGAACGGTCAACTGGGCAAGGTGATCAGCAGTAAGCAGAGAAAGGCACTCGATCCCCTGCTGCTTTTGTATGATCCAGAGGTCCCCAAGCGAGATGCTCCCATTGTTGGCCTCGATGCACTGAAGATTAAAATCGCATCGGTACACAAGGCCAGTGAGCTCAGTGAGATGGAGGCCCACTACTTGGATGTGGGACCTGTACTCGCGTACTATGTAAGGAAATAGTGATATTTATCAGTTTGCTATGAAGGGAAGTGTGGATGTTGGGGAGCAAGGCTGGTGGATAAGGCTGTGGCAGAGCTGAGTGTGGTGGGGTGTGGCTGGCTGGGTTTAGAGTTGATCCAGGCATTGCACAGCCAGGGGTGGCGGGTAACCGGTTCCAGTCGGCAGAAAGAGACCCTCGCGGTGTTGGAGTCGCTCGGGATCCCGGGTTTCTATTTGAGCCTGGATACCACCTTGGTGTGTGATGATCTCAATGGCCTGCTTGCGCCGAATACCCTGTTGATCAATGTGCCCCCAGGCCGACAGGCCCAGGAGAATCGGTATGCCGATCGTATCGGCTTGCTGGTCGATGCTGCCCGGAAGCAGGGGATCCGCCAAGCCCTGTTTATCAGTTCCACCGCCGTATACGCAGATGGCGAAGACCATCCCCGCTGTGACGAGACCGCACCACTTTGTGAAGAACCCAGGGCAAAAGAGATGTTGGCGGCGGAAGCCGTGGTTCGGGATGGATTCGAGCGAGTGATGATCCTGCGTTTGGCCGGGCTGGTCGGGGGAGAGCGTCATCCGGGTCGTTTCCTCGCTGGACGGCATCAGCTGTCCGGTGGCTTGAGCCCCGTAAACCTGGTGCATCGGGATGACGTGATCGGGGCGATTCAGTGTCTGCTGCAACGCCCAGCCTGGGGGGAGACTTTTAACCTGGCCGCCCCCGTTCATCCGACGCGGGGTGAATTTTATCCTTATGCGGCCCAGGCCTTGGGATTGGAACCCCCAAGCTTCTCAGGCCAACGGGTGATGGGTAAGCGGATCCAGAGCGATAAACTGGTGCTGAAGCTGGGGTTCGCGTTTCGATACCCCGATCCCTTTACCATGCCGCCCTTGAGCCCTTAGATGGCCGCTTCCTGGACAGCAACATCGGTTTGCTGGATCCGGTAGCGACAGCGTTTCCCGCCGGACAGCAGGTGTTCGTGGCGTTCGATCCGGGCATTGGGGCCAAGCAGCTGGCGAAACAGGAGCAACTCCTGCTGACACAAGGCTTGGCAGCGCTGGGCGGCGGTACAGATGGGGCAGTGATCTTCAATCAGCCACCAACCCTCTTCCGTGGTTTGTAGTCGGGCCATATAGCCCTCTGCACTGCGCAGTTGAGCCAGGCACTCCAGTTGGTCTTCTAGGCAAAGATGTTGACGCAGAGCCGTCTGATAATGCTGAGCCTGTTGCGCCGTCCGATACCGGATCACCTTGGACAGGTGTTCCGGGTCTAGCAGACTGTCGAGTCCATCGATCAACTGCAGCGCCAGATCTTGGTGACGATCGCCAAAACTCCCGTGACCACTGGGGGTCAGGAACCAGTGTCGGGCTGGTCGCCCTGGCCCCTGGCGTATATCTTCAAAGGCGATCAGGCCTTGTTGTTCTAGCTTATGGAGATGTCCCCGGGCGCCCATGGTGGTCATGGACAAGGCCTGGGCGATAGGGGGCAGTGCGCAACTGCCCTGTTGTTTTAGGTAAAACAGAATTTTATTGGCGGTGGCGGACATGGTAGCTCCTTCTGGAGGTTCTATTGTTACCCCCGGACAATCATTTTTCAACTAAGTACTTTATATAAGGAGTCCCCATGAGCAGGGTTCTCGTACTGTGTGGGATTGTGCTGCTCTGTTGTCGTGCTGCCCAGGCGCAGGGCTTTATCCTGGTCGAGGGGGAGGCCTTGCTCCATCGACAGCCAGAGCAGGCAGAGTTGTCGGTATCGGTGGAGCAGCTGGCATCCAGCCCGAAGGAGGCGATGCAAGCGTCGGATTCCGTGGTGAACATGCTCCTCCAGCGTCTGCAAGGGGAGGAGCGGGAGTTGGAAAGGATCCGTGCAGGTCACTTGAGGCTGGCGCCTCAGTATCGCTATGAGGAGGGGGCGCAGATCCTGATGGGATTTATGGCGATTCGTGAGGTGACAGTGCAGGTCCCCGTGGCCGAAGTGGGGCGTTGGTTTGAGCAATTCGTAGCGGCTGGAGTGACCCTCATTCGGCCACCCCGCTATTTGAGTCCCGATGGCGAAGATCATCGGACGGCGCTCTATCAGGCGGCGCTGGCCGATGCGATGGCCCGGGCTGAGGCACTGGTCCCACCAACCCAGCAATTGGGGCGGGTGAAAGAGATCACCGAATTGACGGAAGGACCATTACCACGGGGCGCCATGATGGAGGCAAGCGGTGGAACAGGGACTTATGTCAGTGGTTCGGTGATCGAACGGGTGCGTGTCAGGGTCAAGATCGCCCTCGATTAGCCTTTTACTGTGAGAGCTCGCCTTCTCTTGGCTTGATTTACACCACATCAATCTCTGCGGCGCAGGGGTAGATGTGATTCGGCCGGAAGGGGTGTTTATCCAGATCGGCCATCTTACTGACGCCGGAGAGTACCATGACGGTCTCCAGGCCAGCCTGGAAGCCTGCGAGGATATCGGTATTAAGGTTGTCGCCGACGATGACAGTATCCTGGGCATGGCTGCCGAGGTGGTTAAGGGCACTGCGGATGATCCAGGCACTGGGCTTGCCGACGTAGAAGGGTTTTTTACCTGTGATCCGCTCGATAGGCGCGCACAGGGCACCGCAGGCTGGGCTGTGATTGGGCCCATGGGTGTCGGGATTGGTGGCAATGAAGCGGGCCCCTTCGGCAACGAATCGGGCGGCACGGTGGATCATGTCCCAGTTGTAACTGCGGGTTTCGCCGACGATCACGAAGTCAGGATTGATATCGGTAATGGTAAAGCCCTGCTTGTACAGTTCGTGGGTCAGGGCACCTTCGCCAATTACGTAGGCTTTTTTACCCTCTTGATGACGCAGGAAATCCGCCGTCGCCATGGCTGAGGTGTAGAAATGTTCTTCGGTTAGGGGAAGCCCTGCCGAGCCCAGCCGATTGGCCAGATCCTTGGCGGTTTGAGCCGGGTAGTTGGTCAGGCAGACCAAGGGATTGCCCTGATCCAGCAGTCGCTGAATAAAGCTGTCCGAACCCGGGATCAGTTTATTGTCGTGCAGTAGTACACCATCGATATCGCAGATCACGCTTTTCATCAGCTCTCCTTGAGCAAAACTTATCTCGATGGCCTTACCTTAACGTAATTGGATGACAATCGCGCGATGGATCCAGCGAAGCCCGTTACTGCGACTGGTCTGCTCATTGGGTGTGTGACCTATGACGTTGTTAACTAACTGGTTACGGGGTATCTTTTTTCCGTCAAATAGGTGGCGCCGTCAATAATCCACCCCTTGCTGTGCCTCTGAGTGGTGCTTAATGGTCATGGGTTCTGGTCGGTTATCGGCCATCCCCAGGTGCTCAATATTGATAGATAAGAACAAGAACATTGTTGCTCAAGAGCGTTGAGAGTCGTGGATTGTTCCGGTGGGTTTTTCAGTCTCGCTCCGCGTTCTAACCTGAGCAACCATCATTGGGAGGCTCTGAATTGCTGATTTTTTTCCTGATCTTGACGATCGTATGTTGGCTGATTGCACGAGAATGGCACCACTATCGGCGGGTGGCGCGTCATTTAGCGAAATGTGGGTCATCATCGGGTCTGCGCAATAGCATCATCGCGAGTGAAACCGGCTTGACCGTTGAGCGAGTTAGGCGGCTTCGAGGGCGCTATCCTTTTGTCACGCAGAGGAAGTCCCCCGACCAAGGGGAAGAACGCTAAAGCGTTAACAAAAAAAAGGAGCCATACGGCTCCATTTTGTTTTGTCGTTCTTCTGCTTTTATTCGGCGGCATAGCCCGCATCGGGCAGCACTTTACCGTCCATGATGGCTTGACCATCCAGCATGGCCAGGCGACCGTCACAGAACCATTTGACCACCAGGGGATAGATACGGTGTTCCTGAGTGTGGACCCGCTGTGCCAGCTCGTCGGCATCGTCCTCTTCGAAGACAGGCACCTTGGCTTGCAGGACAACAGGACCGCCATCCAGCTCAGGTGTCACGAAGTGAACGGAGCAGCCATGCTCGGTATCGCCGGCCTCCAGGGCACGCTGGTGAGTATGGAGCCCGGTGTACTTAGGCAGCAGGGACGGATGGATGTTGAACATCCGGCCGGCGAACTCTTGAACCAAGGGCTCGGACAGGATCCGCATAAAGCCAGCCAGCACCACAAGGTCGACATCCAGCTTATCCAGTTCGGCCAGTAGGCGTTGATCATAAGCCTCGCGGGATTCGCCTTGCTCAGCGGCAACCAGGATCCCTGGTACACCGGCATCGGCGGCGCGTTGCAGGCCAAAGACATCGGCCTTGTTGCTGATCACGGCGACAACATCACCGGCGATCTCGCCGTTGCCACAGGCATCCAGAATGGCTTGCAGGTTACTGCCGTTTCCTGAGATCAAAACGGCGATGCGGGTCTTCTTCATGGTGCTTCCTACTTTGGGTAACCGGAGGGGTTACTTGATCTCAACCTGGGCGTCGTTGCCATCGCGGTCGGCGATGTTGCCGATCAGCCAGGCGTTCTCACCCTCGGCCTTGAGCAGTTCGATGGCAACAGCAGCTTTTTCTGCGGGCAGGGCGATCACCAAGCCGACACCACAGTTAAAGGTACGGTACATTTCGTGCTGTGTAATGTTGCCGGTTTCCTGCAGCCAGTGGAACACCGCAGGCCACTCCCAGCTGTTGCCATCGATCACGGCTTTCAGATTGTCCGGCAGAACGCGCGGGATGTTCTCCCAGAAGCCACCGCCGGTGATGTGGGAGATGGCGTGCACATCGTGCTGGGCCAGCAGCTTCAATACGGATTTGATGTAGATCTTGGTCGGGGCCATCAGGGCATCGATCAGCGGCTTGTCGCCGACGGTCACGGCGGATGGATCCTCAACGCGCTCCAGCACCTTGCGGATCAGGGAGTAGCCGTTGGAGTGTGGGCCGGAGGAGCCCAAGGCGATGATGGCGTCACCGGCGGCGACCTTGGTGCCGTCGATCACCTTTTCCTCTTCCACGACACCGACGCAGAAGCCGGCCATGTCGTAATCGGCACCTTCGTACATGCCAGGCATTTCCGCGGTTTCACCGCCGATCAAGGCACAGCCAGCCAGCTCACAGCCGTCAGCGATCCCGGTTACAACGGAGGTCGCTACGTCGACGTCCAGCTTACCGGTAGCGTAGTAATCCAGGAAGAACAGGGGTTCGGCGCCTTGCACGATCAGATCGTTAACGCACATGGCGACCAGATCGATCCCCACGGTGTCATGGCGGTTGTGATCGATGGCCAGACGCAGCTTGGTGCCAACGCCGTCAGTACCGGAGACCAGCAGGGGCTTCTTGTAGCCCTCAGGCAGGCGGCACAGGGCACCGAAGCCACCGATCCCACCCATAACCTCGGGGCGACGGGTGCGCTTCACGGCGGACTTGATGTTATCTACCAGGGCATTACCTGCATCGATATCGACACCAGCGTCTTTGTAGCTCAGTTGATCGGAGTTAGTCACAGAGGCCTCGTTATGATTCTTATCAAGGAGTAGGGAGGTGTTTTCCAGGCTGTAACGATGCGCTTAACTACATCGCTTTACCCGGTGTAATTTTTTGCGCGATATTCTACCAGTGAAAGTGATTCACCCCAAGCTTTTGCCAAACTTGAATAAATCCGGCAGTGCGTAGGTCTTCTGGATCACAATTTGAGTCAAAGAACTGGCGCGGTACTTTTCGCAACTGGTCGGAACACGCTAAAATTCCGCTAATTTGTCTGGCAAAATGCACCTATTCTGGAGATGGCGATGAAAGTCACCGAAGTCAAGCACCCTCTGATCCAACACAAACTGGGCCTGATGCGCGAAGCTGAGATCAGCACCAAGCGCTTCCGTGAACTGGCCAGTGAAGTAGCCGCTCTGTTGACCTATGAAGCCACAGCGGACTTCGAGATGGAAGAGGTGACCATCGATGGCTGGAACGGTCCTATCAAGGTCAACAAGATCAAAGGAAAGAAAGTAACGGTTGTGCCTATCCTGCGCGCCGGGTTGGGCATGATGGACGGTGTGCTGGAGCATATCCCGTCTGCCAAGGTGTCTGTGGTGGGGATCTACCGTGACGAAGAGACCCTGGAGCCTGTGCCTTACTTTGAGAAGCTGGTGTCCAACATCGATGAGCGTATTGCCCTGGTTGTGGATCCCATGCTGGCCACCGGCGGCTCCATGATCGCCACCCTGGATCTGTTGAAGCAGCGCGGCTGTACCAACATCAAGGTGCTGGTTCTGGTTGCTGCCCCGGAAGGGATCAAGGCACTGGAAGCGACCCACCCGGATGTGGATTTCTACACCGCTTCCGTTGACGAGTGTCTGAACGACAAGGGTTACATCCTGCCGGGTCTGGGTGATGCTGGTGATAAGATCTTTGGTACTAAATAATTTGCAATGAAGCCTTTAGGCGTCGGTAACGGCGCCTTTTTTGTGTCTGCCAGTATGCCGACATGCGAAAATTCTATAATAAAAAAGGAGTCCTCATGGACACCCCACAGTTGTCCCCTGCTCGTCAGATCTTGGCTGGCAGTCAGATGTTATTTGTCGCCTTCGGTGCCTTGGTGCTGGTGCCATTGCTGACCGGTTTGAGCGTCAGTGTTGCCCTGTTTACCGCTGGGATCGGAACCCTGATCTTCCAGTTGGTGACCAAAGGTCAGGTACCGGTATTCCTCGCTTCCTCCTTTGCCTTTATTGCACCCATCTCTGCCGGTGTGGCTCAATGGGGGATTGCCGATACCATGGGTGGCTTGATGGCTGCCGGCTTTGTCTACATTTTGCTGTCTCAGATCGCACGAATTGGAGGGATCAACGCCATTAACCGCGTGTTACCGCCGGTAGTCGTCGGGCCGGTGATCATGGTGATTGGTCTGGCACTGGCTCCTGTGGCCGTAAGCATGGCCCTGGGCTATCAGGGGGACACCCAGACGGTAGATACGGCGGTTGCCTTAATGGTTGCACTGCCAACGTTGGTGACGGCCCTGCTGGTGTCCGTCATGGGCAAAGGGATGTTGCGTCTGCTGCCAATCCTGTCTGCCATCGTCGTCGGTTACAGCCTCTCTCTGGTCTTTGGCCTGGTGGACTTTACTCCCGTGCGCGATGCTGCCTGGTTTGCCCTGCCGGACTTCACTGCACCGAGCTTCAACTGGCAGGCGATCCTGTTCATGTTGCCGGTGGCCATTGCACCCGCGGTGGAACATATCGGTGATATGGTGGCGATCTCTAACGTGACCGGGAAAAACTATGTTAAGAAACCCGGGATCCACCGTACCCTTCTGGGTGATGGTCTGGCGACCTCGACCGCAGCAGCATTTGGCGGGCCACCGAACACCACCTATTCTGAGGTAACCGGTGCCGTGATGCTGACGAAGAACTTCGATCCTAAGGTGATGACCTATGGCGCCTTCTTTGCTATTGCCTTGGCGATGGTGGGCAAGTTTGGTGCCTTGCTGATGACCGTTCCCACCGTGGTGATGGGGGGCGTTATGATCCTGCTGTTCGGTTCGATTGCCGCGGTTGGGATGAATACCTTGATCAAACAGCATGTGGATCTGTCCGAATCCCGTAACTTGGTGATCGTGGCGGTGACCCTGGTCTTTGGTATTGGTGGCATGGTCCTGCCGTTTGGCAATTTTGCCTTGGAAGGGATCGCTTTGTGCGCCGTAACCGCGATTGCACTGAATTTGTTGCTGCCTAAGGACGCTCGTTAAGCTTAGATACCATTCCCCGGGAGATCTTTCCCGGGGATTGGGCTGTGATACACTTTGCGCTTAACCGAAATGGATGGAAATGATTGTGCGATCGCTTGTTCTTCTCTTAACCCTTTGTTTGGCCGGCGGGGCATCGGCTGCGACGGTCACCGATCTGTATCGTGGGCTGGTGGAGGTCGAGTCCCGCAGCAATCAGGATCGTCAGCGGGCTATCCGGGATGCCTTAGGCCAGGTTTTGGTTCGGGTCAGTGGTGACAGCGAGATCCTGCAGGACGAGGCCGCTCGCGCCATTATCCGTAGTGCCGAGAGTTACCTGCTCAGTTACGGCTACCGTGGTAACAACCAACTGCAAGTGGACTTCGATCAGGAGCGGATCCGCCAGGAGATGCAGGCGATGCAACTGCCCGTATGGGGCGTGCAACGTCCACAAAGCCTGGTTTGGCTGGCATACGACGATGGCTCACGGCGTGAGTTGGTAACGGATGGCAATGCGGTAGCGTCTCAGTTGCAACAGCAGTCACAGATCCGGGGATTACCCCTGTTGCTGCCTCTGATGGACCTGGAAGATTCCATGGTGATCAACGTCAGTGACGTATGGGGTAATTTTGCCGAGCCGGTGCAGACCGCGTCCCGACGGTACGATGGTGACTTTATCATCAATGCCCGTATCGGTCCCTCAGGGCGGGAATGGCATTACCGTCTGACGGTATATCCGCCCGGTGCTGAATTATCGAAGCGGCCTTTGCTGCGTCGCAGTGGCACAGCAGCCAGTGCCACTGGGGCATCTGATGCTTTGCTGGCGGACCTGGCCAAGTACTACTCTGGACGCTATGCGGCCGTGGCGACGGACGAGGAGGGACACAGCCAGTTGGTGTTTGAGCTGGCTGGGGGAATCGAGCACTGGGTAGAGCTGGAACGATATCTGCTTAGCCTGACACCGGTTCAGGGTGTTTTGTTGCGCTCCGTTTCGGGCACTGAACTGGTACTGGAGCTGGATCTTGTCGGCGGACTCAGAGAGGTTGAGTTGCTGATGGAGCTGGACTCCAGGGTCTCGGCGCTGGAAAGTGACGATGAACTGGACAATCAGCGTCGCTATCGCTGGCGAAACCGCTGATCCTCGAATGAGCCGTGTTACACTTGAACGGCACCACTGATTTGAAGGAAGTCTCTATCCTGTGATCCCAAGCTCGCCCATACAGCTCTCGCTCGCCGTGCACCTGCCGGATGACGAAACTTTTCAAAGTTACTACCCTGCCGATAACCAGCAGTTGATTGAAAGTCTCAGGCTGGCGGCCTCTGGCGAGGGTGAGCGGATCACCTATCTTTGGGGGATGGCGAAGTCCGGCCGAACTCATCTGCTGCACGCGGCTTGTGCACTGGCGAATGAGCAGGGCAGGCAGGCCTTTTACCTGCCATTGGGGATCAATGCCTCCATGTCGCCGGCGATCCTCGAGGGGCTTGAACACATGGATCTGATCTGCCTGGATGATATAGATGAGGTGAGCCGACACCCGATCTGGGAGGAGGCGCTGTTCGATCTGTACAATCGCGTGGCAGAGACGGAGCGTTGCCGCCTAGTGGTCTCGGCACGCAGTGCCGCAAATCAGGCGGGCTTCCTGCTGCCTGACTTGGTTTCCCGGCTCAATTGGGGGATCCAGTATCAGCTTCATCCCCTCAGTGATGACGCCAAGCTGGCCGCCATGCAGCGACGGGCCAAGATGCGTGGACTGGAGTTGCCCGAGGATGTGGGACGCTTCCTGATGACCCGGCTGGCCCGGGATCTGCGGACTTTGTTTGAGGTGTTGGATCGTCTCGACAAGGCCTCCATGGTGGCGCAGCGCAAGCTGACCATCCCCTTCGTCAAAGAGACCCTGCATCTATAACGAGCAGATGTTTCCTTTACAACAGCCCGGCCAATGGCCGGGCTGTTGTTTTAGGTGTGGTTCTGGCCGGGGAACCGTTTTAAAGCAAGGTTAAAAATGCTGCCCGTTTTCGTAATAGGCGCTTGGTGTCAGGGCGGTAAAGCGCACACAGATATCCGTGGTGGGATCGAGCAGGACCGCACGCACGGCGTTGGTGATCACCGATGCTGCCTTATCCTGAACACTCTGACCACGATCGAACCAGAGGATATCGATCATCGGGTAGGCATTGGCGCCCAGAGTGCCATCGAAGACAAAGTCGACCCGAAGCAACTCAATCGTAAAGTGATCCCGGGGACACTCGGTCAGCGGAGCCAGTTGATCGACCAAAGAGGTGCTGATCGCCTGCACCTGCTGGTGCTCGAGTCCACTGATACGAATATGAGGCATAAGAGTTCCTTGAAATGAGAAGTAACAATCGGATCTTAGTGAAGTTTGTCCAGCCTGGCGAGCGTTAAGCCTGCCAGCTTTATCGCGTTTATACCCATCACACTCGGATGCATGACAGGAACCGTTCACAATGCGACCTGACGCCTAGCACCGAGCTCCCTCGCGATAACCTGGCCCTGGCCGGATAGGAGGAAGCGGGTGCGTTAGCATGGCTACCGAGGAACGATTGGCGGGTGACGAGGACCGAAGTGAGTACGTCCTGTCTGCTTGCTGTTCGAGGAAAACGCTCGGGAGGTGGCCTTCAACGGCTGAGGTTCCAGCTCAATGTTGTCCCACCAACTGATCCCCGGGGTCATCCACACTGGCGGTGGCAGGGCACGATCGGTCTGCTCAGGATAGAGGAGGTCAAACACCGAGTCGACCCGCTCCTGTATTGTCGCCTCACCAGCCCGCCCTCGTTGTCCCTGTGCCACGATCAGATCGTTGGCCGGATCGCTGCTTCGACCCGTTGATACGGCGACATCCCGCCGGATGCCGTAGCGGCGCTCCATCAGAACCTCCTCAAACAGCATGGCCAGATCTTCACGCCGGCTGGCGTAGTTGTAGTAATCATTGGCGCGATCGGAAAAGAAGAAGCCAGCCACATCCTCTGGCGTATAGCTTCGTTGCACTGAGTCTGCCGTATCACCGTGGAAACTGACAGCGGCCAGCCCGGCCATCTGTTCGCTGAGCAGGGGGAGCGACTGTGAGAGTTGATCCGAGGGCAGGCCCTGCGCCTCCATACGCTGATAAAACTCGTCAAGCAGCGTCTCCTGGCGAATGTTGCCATGGGAGCTGCGCGGGAAGTAGTCATTGGCATGGGCCAGTTCGTGGTAGAGCAGGCTGGCCAGATCTGGCGTGATCTGAGACCAGGGCCGTGAAAATCGCAGTTCGCGGGGATAGTAAAGGCTGGCGTATTCATTGCCCAGCACGTAGCGCCAGGGCATCAAAAACTGCAAGCTTGAGCCGAACCCGGTGCGGTAGTCGGGATCTTCGTTAATGGTGTCTCTTTGCCAGGGGGCTTGCCAGAGATTATCCGGATCCAGGTAGATGGCACCGGTGGCGACCCAGTAGAAGGAGGGGCGGATATCATAGCTGAGGACGATCGCGGTCACCGAAGCCAGCAGTGTACGAAAATCGCCAAACGGATCCTGTTCGCGGAGAAAGGCCTCGAACTGCTCTCCCATCCAAGGGTGAGAGACCACAACACGATCGAGGATATCATCGATCTGCGGATCTGGGGTGATCTGACCGATCAGGGGCAGGGCGTTGATCCCACAGGGGCGAGCAAACTGGTTGGAGTATACACACTCCTCCAGCGCACTGGCCCAGGGTGAGTCAGGGCGATAGGCCTGGACCCTGGCGAGGGGGGCATCGAACAGGGCGTTAGGGACGGGCTGAGGGCCGTTGGTGACCAAAACACTGGCGATGTCTCGGACGCGATTCCCGTCGACGGTGCCAAGCAGCTCAAACTGCAGCAGACGATCGCCGCTCACCTGCGGGGCGGTAAAAGTCAGCAGCAGGGGCTCAGTGTTATCCAGATCAAGGACTGCCGGACCGGCGACCTGACGCCATACCAGGTTGTCCGGGAAACGGGTGCCATCTCTATCCAGCGCCTTGGCCCGCAGGCTGACTCGTCCCCCTTCAGTGACCTGGTGATCTCTCAGAATATTGAGGCCTGATCCCGTGCCCTGTGCGGCAAAGGTGATCCGCTCGCTGATCCGGGTGCTGCCTCGAGTCAGGGTGACTGCCAATTCGTAATCACCGGAAGCCGGGACATCAAATGCGGCGATAGGGCTGCTGGGGTTGGCAATATTCAGCGGAGGGCCGCTGAGCTGTCGCCACTGATAGCGCCAGAGTTGGCTATCACCTTCCGGTGGAGCCTGGAACCAGGAGATGGCGTCTCCCTGACGGATATCTTGGGGATCCGGCGCGGTGATCCCGGAAGCGGGAGGCTCGCCGCCGGAGCCCCCGCACGATGAGAGTCCCAATATCAGCACGAGAAGAAAGGGTTTGTGCATGAGATCAGTTCCTTCTGGTTGGTGTCAGAGTCGCTGCATTCTCACCCAGTCTAGTCGCTACTGGGCTTTCCTCTGTTTTAAACCCAGGCCCAGCTCTCGTCCCCTGAGCCGAGCATAATAGGTGGCGGCGACCAGCCAGATGAACAGTACCAGTACGATGGCACCGAAGACCAGGCGTTGCTCCGGCTGGACCCACCAGGCGGTTAGGCCCCACAAGAGGTAGAGGGAGGCGATAAAACCGGACCAGGCGTGAGTATAGGGATTTCCCCTGATCAGCCCCCAGGCTGGCAGGCACAGAGGAATAAGTAGCAGCAGTTGAAACAGCAGGGAGTAACCCGGCTTCTCGGGGGAGAGCAGCATCCATAAAGGGATGGCGAGGAGGCTCAGGCCATAGCTTACGCGGGCCAGGCTCAGGGCTCGGCGAGTCTTGGCTGCCATGGCTGTCATGACAGGATCGCCAGTACGGCTTCCGGGGGACGGCCGATGGCGGCCCTGCCGTTAGCAAAGACGATTGGACGTTCAATGAGTTTGGGGTGCTCATGCATCGCTTGGAGCAGTTGGGGCTCATCGGCTTTGGCCAGATCCAGCTCCTTGTACAGGCTTTCTTTACTTCGGATCAAGTCGCGGGGCGAGCGGCCCAGCAGCACCAGGGCAGCCTCAAGCTCGGCAACACTCGGTGGCGTCTCCAGGTATTTGATGATGGTGGGGTCAAGGCCACGCTCCTCCAGCAGGGCCAGGGTTTCCCGGCTCTTGGAGCAGCGGGGATTGTGCCAGATCCTCAGTTCCTTTGATTGCATGTATACCTCCGTGTAGGGATAAAAAATTACAGGTTGCGCATCCGTTGTTCGGCTTCGCGCAGCTGTTTGATGCGGGCATCGATCCTCGCCAGTTGCAGCGGCTCGTTGCGGGACAGGCGATAGGCGTGCTGGAGCTGATCGATGGCCCGGGGATAGTCGGCTCGAAGTGCCAGGATCTCCGCCTGCACCATATGACGTTGCGCGGGCAGATCCAGGGCACCGTAGGTCTGAGCAAGCAGGTCGTACACCACCAGATTGTCCTTCGACAGCACAAGGTGACGCTCCAAAATGGGGCGGGCATGCTCCGGCTGGCGGAATTCCAGATAGGCATTGGCCAGGTTGAGATCGATCACCGCATTGTTGGGGCGGTTCTTGCGAGCGCGCTCCAGTGTGTCGATCGCTTCCTGGTGGCGGTCGGTGGCCAGCAGTACGTCCGTAAGGGTATCCAGATAGAACAGGTTCTTGCTGTCCTTGGCCAGCAGTTCACGGATCAGAGCCTCTGCCTGGTCAAGCTCTTCGGCGCGGAAATGGGTCAGCGCCATGCCGTACTTTGCGGCGTCCGGGAAGGCATAGGTCGCCGAGCGCAACTGCCGGGCAAAAATATCCCGAGCCCGCTCGGTACTGTAATTGGAGAAGCGCACCTGGGCTCTGGCCTTGGCCAGTTGGAACATCAGATTGTCGGGAATATGGCGTTGAGGATAGCGGGCGGCCCGGTTGCGGGTATCGGCGATCCGGGACTCGGGCAGAGGGTGGGTCATCAACATGGCTGGCGGCTTGCTGGCAAAGCGGTACTGCGCGGCCAGTTTGCCGAAGAAGCTGGGAACGGCGTGGGGATCAAATCCCGCAGCCACCATGGATTGCATGCCGATCCGATCCGCTTCCAGCTCGTTGGAACGGGTGTAGTTGATCTGGGCCTGGGCCCCCAACGCCAGGGTGGATTGCAGTGCCGCGATCCCCGCTTCTGGCGCAGCCATGGCCAGCAGGATGGAGCCCAGTACCCCTGCCAGGGTGGCCGGAGCGGTCTTTTGCTGAGCCTCAATGGAGCGGGCCAGGTGGCGTTGGGTAACGTGGGCAACCTCGTGAGCCAGTACTGAGGCCAATTCGCTCTCGGTCTGAGCGTGGTGGAACAGGGCACTATGGACGCCCACATGCCCGCCAAAGAAGGCAAAGGCGTTGATGTCGGAGTTGTTGACGAGGAAAAAACGAAATGGCGTTTTAACGTTGCTGGAGTGAGCAACAACCCGATGGCCGACATCATTGAGGTATTCGGTCATCACGGGATCGGACACGATGGGCAACTGATTGCGTAGAACCCGCATGTAAAAGCCCCCGATCTCAATCTCCTTGTCGATGGTCAGGGTGGTGATGGCGGCAGTGCCCAGCTCGGGCAAATTGTTATTGGCCTGCACGGCGGCTAACGGTGACAGGGTGATCAGGGTTAGCAGCAGGGCCGTCAGTCGGCGGGTCAGTGGTGTTTTCACAGCTCGATGTTCTTAGGGGTATTCCCGTGTAGTGTATCGCTAAAAAAAAGTGTCACGCCAGACGTTTGTGGTTTTCATAGAGGCAAGCAATAATAGGCGCCAAGTATGGACCTGCCCATTAGGGGCCGACGATGCAACACCCGGACCAATCAGTCGATCTACGTCACGAGCGCTGCCCCATGGCTTTTGTCAAAGCCAAGTTGGCCATTATGGCACAACCAGAAGGCGGCTCGCTGACACTCCTGATCTCAGACCCTGGCACCTGTCGGGATGTTCCCCGCTGGTTGAAGAAAAAGGGGCGTCGTTTCGAGCTCGTACAGGTTCCCCCAACCCACACATTGGTGCGGGTTTTTTTATGATGTTGTAGGAAGAGTCGAGATAATGCTGGATCTGATCCGTAACTGGTATCGAGAGAAATTTTCCGATCCCCAGGCTGTTACCCTCGCGGTGATTCTGTTGGGTGGGTTTGCCGTGATCTATTTCTCAGGCCAGATCCTGATGCCCCTGCTGGTGGCCGTGGTGCTGGCGTATATGCTGGAGTGGCCCGTATCCCGTTTGGCGCTGATCGGCATTCCAAGATCGGTTGCGGCCAGCCTGGTGCTGCTGCTATTCCTGGTGGTAATGGCGATGGCCGTACTGGTCATGCTGCCGGCCCTGTGGCATCAAGGGATGGCTCTGGTCGCCGAACTGCCTGCCATGGTCAGCCAGTGGCAGGAGTTGTTGATGACACTGCCTGAGGAGTATCCGACCCTGTTGGACGAGAACCAACTCCAGACCCTGGTTTCCAGCTTCAACAACTCCCTGCTAAAGGCCGGGCAGAGCCTGGTATCCATGTCGCTGGCCTCTCTGGTCGACCTGGTGGCCCTGATGGTGTATGCCATCCTGGTCCCCCTGCTGCTGTTCTTCTTTCTCAAGGACAAGCAGGAGTTGTTGGGCAGCTTGGCCCGCTTTGTCCCGGACAACCGAGAGCTGGCAACCCAGGTAGCCAATGAGATGAATGTCCAGATCGGCAACTATATCCGGGGCAAGGTCATAGAGATCCTGATCGTCGGGATCGGCAGCTTCCTGGTCTTCTACTTCATGGGGCTGCGCTATGCGGCCTTGTTGAGCGTACTGGTGGGCCTGTCGGTGGTGATCCCTTATATCGGTGCCACCGTGGTGACCCTGCCGGTGGCCCTGGTGGCGTTTTTTCAGTGGGGGATCTCGCCTCAGTTTGGTTACCTCCTGTTGGCCTACGGTATAATCCAGGCGATCGACGGTAACGTACTTGTGCCCTTGCTCTTCTCCGAAGCGGTTAACCTGCATCCCGTGGCGATCATCGTTGCTGTCTTGATCTTCGGCGGGCTCTGGGGTTTCTGGGGCGTCTTCTTTGCCATCCCGCTGGCGACCTTGGTCAAGGCCGTGATCAATGCCTGGCCGCATACTCCCAGGCCGAGCGAGCCTTCAGAGGCTTGAGTCGAGACAAGGCGCCTTCGGGCGCCTTGCTGCATTTAGGGGAGACGACTGTGTCACTGTACGGAAGCCGAGGGATGTGTCGTCGCTGTTCTGTTGTTGGGGTCTTTGAGTGATGGCTAAGGCATTACCCAATCCAGTGCGATCACCATAAAAAAAGCCACCGGAAGATCCCGGTGGCCGTTAGTAAAGCTGGAGCTTTATCGATAGCTTATTGAGCCGGTTTGGCTTTCTGGTGTGCCACTGCGGTTGCGATCAACTCCAGCCCGGTCTGCGTGCATGGGGGCAATTCGGCGTCACTTTGGCTCAGTGGAGTCACTCGGCTGCCCCAACGGATTGCGGCGGCGGCGGAGGTTAACCCGGCACCAAATGCGCAGCTAAGCAGGATGTCACCCGGTTGAACACGTCCCTGCTCCAAGGCGTCACACAGTGCCATGGGAATGGTGGCCGCGGAGGTATTGCCGTGCTTTTGAATGTTCACAAAGGCCTTGTCGGCGGGAAGACCCATCTTGGCTACCAGGGTATCAATGATGCGCACATTGGCCTGGTGCGGGACGACAAGATCGATGTCGTCAGCAGTGAGGCCTGCCTGGCCCATAACCTGCTGACTCAGTTTAGCCATGCCGCCGACGGCACGCTTGAAGATCTCACGGCCATTGAACTGGAGGAAGAATTCGTTGGCCTGGGGTGAGAACCGGTCCATCCCAGAACCAAACCCGCTAACCTTGAGGTGCTCCCGTCCGGCGGGATCATTGTCCATGGCATAGCTGAGAACGCCGCCCTCCTGTTCGCTGGCTTCAAGCACGACGGCGCCGGCACCGTCGCCAAACAGCACGGCGGTATCGCGTAGAGTCCAGTTGATATAGAAGCTCAGTCGTTCGGCACCGATCACCAGGATCCGGCGGTTTTGGCCGCTGCGGATCTGGGCCGTGGCCAGCCCCAGCGCATAGAGAAAGCCCGAGCAGGCAGCATTGATGTCAAAGGCAGCACATTGGGCACCGAGTTCGGCCTGTACCGTGGCAGCAATGTTCGGGACGAGGGTGTCCGGACTCGCGGTGGCCAGGATGATCATGTCAATATCTGTACCGCTGAGCCCAGCAGCCGCCAAGGCCCGCTTGGCGGCAACGGTAGCCAGGGCAGAGGTATCTACATGACTGATCCTGCGCTCCTGGATACCGGTGCGGCTGCGGATCCACTCATCATTGGTGTCCATGATGGTAGCGAGATCATCGTTGGTCAGGGTTGCCGGTGGCAAACACTTCCCCCATCCCGTGATCTGGGCAAAAGGCATAGAAAACTCCTAGAAGAAGACGGGTACCGTCTTTTCGTTCATTGTAGTTGGGATCAAGCTTGCGGTTGTGTCGGCGAGACGTGCTGAGTGACTAGGCGTTTGACGCTGTCAGCCGCACTGAGAATGTGTTGACGCAACAGGTCGGTGGCACCCTCCACATCTCCTTGGCGACACAAGTCGAGCAGTTGTTGGTGCTCCTGCTCGGCGGTGGGGATCCCGCCTCCGAGCAGGAGCTGTAGTCGAATATAGCGATCGGCATTGGTGTTGAGCCCACGGACGATATCCAGGGTGTATTGCCGATCGGCACCGGCGTACAGGCTGATATGAAACTGACTATTGAGCTCACTCCAGCTGTTGACGGCATTTTCCTGGGCAAAGGCAACCCCCAGCTGCTCAAGATACTCCTGAGCGATGGCCAAATGCTGCTCGGTGAGGTTGGGAATTGAGCGTGCCAGCAACTTGGGCTCAAGCTGTGCCCGCAGCTCAAAGAGTTCGTCAAGCTGTACCGGCGATAAGCTTGTTGCCGTTGCCCCTTTATGCGCTTCGAAATGGACCAGCCCCTCCGCTTCTAGCTGAAGCAGGGCCTCCCGTATCGGGATCCGGCTGACATTCAGTTCACTGGCCAGATTAGACTGGCGCAGGGGCTCACCGGCCCGGATCTCTCCGGATAGGATCCGCTCCCTGAGTACCTCGACGACCACCTGGGTGCGAGTTTTATGAACAATTGGACTGGACTGATTCATAGCGTATTTTCTTGCATGACTGCCGTCGAGGTTACCCATTCCGAAGGAGAATGAAAAGGGAACCTTAGCTGGTCAGCGGTGCTGAAGCCGGATGCGTTGTGACAGGCGGTGCTGTTGGCCGGGTGCCAAGGTAATGGGCGTTAAAGCCGCTGCCTCGGCACAGAGGAAGTGTTCACTGCCCTGTGGGCTGATATCGGAGATCCCTGAACCGGGGCCTGGGTTCCACAGGACCAGGGCATCGGCGCCCTGATGTTGCAACTGCACCGATGGCAGGTCTAGGTTAATCAGGCCGGGAACGATGGCGTCCAACGGGATGGGCAGCGTGCTGTCGGTAAACTGATCCCGGGTGCCGGTGAGTTTATTGTCAAAGTATCGACCGCCCAGCTCAGGCAGGGTTAAGTCAGCCACCTTGTTGACCTGAAAGTAGCTGTGCAAGGCTGCGGTAAATTCCCATGGCTGGCTGTCGCTGTTCTCTATCAGCAGGGTGACTTCCAATTGATGGTCGCTAAGTTGCACAAGCAGTTCGGCTCGAAAGGCGTGGGGCCAGATGGCACGGGTTGCTGTGTTATCTTCGAGGCGAAGGCAGACCCGGCCCCTTTGTTCATCCTGCTCGATCAAGGTCCAGATCTGAGTACGGGCAAAACCATGCTTGGGCCCAGGTTGGAGATCGGCAAACCAGGGGAAACAGACGGGGATGCCACCGCGGATGGGGGTTTTACCACTCAGATCTGTCCGTTCGCTAAGCCAAAGGATGGGACGGTTGCGGTATTGCCAGCGCAGGATCTGACCACCGAAGCGGCTGATCTCCAGAGTATGGAGGCCAAAAGAGAAGAGCAGGGGATTGAGTGCTTCCATAGGATCTCCTTGCAGTATTTGAGCGTGCGAAGCCGAGGGGCCTTCGAGCGGAAACGCTTGTGAATTGGCCTCGACCAGACAGTATCCTCAAGGGCGGGAGCGGGCGCAAGCCAGGGTAATGCATTGAACTTGGCACTAGGAGGGAAGATGATGCCACTTGGTAACTGGCAGCTTTACCAATCTCGTCTAGGCTTTGAGCCTCTATTTGTTGATCAAAGTGGGCCTTATGACTCCTACGACCAGAAAACAGATAGAATGGACTCTGCTACCCCCCATCACGGACGTTCTTCCCCACGAGTTTGCCAATGGCGCAACTTTCAATGGGTTTCGTGCACAGTGCGATCAGTGTGGTTTCACCATTGAGCTACCACAGATCCATGGCAACATCACGCCGCTGGAAGGTAATCGCTGTGTGCTCAATGCCCGGGCCAAATGCCCCGAGTGCGACACTTTTTGCGAATACCATTATCTACTGAACGCCGAAGGGGAGATGTCTGCCCAGCGCCTTGAGGCGCCAGGAGACAGGAAAGGTCTGCAGTAGGGCCACGACTATTGGGGCTCAATAAACTGTTTCATCTTTTCCGGATCGACTTTGAACTGGGGCTGCTGTTTGCGCCGTTTCTCCTCTTCCAGCAGCCAGTAGGGTTGGCGAGTAAACCCGATGTGGTAGGACATAGCTTCCAGCACCACTTGGTGTTCCCCGATCCTGAGAATGGAGAAACTTCGCTCCATGCCCATGATCCTACCCTTGGGGGACTCGTTGAGACAGCGATTGATCAGCGCCAGCTTTTCCTGGTTCTGCTCTTCGGTGGGGATCGACTGCGGATCGACGCTCCCAACCACCACGCGGTGGACATAAACCACATTGGTAATGTCAAAAGTGTCAGTGTGCGATTGAGTTTGTATCACCGCAGTCTCCTTCTATTTTCCTGAAATCAGGTGGTTTGGTTTGCCGGTACCGGGGCGATGGACTGTTGCAGGATGTCCAGTACCCGGGACAGGCCCTCGGGGGTTCCGGTTTGCTTAGCGGTTACCTGAACGGCGTATTTTGCCGAGTTATCGCTGGAGCGTTGACTCTCCTTGGAGGAGGAGACTGAACCCTGTACCTTGGCCCGTACCTTGAAGAGTCCGGCGTTGTACTCCGCTTCCGCTTCCATGGAGGCCTGCATGTCCTGCTTACTGGTCTCAGAGAAGGAGGATTTCACCTCCATGTTGAAGGACACGTCCACATTATCCACTTGCAGGGTGGGAACCGAGACGATGGAGATAAAAGGCACGTTGATCACATAGTCGCGGGATTCGATTTTTACCGAGCCATCGGATTGGGGGATCTCTTCAGGCTTAGAGAAAGAAAACTCGACGTTACGGACTTTCTTGGACGCAGTGCCATCGACCGTAACGGTTTCGAATCCGACACTTTCGATGAAGTCCGAGGTAGCACGTGCCAGGTTGATCTGAGCATCACAAGCTGCGCTGAGTGGGCCGCCGATCAGGCTTTCCATCGGCAAGCCCTGGAACTGATCGGACATTTTGACTAGTTCTGACATGGTTGATTCCTTTCACAGAGTTAGAATAGCTTCATTAGATGGCTATTAACCTTCAAATAGCCCTCCGGAAGCTCGCCACTTTCGAAGGTGATCTTCACCTCCGCATTTCGGCCTTTACGACGACCGAAAGTCGATTTGCCGCTAAGATCTGTGCTCATAACGGTTCGAGCATCACTTTGATCCAGCAGGCCCTGCAGAAGGTTTTTTGACTCTTGTTCGCCCTGCGTGCGTTTTACCTTTTCAATGCCATCGAGTGTCAGTTCAAACTCGACGGACATGTCTTTGATCTTAATTGGGTTAAGTTGAGCCATGGCGAGCAGCGGAACCTGCACAGGTTGATCGACCATCTTGGGCTGGCCATTTTGCATCACAGGTTCGCCCTGGTCGTCCATCTCCTGGGTTGGAAAGCTCAACTCCAGGGTTTTTGGCACGATCCGCTGTTGGTGCGGTTCTTTCTCAACGTCCTCCCTGTGGACCTCGAAATACTGAACCACATTGGCGATGTTTTGTTGTTCGATGCGATTCTGGGCCTCTGTGACCGAGTCCATGATCGCTTCGACCAGATCATGCAGTTTCATTCGGCTCTCCTTAGTCGTTATCTGTCTCTAGGCGCTTCGAGGGGCCCACCTTTACGGGGGCGATGCTTTTATGGAGCAGATCCATTACTCGGGATAGGCCCTCCGGAGTGCCCTGCTGGCGGGTCTTGATGTTGAAATCAAAGGTCGCGGCGGTGCTGTTCTCCTGTCGGCCACTCACACTGCCGGTAAGTACGGTTCGTTTACGCTGCTCAAAACGCGCCTGGAGAGACCCGCTTTTAGGCGTTGTATCTTGCGCCTTGTTGGCTTGATCTTTGCGCTCGACATAGTGGCTGGCTTTGATCTCCATGCGAAAGTTGATGTCGGCGCTCTCCACTTGAAGGTTGGGTACGGAGATGATGGAGATAAAGGGAACGGACACCTTATATTGCTGGGTGTGTAATTCGACTTCGCCGGTTTTCTCATTGACCGTTTCATGGGGCTGATCGAAGTTAAAATCCACCATACGGATCCGGCTTTTGTCTTCACCCTGCTCGTCCTGAAAGTGCTCAAAGCAGACGTCCTCTATGTACTCTTTGGTAGTGCGAGCCAATTGCGCCTGCCCTTCACATAAGGCCGACAAAGGGCCGCCTATCAGGTGGGACATGGGCAACCCTTGAAACTGATCACTGGTTTGGTTTTTCTTACTCATGATGTCACCCCAGTAGGTGGTTCAATAAAAGGTTTAAAACACTATCTGTGTCTGCCGGGTATGGCGGCTCGAGAGGAGCAGGATTTCTGCAATGTTGCGGCGGTGGTGTAACCCTGGAGCAAGCCAGCAGGCCAGAGGGTCTCGCATAAAACCGTAGTAAAGCAGTGTTGATAGAGCCTGCCGCAGGTCAATTGAGACCCCTCTCTTCAGGAGAGCCAATAGAGGGTTCTCGCTTTCGTGGCAAGAAGATGAAAGCAACATCAAGAAAGAGGTTTTCCTGATGCTGTGTGGTAACAGCAGCAACGCCATAGCTCACTCCTTGAGCTGTACGGAAGGGTCTGAATTGAGTAATACCGGCAGACGAAGGCGCTCCATTGCTCTTAGCGTCAGCGTGAGGAGTTTGGTTCGATTGTGGTTCGGGTACTCCTTTGGTTGAGTGAAGTGGGGTCGATTTTTATCCTTATTAAATAAGTGGTTATCAGTTTTAGTGAGAAAGTATGGCGGTGATAGAACGGCCCATATGCCTTGATGGGCCTG
This sequence comes from Ferrimonas sp. YIN67, assembly GCF_057219095.1. Classification (NCBI taxonomy): domain Bacteria; kingdom Pseudomonadati; phylum Pseudomonadota; class Gammaproteobacteria; order Alteromonadales; family Ferrimonadaceae; genus Ferrimonas; species Ferrimonas sp. YIN67. The sequence goes on from NZ_JBXVVJ010000004.1 coordinate 321,979, forward strand.
CGTTTAGGGGATGGCTGGTGCCTTTCAACACACGGGCAGGGTTTTGCGCAGAATCGTTGCGTCTAATCTATTCTGGTCTCCTCTCAGTTAGGAACGAAACTCAGCCACAAGCCGGCGTTTTTGGGCGGCTTTACTCCCTGGTGTTAGAGCATGAGAGTCGAAGGTGAAGCGCTGGTTGGCTCTGGTGCGCCAGGAGAGAGCAAACAATCGAGCCCGTATATCGACTGAACACCAATCAGGGATTAAAAGGGGGATGAACCCTGGAGCGCATTCGAAATGGGCATGGGGACTGCTCATTTTGATTACGGAATTACGGGCTCGACAAGCAGCGCAGGCAGCTCTGTGAATTCATCTAGCGTCATGGATTTTGGCATGATCACCTTAAACTGGCTTTTCTTCAGAGGTTTTAATATCACCCCCTTCCATTTCTTGCCATAGCAGGCGCGGATGCTGCTTAACTTCCAGCCGGTTGCGACGGCGAGATCCTGCAATGAAATCGTTTGCCCTTGGTTCTGAGTGAGGAACTGGTAGGCATATCTAAGTTGAGCTATTTGCTTGGTTTCCATCTGCCACTCCTTTTGGCGACTCAATAGGGTCAGCCTTGCCTATGCCACATAAGGGACTAAACCGGTTGAGTGAAGCGAGGTTAAATCCCTTGAGTTCGGCTGTCGGTGTTGACTAACGAACAGGTCGAGTTGGAAGTGGCTAAACGGACCCATTATCCTGATTTCGGTAAATAGGGGCAGCACAGGAAGGTGCAGATCTGAGATGCGTAAGCGAATGCCCGTGGGAGTCAGGGAGGCAGGTTTACGGCGACCCATTCCTTTCGATGCCTTGCTACCCGTGGACCGTTCTGAAGTGAACAAGGGCCGGTATGGGATCACCGGCCTTAACACCATCAGGCTAGCGGGGCGGGAGGCGCGTCGAGACACAATGCCAAGCATTGCATGAGGACGCTTTCTTCAGCGGTCAGTTGTCCATCATGTTCAACGCAGACGCGACAGGCTTCCAGAAACCGTTGTTTGCGCAGGGGAGAAAGGTTTCTAAGCTGTGGGATAGCCATGGCGGCCGTATGCCATGGGGGCTGCATCGGCAGTTCTGCCTTTCGCAGCCCAAAGGCGAGGATCCCTCGCTCAAAGGCATCTTGAGTGTGTTGACCGTTTTCATGCCCCAGATGGGCTAACAGGGCGATGAGCGACGTTGCTGCGCGTTTTTTCTGATCCAGCGATAGCGGCCTGGTGGGGCGCTCCTCGAGGTAGTGGCGGAGCACTTGCCAGACACACCAGCGCAGCAAGCCCTGATCGTCGCAGTGCCAGCAGGTGGCCAGTTGTTGCAGCAGGGTACGTTTTTGCTGGGGCGACAAGATCTGCAGCGTTGGCATGGCCAACTGCAGTAGCCCCATTTTTTGCTTCTGACTGAGCGGAATAAGTTGTTCTCTTAGTTGCTCGATCCCCTGTTTAACCGCAGGAGGAAGCTCTGCGATGGTGTTGGCACCCTGACGAGGCCAAAGCAGGGCCAAGGCGAGCTCTCTGGCGTCCTCGGGCTCATGGGCTTTATCCTGCAGGAACAGAGGTAACTGGCTGAGAAGCACCGCCCCGGTTAGTATGCTTTCCAGGTTGCGTCCAGAAGTTTCATCCGCCAAAGAGGGCTCGCTCTCCTTGGCACTGTCCTGGCGTACTCGCAGTCGCTGTAGCACTTCGGTGTAGCTGCCATCCCATTGAGGCTCAATGGCCTGGATCCTTTTCTCCAACGGCGGATGAGTGGCCATCATGGAGGTCAAGGGTCGAAACTGGCCAAAGAACAGGTGGCTGGTTTCAGCGGCTTCGGGGTGGTCAAGGGTGCTGCCATTGAGATCGGCCCCGATCAGCTTGAGGGCATCGGCGATCCCAGAGGGGTTGCGGGTAAACTGTACCGCCGCGGCATCGGCCAGATATTCCCGCTGGCGGCTGACGGCGGCCTTGATCAGATTGCCGCACAGGGTGCCGATCCAGCCCAGTACCAGCAGGGCAACACCGATCATCATGATCACCATGCCGGCCTTGTCACTGTCCCGATTTCGACTGCGATGACCGCTTCGGCCGATAGCACGGACGACGAATTCACCGATCTGACTGATGAACAGCAGCCCTGCCAGTACGGCGATCAGCCTCAGATTGAGGCGCATGTCGCCATTTTGGATGTGGCTGAACTCATGGGCGATCACCCCCTGTAACTCGGCGCGGCTAAGTTTGGCGACGCAGCCCCGGGTGACCCCTATCACCGCATCGGCAGGGGTGTGACCGGCGGCAAAGGCGTTGATCCCCTCTTCATGCTCCAGTAGATAGACTGGGGGTACGGGCAGGCCGGACGCCAGGGCCATCTCCTCGACGACGTTGCGGACTCGGCGCTCGTCGAGATCCTCGGTATTGGCCAGGATCGGTCGGCCTCCCAGTGACTCGGCGACGGCAACGCCTCCGCTGCGTAACGTCAGCCACTTGAAGCCACTCACCAGGGCGATAACCAGGAGCACCATAAAGCTGATCCCGGCGCTGCTTGGGGAGAGCAGATAGGTGGTTACGGAGCTCATTGGATCTGTGGTGCCAGAGCCAAAACCCAAGGCCAGGCCAATCACCAGGTTGATCCCGGCGATGATCCCCAAAAGCGCCAGTGCAAACAGGAACAGGAGTAGTCCCGTACGACGTCGGGCCTGCTCCTGTTGAGCGAAGAAATCCATGCTGAATGTCCCTTAAAACTGGACCTTGGGAGCGTCCTGGATCTGGGCGCTGTCGGCAAACTCCAGCAAAGCCGCATCCTGGCCATGACCAAACAGGCCAGCAAAGAGGATGGGTGGAAATTGCTGCTTGTATTGGTTGTAGGCCGTGACGGCGTCGTTGAAAGCCTGGCGGGCAAAGGCGACGCGATTTTCTGTGGTGGTCAGCTCTTCGGAAACCTGCATCATATTCTGATTGCCCTTGAGATCCGGATAGGCTTCCATCACGACACTCAAGCGCCCCATGGCACCGGCCAAGGCGGATTCACCGGCGGCGAGCTGGCCGATACAACTCGGATCGGTAGGATGCTTGCTGGCGGCCTGAAGTCCGGCCATGGCTTGATTGCGCGCCTGGATCACCGCTTCCAGGGTGTCCCGTTCATGCTTGAGGTAGGCTTTGGCCGTCTCCACCAGGTTGGGGATCAGGTCATAGCGGCGCTTGAGCTGAACCTCGATCTGAGAAAAGGCGTTCTGATGGCGGTTTTTCAAGGCAACCAGTTTATTAAAGATACTGATCACATAGAGCACGAGAATGACTGCAATGGCCAGGGAGGCGATGGTGCCGATAGACATGGTAACGTCCTGATCTAAATGGATAAGACCTAAACAGTAGCGTTCCGCTTTGGTAATGGAAAGGGGGGAACCGGGATTTTGCGAGCAGGAACTCCCAGGGGAGTGAAACAGCGGGAAAGGTGCCAGGGACGATGGGGCTGGGAGTACGGGGTCATGCCGTGAAGGTAACGCTTTGTTTTAGGCGGAGACGGGACGGCAATATGGCGACGGCATCAATACGGGTCCTGAGCGTCTACTGTGATCCTAGCGAGTCTATGCAAGCTGGGCGCACGCATTCAGGAAGGTGCTCAAGGTTTCAGTCGTATCTGGCCGGTGGCGTTGGATGGGCACGATAGGGTCACAAAGAAAGAGGAAGCCAGGCTAGAACTGAGCTTGGGAGTCTTGGCAACCGTGCATCCCCCTAGAGCAGAGACGATAAGAGGAGGCCGAAGCCTCCTCTTTTTTTACTGAACCCTGTTAGGGCAAAAGCGTTTGCTTACCAGCCCTTCACGATGTTGCCGTTGAACAGCTCGAGGGCCTTGGCGTGTACGGCTTCGCTCTGGTAGGCCTTGATGAACTGAGCGATACGCTCGTCGTCCTGATTTTTGGTATGAGCCACGATCAGGTTCACGTAAGGGCTCTCCTTGTCTTCAACAAACAGCCCGTTTTCCTCCAGGGTCAGGCCAGCTTGACCTGCGAAGGTGTTGTTGATCACGGCAAAGCTGACGTCCTGCAGGGCACGGGGCAGCTGTGCGGCTTCCAGCTCCAGGAGCTCTAGGTTTTTCGGGTTGTCGATCACGTCACGCGGGGTCGCGGCGATCCCAACGCCCTCTTTGAGGGTCAGCAGGCCCTGAGCTTCCAACAGTACCAGGGAGCGGCCCAGGTTGGTTGGATCGTTTGGCAGGGCAACTTTTGCGCCGTTGGCCAGTTCGTCCAGGTTCTTGATGCTGTTGGAGTAGGCAGCGATCGGGTAAACGAAGGTGTTGGCAACGGCCACCAGATCGTAACCACGGGCTTCAACCTGGCCATCCAGGTAGGGACGGTGCTGGAAGGCGTTGATGTCAATGCTGCCGTCATTGAGGGCGGCGTTTGGCGTCACGTAGTCGGTGAAGGGCACGATCTCAACGTTGAGATCGAACTGCTCTTTGGCCAGTTTGGCGGCCACTTCGGCGACTTGGGCTTCCGGACCGGCCATGGCACCCAGCTTCAGGGTATCGGAATCACTGCTGCCACAGGCGGACAGGGCCAGAGCCGCGGCGGCGGCGAACAGGGCGCGTAGAGTCTTGGTCATGAGGTTGTACCTTTTCGTTATGTTGAGCTTGGTCTTTTTATCGTGTTTTTGGCGTTATTGCCGTGAGTGCTGCTGGTTTTTTGAGCGCCATTCATCTGTGATCGATACGACGCACCACAAAGTCACCCAGGGATTGGATCGCTTGAACCAGTACCAGCAGGATCACTATGGTTGCGAGCATGACGTCCAGTTCGAAGCGGTAGTATCCGTAGCGGATGCCGACATCGCCCAGGCCGCCACCGCCCACGGCGCCGGCCATGGCGGAGTAGCTGACCAGAGTCACCAGGGTAATGGTGATGCTGTTAAGGATCCCTGGCAGGGCTTCCGGCAGCAGAACCTTACGGATGATCTGGGCTGGGCTTGCGCCCATGGCCTGGGCCGCTTCCACCAGACCGCCGGGGACTTCCATCAGCGCGCCTTCGATCAAACGGGCGATAAAGGGAATGGCGCCGACGGTCAGCGGTACAACGGCGGCCATGGTGCCGATGCTGGTGCCCACCACGATGCGGGTAAACGGGATGATCGCTACCAGCAGGATGATGAAAGGCACTGAGCGACCGGCATTAACAATCACGCCGAGGACTCGGTTAACCAACAGGTTTTCCAGCAACTGACCGGTCTTGGTCAGGTGCAGGATCACGCCGATGGGGATCCCGGCCAGGGCCGCGATCAGACCGGACAGGAAGACCATCTGCAGGGTCTGCAGGGTGGCATTCCACAGCAGGGGGATCAGATCACTGGACATAGCCAAGTACCTCTACATCAATATTGTGTTCAATCAGATAGCGTTGGGCTTCCTGGATGGCTTGCGGTGTGCCCATCAGTTCAGCCAGCATGAGGCCAAACTTGGTGCCGCCAACGTATTCCATCTGGGCGCTGAGGATGTTGCTGTCGGTGCCAAACTGTTTGGCGGCCTGAGTAAGGACCGGCGCATCGACACTGTCGCCGCGGAAGGTGAGGCGCACCAGAGGGCGACAACCTTCGAACGGTTCGGTTTGCAGTGTTGCTTTATAGCTATCGGGTACATCCAGATGCAGGGTCGAGCGAATAAAGCGACGGGCCAGTTCGGTTTTGGCGTTGGCAAAGAAGGGGCCCACTTCATCCTGCTCAATCAGGCTGCCCTGATCGATGATGGCAACGCGATCGCAGATCTGCTTAACCACCTCCATCTCGTGGGTGATCAGCAAGATGGTCAATCCCAGCTTTTGGTTGATCTCTTTAAGCAGTTTGAGGATTGATTTGGTGGTTTCCGGATCCAGTGCCGAGGTGGCTTCGTCACACAGGAGCACCTTAGGCTCATTGGCCAGGGCCCGGGCGATGGCCACCCGCTGTTTCTGCCCGCCACTCAGGTTGGCCGGGTAGCTGCTCGCTTTGTCGGCGATCCCGACCAGCTCCAGCAACTGGTTTACCTTCTCGGTGATCTGCGCCTTACCCAGGCCGCCCAGCTCGAGCGGGAGGGCAACATTATCAAAGACGGTACGTGAGGCCAGCAGGTTAAAGTGCTGGAAGATCATCGCGATCTGCTGGCGTTGCTTGCGCAATGCGGCGGCGTTCAGTTGGGTGAGGTCGACACCGTCAATCTTTACGGCCCCCCCATCGGGGCGCTCCAGCAGATTCACACAGCGGATCAGGGTACTCTTACCGGCGCCGGAGCTTCCGATGATCCCAAAGATGCTGCCGGCAGGAACATGAAGATCCGTGGGGCGTAGGGCCGGGATCACGCGGTCACCCTGGCGGAATGTTTTATGGATGGCTTCGAGAGTGATCATACCGATTCTGTCGCCTTATCATTATCGTGTGGGGCCTTGGCCCGATGGATGCAGTTTAAATAGCCGTCCAGAAGTCTGTCAATGGACACTTAGCCATTTAGCCGTCCAAACCGGGTGTTTGCGTGATTAATGACCGCCCAATGGCGCCTTGGTCGACCAATCTATCGTGATATCAGGGCTAAATTGACCCGCCAAGCTGGCAAAGGGATACTTAGCAGCGGATGGCTCGGTATATCACTCAACAAACAGATCCACCCTATGCTTGATGCCAAAAAGGCGTGTCACTGGGGAATGGGCAATAACGAAGAGCAGGAACAGCGAATGAGTAAGGCGGTATTTCTCGATCGGGATGGCGTGATTAATGTGGATCACGGTTATGTACACAAGATCGAGGATTTTGAATTTGTGCCTGGCGTACTGGAGGCCTGTGCTCGACTGGTCGATGCCGGCTTTAAGCTTATCGTGGTGACTAATCAGTCGGGTATCGCTCGTGGCTATTATAGTGAGGCGCATTTTTCGACCCTGTGCGATTGGATGGCAGAACGTTTTGCCTCTGCTGGCGCGCCACTTACCGCTATCTATTACTGCCCTCATCATCCGCAAAAAGGAGAGGCACCTTACGTCTGTGATTGTGAGTGCCGAAAACCGAAACCCGGGATGTTGTTGCTAGGCGCCCAAGAACATGGGGTGGAGTTGGGCGCTTCATATATGGTGGGCGATAAGGCTGATGATATGCTGGCGGCTAAAGCTGCTGGGGTTGCGGGAAAAGTTTTGGTTCGCAGTGGTAAGAGTGTAACGGCGCAAGGAACGGCTCTAGCCGATACCGTAAGCGATGCATTGCCAGAGGCGGTTACCTGGATCCTTACTAATTCGGCTGATCGAAGCTGACAGATTGGTTAAAAGGCATCCAGATCTCGGTGCTTTGGTGGAAAATTAGCCAGGCGATTCGTTTGGCAGTGATTTATTGTTGCAACTTGCCTGGCCATCCCTATAATGCGCTTCCTGTCGACGGGGCATGGCGAAACAGTTTCGCGGTGGTGCTCTTCACTGAGACCCTAACGGCGATGTTAATCCTTAATGAAATCAAGGGTTGACGAACAAAAATGGATGTGTAGAATGCGCATCTCGCTTTGGTAACGAAGCAAGCTCTTTAACAATTTGTCAGACAATCTGTGTGGGCACTCACGTAGGATTGAGAAATCATCATTTCTTAATGTTTACTGAGTGACTATACGAAATTCAGTATTCATTGAGTA
>NZ_JBXVVJ010000005.1:0-120656 GCF_057219095.1 Ferrimonas sp. YIN67
GCTATCAGCTATCAGCTATCAGCTATCAGCTATCAGCTATCAGCTATCAGCTATCAGCTATCAGCTATCAGCTATCAGCTATCAGCTATCAGCTATCGGGCGAAGTCCGATCAAAACAGCTCTTCCGACAGCTCATCCTCGAAGATATTGGACTCCTCCGGCGTGCTGTCGGCGATCTCGGTCGGCACCGTACCGTCGATAAAGTACTCGAATCGACTGCTGGCGTCGGTACGGGTGGAGAGCTTGCCGCTTTCCAGATCGATCCGGGCGGTTACGATCCCTTCGGGCACGCTGTAACGCTTCTCCGGAACCCCTTCAAGGACCATCTTCATAAAGTGGTTCCACGCGGGACCCGCGGTTTTGGCGCCAGATTCCCCTGCGGTGATCTGATCTTGTGGCCCATGGGCGTTCCAACTGGTACGCCCCAGCAGGCGACTGTGATCGTCGAAACCCATCCAGGCGGTAGCCACCAGATCCGGGGCGTAGCCGGAGAACCAGGTGTCTCGAGCATCGTTGGTGGTCCCTGTCTTGCCCCCAATATCCCGCCGCTTGAGCAGGCGAGCCGCTCGCCAGGCGGTGCCATTCCAGCCGGTGCCAGCATTCCAGTCACCGCCACCCCAGATCACAGACTGCATGGTCTGCTTGATCAGGAAGGCGTTCTGTTCACTGATCACCCGCTTGGCCAGCAACTCGGCAGGCCAGGGGCACTGGTTCCCCAGCGCCGGCTCAGCGTCTTCCGGTACTGCATTGGCCAGGGCCTCCTCGCAGTCGGGGCAGACGATCTTGGCCTGATGCTGGAAGATCACTTGGCCGTCGCTGTCCTCGATCCGTTCGATAAAGTAGGGATCGATCAGGTAACCGCCGTTGCTGAACACGGCAAAACCTCGGGCATTCTCCAGTGGGGTAGCAGAAGCGGATCCCAGTGCCAGAGACTCATTGGGTGACAGATCCGCTCGATCGAAACCGAATTTCACTGCGTGATTAACGAAGTTCTCAACACCCACTTCCCGGATCATTCGAACCGCCATCACGTTGATGGATTGGGCCAGGCCTTGACGGGCCCGGGTTGGGCCCGTGTAGACGTCCGGTGAGTTGCGTGGCCGCCACGCGGTACCCTGGCTGCGATCCCACTGAGTGATGGGGGCATTGTTGATCAGGGTCGCCAAGGTGTAGTCATGCTCCAGTCCTGCAGAGTAGAGGAAAGGCTTGATGTTGGAGCCGAGTTGACGCTTGGCCTGGGTCACCCGGTTGTATTGGCTTTGCCCAAAATCATAGCCGCCGACCAAGGCCTCAATCGCCCCATCATTGGGGTTGAGTGCAACAAAGGCGCTACTCACGTCTGGGATCTGAGCCAGCCACCAGTGACCGTCAAATTGGCGGATCCAGATCTGCTCTCCTTCGTTGAGTACATCGGCAGCCTGTTTCGGGGCGGAGCCCTGGCGGGTATCGCTGATGTATTCCCGACCCCAGTTGATCCCCTCCCAGGGGAGGGTGATGGTCTCGCCTTGGGCGGTCATCACATCGGCGCTCTTGTTCTCGACTGTCAGCACCACGGCTGGATGGATATCCCGGTAGCGGCGAACACCTTTAAGGTGAGCAACAATCTGCTCCGGCTCCCAGGCGGGACCTGTGGCTTCGCCGTCATCCTCTGCAGCTTGTGGGGCGGCCTGGGGATCCCAGAGCTGGGCCATGGGACCACGGTATCCGTGGCGAGTGTCGTAGGCAAAGATATTGTCCAACATGGCCCGTTGCGCCGCTTCCTGAGTGGCAGCGTTGGCGGTGGTATAGATATCAAAGCCCTGGGTGTAGGCTGCTTCCTCTCCATAGAGCGCAACCATGTGATCGCGCACCATTTCGGCCAGGTAAGGTGCATACAGTTGGATCTCGGCCCCATGGTAGCGGGCGGTGATCGGTGCCTCGCGCGCTTCCTGATATTCGCTTTCGGAGATAAAACCCGTGTCCCTCATGCGCCACAGTACGGTATTACGGCGGGAGCGAGCACTGTTGGGGTTACGGATGGGGTTGTTGGCCGATGGTGCCTGAGGCAGGCCAGCCAGCATCGCCATCTCTGGCAGTGTCAGTTGGGACAGCTCTTTACCGTAATAGACTTGGGCGGCGGCACCGACGCCGTAGGCGCGGTTACCCAGAAAGCTTCGATTAAGGTAAAGCTCGAGGATCTCATCTTTGCTCAGGACGCGCTCGATCTCCAGGGCAAGGAAGATCTCACGGATCTTGCGGTCGTAAGTCTTCTCCCGGGTCAGGAAGAAGTTTCGGGCCACCTGCATGGTGATGGTACTGGCTCCCTGCACCTTACTGCCCGAGGTGGCGACGGCCACGGCCGCCCGGATCAGGCCGATAGGGTCGACACCGTAATGTTCATAAAAGCGCGCATCCTCCGTTGCCAGGAAGGCGTGGATCAGCGGCTTGGGAACCTCGTCGATCTGGACGGGGATCCGGCGTTTCTCCCCAAACTGGGAGATCAGTTGTCCATCGGCACTGTAGACCCGCATCGGGGTCTGCAGCTGGACCGTTTTCAATGTCTCGACATCGGGCAAGGTGGGGGCGATCCAGGCATAAAGGCCTGCGACCGCGGCGGCACCCAGCACGGCTAACACCGCAAAAGTCGCCATCAGGCGTTTAAACCACTTCACTCAGAATCTTTCCTCGCATGTGATGATTAACCCGCAAGTATACCCTGCAAACCACGGCTCAAAAAGACGGCTGAATAAGGGGGCGAGTAAATATTATGTGTCTGAAAATTTGATTGAATGCATATATCTGGTTCATTCTAAGGATTATGGAGTGATAGTGGGACAGGGAAGATGTGGGCAAAATGGTTTAAGCCGAGCCTCCCGAGCCTGGTGGGCGTAGATATCGGTACCCAGGAAGTGAAGGCCGTTTTGCTTCACCAGGTACAAGGCGGTATTCAACTTGCCGGGATCGCCAAGGCGCCTTTGCCCCGGGGGGCGGTGGTGGACAGGGAGATCCGCGAGCCCGATGCCGTGGCGGAGGCGATGCGCCGGATCCGAGCCCAGCTTCCCGGTGACACCCGATTTGGCGCTGCCTCGGTCAGCGGTTCGACCGTGATGACCAAGGTGATCCAGATGGACGCAGAGCTGTCCGAAGAGGAGCTCGAGGCCCAGATCGAGATCGAAGCCGACAGTCTGATCCCTTCCCCCCTTGAAGACGTTAATATCGATTTCGAACGCCTGCGGACCCTGGACGAGGGTCATAAGGTGGAGATCCTGCTGGCGGCCTGTCGTTCCGACGATGTCGAGGGCAGAGTCGAGGCGTTGAGTGCCGCCGGATTACAGAGCAAGGTGATCGACGTTGAGGGCTATGCGCTCGGTCGAAGCTACCAGTTGGTGGCCCCGGCTCTGCCTGGTGATCCGGCCAACCGGGTGGTGGCCTTGGTGGACCTGGGAGCCAGCATGACCACTTTTGCCCTGGTGGTCGACGGGGAAACCCGCTTTGTGCGGGAGCAAGCCTTCGGGGGCGAGCAATATACCCAGGCGATCCTCGGTTACTATGGCATGAGCCAGGAGGAGGCTGAGCGCGCAAAAGTGGGGGGAGAATTGCCTCCTAACTATATACTCGAGGTCCTGGCTCCCTTCCAGGCTCAGCTGGTACAGCAGATCCGACGTACTTTTCAATTATTTGCCAATGCCGGCTATTCGCGCCCGGTGGATTGTCTGGTCCTGTCGGGGGGCAGTGCTCGCATTGAGGGGTTATGTGATGAGTTGTGCAATGCGCTCTCGCTTCCGGTTTTCCTAGCCGACCCCTTTGCCGCCGGGCTTGGGGGCGATCAAGCCATTCGTGACCGGGTTGGTACTGATATTGCCAGCTACATGGTCGCCTGCGGCCTGGCCCTGAGGAGTTTCGAACCGTGCCACATCTGAATCTTCTGCCCTGGCGTGAAGCCCAGCGCCAGCGTGCTAAGCAGCGTTTTGCTGTCGCGATGGGCGGCGTGGCATTGGGTGGGGTCCTGTTGGTCTTTTTTGTGCACCTGCTGTTGCTCCACCTGCAGGGAGCGCAGGGAGAGCGAAACGATTACTTGCAGGCTGAGATCCATAAAGTCGATGCCCAGATCGCGCAGATCAATCGTATTAAGGAGGAGGAAGCCTCGTTGCTTCAGCGGATCGAGGTGATCAGGGCTTTGCAGCGCCAGCGTCACCTGCCAGTCCAGATCCTCAATGAGCTGGCCCGGGTGATGGTGCCGGGAGTGACTTTGACCCAACTGGAGGTCAAGGGCTCCAAGGTATCTTTGGAGGGGTACTGTGACTCCAACAATCAGTTGGCCAACATCATGCGACAGGTCGAGGCCTCCCCCCGGCTGGCAGAGCCCAGGATCCGCCGAATTGTTGCAGCGGATGCATTGACACAGCGAATGCATGCCTTCAAGTTGGAGTTGGTGGTTGTTGATGGCCCGATTATCCCCCACAGCGCCTCGAGTGAGGATTGAAGATGGATCTGAGTCAGCTCAATGAATTGGACTTTGATAATGTCGGTCGCTGGCCCCTCTGGGTGCGAAATGGCTTAGGGGGATTGCTGGTATTGATGATCCTGATCCTAGGCTACTTCCTTGTCCTGAAGGGGGATCAGCAGCAGCTTGGGGCTCTGGAGCGAAAAGAGGGGGAGCTAAAGCAGGAGTTTGAACGCAAGTATCGCATTGGCACGCACTTGCCCCAATACCAGGCGCGTCTGGAGAAGATGACCCAAGAGCTGGAACAGATGCTTACCATGTTGCCAACCGCCGATGAGATGCCGGGGTTGCTGGACTCAGTGACCTTCCTGGCCACGGACGCCAGTTTGGCGATTCGGAGTCTCGACTGGCAGCCCGAGCAGGCGCAAACCTTCTATGTTGAGATCCCCATTGATATCCAGCTTAATGGGGGGTATCACGATTTTGGGGCTTTTTCCGCCGGTGTGGCGGCCTTACCCAGGATTGTCAGCTTACACGACTTCGTGTTGCGTCGAGAAGAGGGGCGATTGGGCATGTCGGTAACGGCCAAGACCTACCGTTTTTCACCGGACGCGATGGACCCAGTGCCATGAAAAAGATCTTGAGTGGACTGCTGTTACTTGGCCTTGCCAGCTGTGGTGGAGGCGTTTCGGATCTTCGACAGTATGTGGCGGAGATCCAGGCGACCCCGGTTCCATTTGAAGAGCCGGAGCCCATCCCCTTGGCAATTACGCGAGTGGCTTATGAGGCGGCCCAGCTGCGTAGCCCCTTTATCGCCGAGTCTGCTCCGGTATCGGAGCGTTCGGGGGCGGTCGCGGAGAACTGCCCAAGCCCGGATCTACAGCGGGACAAAAGCCGACTCGAAGCCTATGCCCTGGACAGTTTCCTGCTCAAAGGGGTGATCAGTGAAGCCGGCCTGCAGTGGGCGTTATTGGGCTCTGGCGACGGGCGCCTGCATAAGGTGGCCATTGGGGATCATTTGGGGCTGTATCACGGCAGGATCACGGCGATCCGTGCCGACCGTATTCAGATAGAAGAGTGGATCCCGGATGCGCGGGGGTGTTGGCGTACTCGGAACAGCCAGCTGGCCATGATCAATCCATAATCATCAAGGAAATTATCCATGCACGGACGTATGGCACACGGAACACTCGGCCTGATCGGGTTCTTGGCTTTGATCCTGATGAGCGGTTCGACGCTGGCGGCGACCCTGACGGATCTACGCTACCAGGCCGGGGCGGGCGATCAAGTCGAACTGGAGTTTGTGTTTGATGCTCAGGTACCCGAGCCTAAAGTGCATTTATCGGCCCAGCCCGCAGGGGTGGTGTTGAGTTTCGATGCCAGTACCCATGAGATGGCATCGACAAGCATAGAGATTGATAAGGCAGGGGTGAAACGCCTGGATTTGGCGCAAACGGATCAGGCGCTAGTGGTATCAACGACGCTTGCCCAGCCCATGCCTTATGCCACTCGAGTGGAGGGAAAGCGTTTTTACCTGACGTTGGGGGGGCAATCTTCCAAGGTGATGTCGACAAGAGCGCTAAACCGGATTGAAGCGATCGATTTTCGCCGTGGTAAAGAGGGGCGGGGGGAGCTGGTGTTGACGCTTTCTCATAAGGCGGTTGCGGTCAATCTGCAGCGGCGTGGAGCCGAGTTGATGGTGGATTTTTACAATACTCAGCTACCGTCAGAGCTACTGTATGTGGTGAATGTTGAGGACTTTAATACTCAGGTGGTGGCCTTCGAAACCTTTGCTAAATCGGAACAAACTTCAGTCTCTTTGAATATGGGAGGGCGGGCATTCGATTACGAGCACTATCAGGACGGTACCCAGTTCATTGTCTCGGTAACGCCTGGCAAGGCTCAATCTGACGGCGTTGCACCGACCTATAGTGGTAGCCGGTTATCCATGAACTTTCAGGATATCCCGGTGCGCAGCGTGTTGCAGGTCATTGCCGAGCACAACGACTTTAACCTGGTCACGACGGACACGGTTGCGGGTAATCTCACCTTGCATCTGGATGATGTTCCGTGGGATCAGGCACTCGAAATGATTCTAAAGATCAGCGGCTTGGATAAGCGCATCGAAGGTAACATCTTATTGGTGGCTCCTCGGGAGGAGTTGGCTGACCAGGAGCGCCAGCGGCTTCAGGATGAACAGGACAAGCGAGAGGTCGTGCCCCTGTTCTCGGAATACCTTCAAATCAATTATGCCAAGGCCGGAGATATCGCCGCTTTACTCAGTGGTGAAGCAGGCAGTTTGTTGTCGGAGCGGGGGTCTGTTTCGGTCGATGAACGTACCAACACCCTGTTGATCCAGGATACGGCTCAGCGACTCGAAGACGTATATCGCCTGATTGAAGTGCTGGATGTGCCAATAAAGCAGGTCGTTATTGAGTCTCGCATGGTCACCATTCGCGACAATCTCAATGAAGAGCTGGGGATCCGGTGGGGGATCTCGGATCAACAAGGAGACCGAGGGAGCGCTGGCTCCCTGGAAGGGGCTGTCGATATCAGCAATGGCATTGTGCCAGCCATTGGCGACAGGCTGAATGTGAACCTCCCCGTAGCGGAACCAGCCGGTAGCATTGCGTTTCATGTGGCGAAGCTGGGTGACGGGACTCTGCTGGATCTGGAGTTGTCGGCGCTTGAGCGAGAAAACAAGGGTGAAATCATCGCCAGTCCGAGGTTGACCACGGCGAATCAGTTTACCGCCTTTATTGAGCAGGGGGTGGAGATCCCCTTTGTTCAATCGACTTCCAGCGGTGCTACCTCGGTGGAGTTTAAGAAGGCGGTGCTGGGGTTGACGGTGAAGCCCCAGATCACTCCGGACAACCGTATTGTCCTGGATCTGACCGTGACCCAGGATACTCGTGGGGAAACGGTGCAGACGGCTACCGGCCCGGCGACGGCCATCGATACCCAGAGGATCTCCACTCAGGTATTGGCTCGAAATGGTGAGACCATTGTGCTGGGTGGGATCTTTCAACAGCAGCAGTTGAATACGGTTTCCAAGGTGCCGATATTGGGCGATATTCCGTATCTTGGCTGGCTTTTCCGTAACACCACGGACTTTACCGAGAAGAAAGAGTTACTGATTTTTGTGACACCTAAGATCGTCACTGAGCAGCTTTAACGCTTAATAGAGGCCGCTCAATTGCCGCTTCTATTGCTTTGCAGCGCTTTTCCCTGCGATAATCGGCCACCAAAATTAGCGTCAAAGTGGGTATTCTTCCGCCGCCGCTTCGGTGGTCGCTAGCTTAGTTTTTTTTAAATAACTCGACAGTAGAAATGGCTGAAAAAAGAAATATTTTTCTGATTGGTCCCATGGGTGCCGGTAAGAGCACCATTGGCCGACACCTCGCGCAAATGCTTCACCTGGACTTTTTTGACTCCGACCACGAGATCGAGGCCCGCAGCGGTGCCGATATCGCCTGGGTCTTCGATGTTGAAGGTGAAGAGGGATTCCGTAAGCGCGAAGCTCGCGTTATTACCGATCTGACCGAAAAGCAGGGCATTGTCCTGGCTACCGGTGGTGGCTCTGTGATCAGCAAAGAGGTGCGAAATCGCCTTTCTGCCCGCGGGATCGTGGTGTATCTGGAAACCACCATTGAGAAGCAGGTTGCACGTACTCAGCGTGACAAGCGTCGCCCTCTGTTACAGGTGGACGAGCCTCGTGAAGTGCTTGAAAAACTGGCCGAGGAACGCAACCCGATGTACGAAGAGGTGGCAGATCTGGTGGTCCGTACCGATGATCAGAGCGCCAAGGTTGTGGCCAACGAGATCATCGAACGCCTGGGTTTTTAAGCGGTTAGTCGGGATTAGAGCACCATGGAACGGATTGACGTACAACTGGGGAAGCGCAGCTACCCCATATTAATCGCGCCTGGCCTGTTGGCGGACGGTGCTACCTGGCTGGCCGCCATCAAGCCGCGACGCCTGTTGGTGATCACCAATGAGGTGGTAGCCCCACTGTATCTGCAGGCGACCTGTGATCTTTTGGCTCAGGCCGGCAAGCAGGTCGAGACCTTGGTGCTCCCCGATGGCGAAGCCCATAAGACATTGGCGACCCTGGAGCGGATCTTCGCCCGGGCGCTGGAGTTGGACTTGAGCCGTGATTGTGCTTTTGTTGCCCTGGGCGGCGGTGTGATCGGTGATATGGTTGGATTTGCCGCAGCCTGTTTCCAACGCGGGGTGCCTTTCGTTCAGATCCCTACCACTCTGTTGGCCCAGGTAGACTCCTCCGTGGGAGGAAAAACGGCGGTTAACCATCCACTGGGCAAGAACATGATCGGTGCGTTCCATCAACCCGAACTGGTGTTGATGGATACCTCAACGCTCTCAACCCTGCCTGCGCGGGAGTTCGCCGCCGGCATGGCCGAAGTGATCAAATACGGGATCCTCTGGGATCCGGATTTTTTCCTCTGGTTGGAGGAAAATTGCAAAGCACTTAAGGCGTTGGACACAGAGGCCCTGATCTATGCGACGCGTCGCTGCTGCGAGATCAAGGCGGAGGTGGTGGCTCAGGATGAAACGGAGCAGGATATTCGTGCCCTGTTGAACCTGGGACATACTTTTGGTCATGCCATCGAGGCCGAGCAGGGGTATGGCAATTGGCTGCACGGTGAAGCCGTGTCGGCTGGCATGGTTCAGGCGGCACAGTTGTCACAGCAACTGGGCTGGTTGAGTGCCACCGAGGTCGATAGGATCTGTGCGTTGCTCCTGGCGTTTGATCTGCCCATCGCCGGCCCTGTCGACATGAGTGCCGACGACTATCTTCCCCATATGCGCCGTGATAAGAAGGTACTGGATGGCCAGATCCGTCTGGTTTTACCCATCACCTTGGGCCGGGCCGAAGTGGTTTCCAGCGTCACCGGCGAGCAGTTGCGAGATTTCCTGCAAGGTTTATGAACGCACTAGCAGCACCCTCCGACCTGCTGCCTGGCCAACGAAGCCTGCTGGAACGCCTGCGCTACCTGACCGAGTACGGTGATCATCTGCTCCTCTTACACGGTGCATCGGGTATGGGCAAAACTGTCCTGGCTCAGACGCTGTTGGAGCAGAGTGAGGGCGTTAATCAGGCCTATCTGAGCGCCACCGAAGGGGGGGATCCTGCGCGACTGAGGGAGCGCTTGATCCGCCAACTGCTGCCGCAAGCAGTCTTCGATAATCTTGAGCCTCTTCCCGATACCTTTGAACGCTTGGCCCAGGATCCGCAGCAGCGCATGCTGGTGGTGGTGGATAATGCCCATCTGGTGGCAGACACCCTGCTGGTTGAGTTGATCAGCCTGGCCATGGAGGCCAAAGCCCTAAACCTTCCGTTGACCCTGATCCTGGTCTGTGAGCCGGCGCTGGTAGCGCGGTTGCAGGTTGAGATGCCCGAATCGGTCTCATCCCGATTGTTACCAGTGGAGATCGGCGCGTCCCCCCTACGTGAACGATTAAAGCTCTACAACCAGCTGGTGATCCGAGAGGGTAAGCGACGCTTCGTCAATGATGAAGCGGTAGAGCGGCAACTGCAGCAGTCCGACGGCTCCCTAACGGCCGTGGTGGCTCTGGTCGCTGCGCTGGGGAAGATGCCCCCACTTTCTGCCCTGGGGCGGGGACATCGCTATGCCATCGCTGGGCTCAGCATCCTGATCTTAACACTGATCCTTTGGTGGGGATTGGACCGTCCCCGCCAGCCGGAGGCATTGCCCAGTGGGGCCTTCCCCGTAGAGCCTGCCCCCGAGATTGTCTCCGACGCCCCCGCCGAAGGGGAGCCGGAGAGTGAACCGGCGGGCTCGAATGGGCCGAGCCTGGAAGAGCTGCTGGCTGGCTCCTGGCCCCCCTTGCCACCAGAGCCGGGGACAGGGGAGCCGGCTTCTGTGGCTGCAGCGACGGCCTCTTCTCCAATGGGTGAGTCGGGGGAGCCGGTTCCAGAGAGCCTATCATCGGACATGGCGTCCGAGGCTGGATCTGTGATCGTCTCTGAGGCCGCTGTGGCTGAACCCCTCGCTGAATCCGGGGACGACTTTAAGGTGGTGGCCGAGCCGGTGCTTGAGCCTAGCAGCCTTGCCGAAGCGGAGTTGGAGCGCGAACCGGTTGAGCTGACCGAGATGGCTCTGATGGAGCGGGTGGAAGATAGCTATGTGTTACAGCTGGCGGTGTTTTCCTACCCTGAGTTGATCAAGGGCTTTCTTGATAGCCACGGTCTTGGGGAGGGCGTGCGAGTGTACCGAATTGATCGCTCGCCTCAGCCCTGGTACGTGCTGGTTCAGGGGGGCTATAAGAGCCGTCAGGACGCCCAGGATGCCATTGAGGCTTTGCCACAACAGGCTCGAACTCTGTCCCCCTACATAAAATCGATGGCAGCGGTGCAAAAAGAGCTGTCCGAAGAGCAACAATTGGCTGAGATCCTGCAGCAACAAGGGTAGAATCTCCGCTTTTCGCAGAAAACGGTTGGCAGATGACGAGATCCAGAGCATTTCTCAAGTGGGCAGGCGGCAAATTCAAGCTGGCGGATCAGATCGCTGGCCGGTTGCCCGAGGCCGATTGTCTGGTTGAACCCTTTGTCGGCGCCGGCTCGGTGTTTCTTAACACCGACTTTACTCGCTATCTGCTCAGCGACATCAACCCGGATCTGATCGGCCTGTATCAGACCCTGCAACAGGATCCCGATGGCTATATCGCGGAGGTGCGTAAGTGGTTTGTTGATGCCAACAACGACAAGGAAACCTATTACGGGATCCGGGCTGAGTTTAACCAGACCCACGAGCGTTTTGGCCGCGCCGTCCTGTTTCTGTACCTCAACCGTTATGGCTACAATGGCTTGTGCCGCTACAACAAGTCCGGTGGGTTCAATGTGCCGTTTGGCTCCTATAAGAAACCCTATTTTCCGGAGAAAGAGTTGTGGTTTTTTGCCGAGAAAGCGCAGCGTGCCACCTTCTTTTGTGAGGGCTATGCCGATGCCTTTGCCCGTGCCGGTGACGGCGATGCGGTGTACTGTGATCCCCCGTATCTGCCCCTCTCCACGACGGCCAACTTCACCAGCTATGCCTCCGGTGGGTTCAGCCTGGATGATCAGGCGCTGCTGGCGGACTGTGCCTATGCCGCTGCCCAGGAGCGCGGTGCGACGGTCTTGATCAGCAATCATGATACGCCGGTGGCCCGCAAGCTGTATCACCAGGCCCAGCTGGAAAGCTTTCAGGTGGGGCGCTCCATCAGCCAGACGGCGGGCGGGCGTAAAAAGGTCGACGAGTTGTTTGCTCTCTATTGTCCCGACGCGTGTCGGCAAGGGTGATGGCCAGCAGCATCGCAAATACGGCACCTTAGGGTGCCGTTTTCTATGGGCCTTCATCTGTCCGGGCGTACTCTTCGCTGGCACTTTTGACGCCCATCGGCAGGCGACGTCCTGGGTGGAAGGGGGATCAGTGGGCCGCCAGCACCCAATGCACCAGGGCGATCAGGGCCAGGACAAACACCAGGATCACCCCCAGGCCGGTGAGAATAAAGGGTAGGGGGGAGCGCTGCTGGAAGTCCTCCTGGCGGCGAGCTTCGCTTTGTACGCCAAACAGGCTGGCCAGGACGCTGAGCAGAATATGGATCATGGGGATGGGGTACCTTGGTTGCAGGATCGGTACAGCAGCTCCAGTAACTCCACAAAGTGGATCTGACCATTGGCGCTGCCCCCTAGCCAGAGTTGCCACGCCAGTTGCTCTGAGTGATCCTGACTGCCCCGCTCCGAGTTGGCGAGTGAGTCCCAGCCCAGGCTCACAGGCAGTAGCAGGGCTATGGCGATCGTTATCCAGATCTTGCGTCCACGGCCGTCAAAAAACATCACCGCCTCCTATGGTGATAGGAGGCGGTGATATCAAGCGTGTCCTGGCGATCGCTTTACCCTGTTACAGGTCGAAGCCGTAGGCCCAGGAGATCAGGACGATGGGATCGGAATCGCTACGGTCTGTATCGCTGATCACAAAGCTGAAGTCGCCCAGATCCGTGGCCTTGGTCAGAGAGACGTTGTAGTTGACATAGTCCTCATCGCTGTCGGCATCGAAGCTGTAGTGACCGACGGCAAAGCCCAGGCTGACGGAGTCGGTCAGATCAAAGGCGGCAGTGCCTTCGACGTAGAGGGCGTCCTCATAGAACTTCTCGCTTGCCTTCTCGTTGGTGCCATAGGCCAGGTTCACACCAAACCATTTCCAGCCGACGCCACCGTAGACTTCGCCGAAATCCAGGTCGTTGTCGCTGCCGCTGTTGGGGTAGGCGTAATAGATGTAGCCGACGTCGTAGCTGAAGTCACCGGCCTCACCGGCGAAGCCACCGTAGAGATCCAGCTCATAGGTGGTTGGATCGAACTCTCCTGCTTCTGCATCGCTAAAGTCGACATTGGAGACCCAGGTGCCGGCGTAGAAGCCGAGATCGTGGGCATAATCGAGGCCACCGGAGATCCCGGGGGCACCGCCGGTCTGGCTGTCGCCGCGCCACAGGTAGTCGCTGGTTACACCGATGTTGCCACTGAACTCCGCCTTTGCGGGCACGGCTGCCAGTGAGCCAAGCGCGGCCAGAACACTAATCGCAATAACTTTCTTCATTATCCTATCCCTTATTCCATTAAAAAATTGAGCTTGTCGCCCGTTCAACATCCAGTCGGGGAAGGACCTGGGGGGTGTAAGTACCTTAAACTTTTGTTTAATTAAATTGCAACCGAGTTATAAAAAGGGGTTTGGGTCCCATAAGGCAAAACGATTACCATAGGCGGGCCCAACCGACATGAAGTGAGATGGTAATGAACGATTTTCTGATCTGCCCTTCGATTTTGTCCGCCGACTTTGCCCGCCTCGGGGAAGACGTTGCCGCGGTCCTGAATGCTGGCGCCGATGTGGTGCATTTCGACGTGATGGACAATCACTATGTGCCCAACCTGACCATAGGCCCCCTGGTCTGCCAGGCACTGCGCGCCGATATGGATCGGCGCGGACTCACGGCCCCCATCGACGTGCACCTGATGGTCAAGCCGGTGGATCGCCTGGTGCCGGATTTTGTTGACGCCGGTGCCTCCATCATCACCTTCCATCCCGAGGCCTCCGAGCATATCGATCGCACCCTGCAGTTGATCAAGGATGGCGGTTGCCAGGCGGGGCTGGTGTTCAATCCGGCGACGCCGTTGCACTACCTGGATCACGTGATGGACAAGCTGGATGTGATCCTGTTGATGTCGGTGAATCCAGGCTTTGGCGGTCAATCCTTCATTCCCCAAACCCTGGATAAGATCCGGGCGGTGCGCGAGCGCATCGATGCCAGCGGCCGTGCCATCCGTCTGCAGATCGACGGTGGCGTCAAGGTGGAGAACATCGCAGAGATCGCCGCCGCCGGCGCCAACATGTTTGTGGCGGGCTCGGCCATCTTTAACCAGCCGGATTACCGCGCGGTGATCGACCAGATGCGGGCCGAACTGGCTCAGGCGAAGGTCTGATGTCGCTGTCTCGAGTGCGTGCGATTGCCTTTGATCTGGATGGCACCCTGGTGGACAGCGGGCCCAGCCTTGCACTGGCGGCGGGCCAGGCACTGCTGGATCTCGGGCGCCCCGCCTGCGATCCACAAAAAGCCCTGGGCTGGATCGGCAATGGAGCCGAGATGCTGATGCGTCGTGCCCTGGCCGATGATGTTGTACCGGATCCGGCGCTTGCGCCGGCCGTGCTGGAGCAGGCGCTGACCCGGTTTCATCACCACTATGGCCAGCACAGGGCGAGCCCTCAAATGCTCTATAGGGGGGTCGCTTCGACTCTGGGCCAACTGCAGCAGCGTGGTTACCGACTCGCCCTGGTGACCAATAAGCCAGCCCGCTATGTTCCGCAACTGCTTGAAGAGTGTGGGATCGCAGAGCCTTTCGAATACTGGCTCGGTGGTGACAGCCTGGCACGGCGCAAGCCGGACCCTCTGCCTCTGACCACCCTGCTGAGCCGCTGGCAATTGGCGCCGGAGCAGCTGTTGATGGTGGGCGATTCGCGCAACGATATCGAGGCGGGCAAGGCGGCTGGCTGTGCCACGGTGGGCCTGAGTTACGGCTATAACTATGGGCTGGACATTCGGCGCCTGGATCCGGATCATGCACTGGATAATTTTGAACACCTGCTGGCGCTGTTGCCGGCGTTAACCGAGACTGAGATCCAATGAGTAAACCTGTCGTATTTAGTGGTGCCCAACCCTCGGGCGGCCTGACCCTTGGCAACTACATGGGCGCGCTGCGTCAGTGGGTCAACCTGCAGGACACCCACGACGCGTTGTACTGCATTGTCGATCTGCACGCCATCACTGTGCGTCAGGACCCGCAAGCGTTGCGGAATGCCTGTATGGATACCCTGGCCCTGTACCTGGCCTGTGGCATCGATCCCAAGAAGAGCACGGTCTTTGTGCAGTCCCACGTGCAGGAGCACACCCAGTTGAGCTGGATCCTCAACTGTTACACCCAGATGGGAGAGTTGAACCGGATGACCCAGTTCAAGGACAAGTCGGCCCGTCACGCCAACAACATCAACGCCGGCCTGTACAGCTACCCGGTGCTGATGGCGGCCGATATCCTGCTGTATGGCACCAACGAGGTGCCCGTGGGCAACGATCAGAAGCAACACCTGGAGCTGGCACGGGATATCGGTACCCGCTTCAATAATCTCTATGGTGAGGTGTTTGCCATCCCTGAGCCGCATATTCCCCAGACCGGTGCCCGGGTGATGAGCCTGCAGGATCCCACCAAGAAGATGTCCAAGTCCGATGACAATGCCAACAACCGCATCGGCCTGCTGGAAGATCCCAAGGTGATCACCAAGAAGTTCAAGAAGGCAGTGACCGATTCCGACGATCCGGCGGTAGTGCGCTTTGATCTCGAGAACAAGGCGGGGGTGTCCAACCTGATGAGCATCTACTCGGCCACCAGTGGTAAGTCGTTTGCCGAGATCGAGGCGGAGTTTGAAGGCAAGATGTACGGCCATCTCAAGGTGGCGACGGCCGAGTCCGTGGTTGCCATGCTGGAGCCGATGCAGCAGCGCTTTAAAGCGATCCGCGCCGATCAGGCCTACCTGGATGAGGTGATGAAGGCCGGTGCCGACAATGCCCGTGAGCGCGCTGCCAAGACCCTGGCCAAGGTGTACGATGCCGTCGGCCTGCCGCCGATGCCGCGATAAATCGAGGCTAGAATAAAAAACGCCCCGCTTGTCATAAGCGGGGCGTTTTTACACCATTGCTGGTGAGCTAACAGCTAACAGCTAACAGCTATCAGAGATACTCAAAGACTTTGATCACCTTGCGGACACCGGCCGTGGTGCGGGCGATCTCCACTGCCTGGTCCGCTTCACTGGTTTTGACCAGGCCCAGCAGGAAGACCTCACTGTTTTCGGTGATCACCTTGATCCGCATGGCATCCAGATCATTGTCACTGAACATGCGGCTCTTGACCTTAGTGCTGATCCAACTGTCCGAGCTGACGGTACTAAAGCCGATGGGGCTGCCCCGTCTCAGCTGGTCATGGACTGTGTGCACCCCTTCCACATTGCTGATCACCTTAACGGCTTTTTCTCGCAGCATGTCATTGGGTACCTGGCCCACCAGCAGGACCTGCTGATTTAAGCTGATGGCGCTGATCCGTGTCTGGTTGCGCAGATCCTCGTGTGCCCTCAGGGCTGAGGACATGCGAACCTCCAGTGCGTGGTCATCGATCTGGCTGCCCAGGCTGCGGCGATCATTGAGCATGACTGCGCCGCCAACGGTACCGACCATGACGACGCCGGCGCAGGCCGTCAATTGGGAGATCAGCAGCAGACTCAGGATCAGGCGCCTCATGACTTATCCTTCCTCAGGAAACAGGGTGCGATCGATGTTGTCACACAGGCAGTGGATGGCCAGCAGGTGGACCTCCTGGATCCGTGCGGTGCGGTTGCTTGGGACCCGGATCTCCACGTCGTTTTCACTCAGCAGGCCAGCCATGGCGCCGCCATCTTTACCGGTCAGGGCGATGATGGTCATGTCGCGATTGACCGCCGCTTCCATCGCCTTGATCACGTTGCCCGAGTTACCGCTGGTGGAGATCGCCAGCAGGATATCGCCGGGCTGACCCAGGGCGCGCACCTGTTTGGAGAAGATCTCCTCATAGCTGTAATCATTGGCGATGGCCGTGATGGTGGAGGTATCGGTGGACAGGGCGATGGCCGGCAGGCCAGGGCGCTCAATCTCGAAACGGTTGAGCAGTTCGGCGGAGAAGTGTTGGGCATCCCCGGCGCTGCCGCCGTTCCCACAGGCCAGGATCTTATTCCCGGCCATCAGGCAGTTGACCATCGCCATGGCGGCTTTCTCCAAGGGCTCCGGCAGTTTCTCCAGGGCATCGATCTTGGTTTGGATGCTCTCGGTGAAACTCTCTTTGATACGCTCCAACATAGGGTAACCTTCTTTAAAATGCATTTTTGATCCAATTTATTGATGCCCCGTCGATGGCGAGGACATCAAATCGGCAGGGGCGTTCCCCCCAGCCGCGTTGCTGCAAAAACCATGACGCAGTCAGGCGCAACTTGTTCTGTTTGCTGGTGGTAACGGCCGCAACCGCTCCGCCATAGTGGCTTTGTCGACGGAATTTGACCTCGACAAACACCAATAAATTCCCCTGGCTCATCACCAGGTCCAGTTCACCGAAACGGCACTGGACATTGCGTTCGAGCAGAGTCAGTCCCTCGGCCTGCAGGTAGGTGCAGGCCCTGGACTCTGCCGCTAGCCCGTCTGCCCGGGTCACCCGCTACTCCGGTTGCAGCGCACCGCTGCGATAGCGGGCCCAATTGAGTTCACGCTCCAGCGAGCCATTCGGGTCGACCGTCAACTGACCCGACAGACCTCGCATGCGATAGCCGGTAAAGACCCGCATCTGGGCCAGGCGATCGATCAGGCTCCAGCTGTCATAACCCATGGCATAGAGGCGCTTGAGCGACAGGGGGCGATCCGGCCACAGGGCCGAAGCCTGTTCGAGGGCCTCATTGTCACTCAACAGCCAGGGCATGTCACTAAGGTGAAGTCCATCAAGCTCTTGGGCCTGTTGATCACTGCCCAGTTCGCCATGAGCCCGGCTGCTTGTGTACAGCGCCAGAGGATCGGCAAATACCGCCAGGTTGACGTCGACAAAGGGCTTGAGCAGGCGCACTTCGGCACTGCTGGCAACCAGATAGAGCCCATCGATATCCCGACGGGAGCGGAAATCGGCCTGGGTGGCAGTACCAAACAGGCCGCGGATCTCCTGGATCCTGGCCTGGCTTTGATCAACATGCATTGCCTGCTGGACCGTGTCGCGAATGGCGTCGTTGCCTTGGAAGTAGTGGATCTCGACCTCGACATCAGTATGGCTGTGCCACTGCTCGGCGAACCGCTCGGCCATGCGGCGACCGGTTGCGTTTTGTGAGGCCAGCACCATGGGACGTTCGAGCCCCTGATGCCACATGCGATCCGCCGCCTGTTGTGCTTCGCTTTCCGGATCCAGGGAGAAGAAATAGAGATCCGGGTGGCGCAGGGTCTGAGTGTCGGCATTGAGGGCGAGTAGGGGAACTTCCTGCTGGTAGACTTCGAGCAGGGCATCCAGGTTGGGCTTAAGCAGTGGGCCAATCACGAACTCGGCACCCTGATCCAGGGCTTGTTGGTAGGCCTCGGTGACTGCCTGTTCCGAGGTGTCATAGAAATGCACCTCCCGCTGCTGCGCTTGGCCCAGCAGGTTGGCCAGCAGCCCCTCCTGGATTGCCCGGGCCTGACTGGCATATTGGCCAGACAGGGGCAGCAACACAGCGACCTGGGCCGGGCGATAGGGTTGGACGTTCAGCGCTTGCTCCAGATCGGATGGCAGACGTCGAGCCGCGGGGTGGTTTGGATTGGCACGTTGCCAGCGGGCCAGCTCGGACAGCATGGTGGCCGGTTGCACCGCATAGTGCTGAGCCAGCCAGGCCAGCTCGAGCCAGGCGCGCCACTGTTTATCCCGGCTTTGTCCCATGGCTTCACGCAGCACCTCGTCGTGCTGGCTGGAGAGCAGTTCCCAGATCCGGTCCCAATTGGCTTGTTTCAATTGTGGGTCCAGATAGCGACCGAGCTGGTGGTGAGCCAGGGCTTGTTCCAGCGGCTGTCCGCTCTGTTGGTAGAGGCGGATCTGCAGGGTGTGACGGTCGCGCCACTGGCTATCGGCCAGCGGCCACTTGGCGGGCCAATCGAGCCAGCTCAGTACCGCGTCGCGGTCGCCGCTCTCCAGGGCTTGCCGGGCCCGCAGCAGTCGATACTCGGCGGCGAGAGGCCCGCGCTTGGGCAAACTCTCGGCCAAGGAATCCAGCAGGTTATCGGCCGGTGCCTGTTGGCCCTGTTGCAGGTAGGCCCGGGCCGCAAGCAGGAGGTAGGCTGTGCGCGTATCGCCTTGGTGGCGATCCGCCAGGTTCAGGTAGTGGCCAGGGCCCTGTTGGGCGAGGCCCAGCTCGATGCTCTGTTGTGTGTCCTGCATGGGGACATCCGGAGCACTGGCACAACCGGCCAGCAGGGCCAGCACCAGGGCTGGCAGCCAGTGCCGGGCAGGGCGGCCGGTTAGGCACGGCAGTGCAGAAAGATAATGACTTTTCACCAGCTCAATCCCGTCTGATAGAATGAAGGGGCTAGTTTAACCCCCAGCGTAACGTAAACCAATCATCGACCATTCCCACCCTAAAGGTAAGCCATTCTATGTCTTCTGAGATCTCGGCCCCCGTTCTCTATATTGTGCCCACTCCCATCGGTAATCTGGGCGATATCACCCAGCGGGCTCTGGAGGTGCTGGAGCGAGTATCGCTGATCTGCTGTGAGGACACGCGTCACAGTGGTAAGTTACTCAGCCATTTTGGGATCAGTACCAAGACCATGGCATTGCATGATCATAATGAGCGACAGCGGGCGGCGAGCATTATCCATCGCCTGGAAGCGGGTGAGAGTGTGGCCCTGGTCTCCGATGCGGGAACGCCGCTGATCTCCGATCCTGGCTATCACCTGGTAACCGCCGTGCGGGAGGCCGGTTTTACCGTCGTACCCCTGCCTGGGGCCTGTGCGGCGACGACAGCCCTGTGCGCCGCCGGCTTGCCCTCGGACCGCTTTTGTTTTGAAGGCTTCCTCCCTGCCAAGCAAAAAGCGCGCATCGATACCCTGACGGCGCTGCAGGAGGAGCCTCGCACCATGATCTTCTATGAATCACCGCGCCGGGTGCTCGATACCCTGTCCGCCGTGATCGAAGTGATGGGGACTGAGCGCCAGGTGGTGCTGGCACGGGAGCTGACCAAGGCGTTTGAAACCATCAAGGGGGCCCCGGTGGGTGAGTTGCGCGACTGGTTGATGGAAGATGAGAATCGTACCCGGGGTGAAATGGTGTTGATGATTGCGCCCCATCGAGCCCAGTGCGATGCCCTGCCTGCTGAAGCGCTGCGTACCACCCAGCTGCTGTGCCAGGAGCTGCCTTTGAAGAAGGCTGCGGCGCTGGCAGCCCAGATCCATGACGTGAAGAAAAACGCCCTGTACAAACATGGCCTGGAAGCGGGCTGGTAGGGCTGATTGCTGAGTGATTGCTGATTTAATCATCGGTTGTCTCTACTAGGGGGCCAATCTGTCAGTGAAAGCTGGAGCCGCTGCCCTTGCGGCGCTATACTCCGCCCCTTGGAGTTGGCTAGGCAATCGCTGCCTTGTCGTTGTGCCGGTAGATCTTCGGATATAAAGCAGACGGGCAAGGGGGAGGAACGTCCGGGCTCCATAGGGCAGGGTGCCAGGTAACACCTGGGAGGCGTGAGCCTACGACCAGTGCAGCAGAGAGTAGACCGCCGATGGCCTCCTTAGGGAGTGCACAGGTAAGGGTGAAAGGGTGCGGTAAGAGCGCACCGCGCGGCCAGTAATGGTTCGTGGCACGGTAAACTCCACCCGGAGCAAGACCAAATAGGCCCCCATTGGCGTGGCCCGCGTTGGGGGCGGGTAGGTTGCTTGAGCCTGGGAGCGATCCCAGGCCTAGAGGAATGATTGTCCACGACAGAACCCGGCTTATCGGCCAACTCCAACCTATTTCGTTGAAAACCCGATCCTTGCGGATCGGGTTTTTGCGTTTTCCAGAGATGAAAAATGGCATTCGTGGAGTAGAACTTACTCCTTGATCACAAAGCGACTTTTTCCTTTGCTACAGGGCTTTGAGGCAGATTCAAAGGCTGGCCTTTCGGTTGACAAGGTTTGTTTCCTGTCCATAAACTGAGGTGTTGTGGGAAAAAGTGGATGTTTGTGGATCAAAATGGATCTCTTTTAGGATCGGAAGGACAAGGACGGCCCGCTATGTTTCGTGGTGCCAATGCCATTGCACTGGATGATAAAGGACGCCTGACGGTACCCTCCAAGTACCGCGAGCCCCTGCGCGCCTGTTGCGAGGGGCAGATGGTTTGCACCGTTGACTTCCATTCCCCCTGCCTTTTGCTCTATCCGCTGCCAGAATGGGAGCGAATCGAGCATAAACTGCTGGGCCTCTCTGACACACAGCCGGCCGAGCGGGCACTGAAACGATTGCTGCTCGGTTATGCCACCGAAGGGGTGGTGGACAAGGCCGGTCGTTTCCTGTTGTCTGCCCCGTTGCGTGAATACGCTCAACTGGAGAAGCCCTTGATGCTGGTAGGCCAGCTAAACAAGTTCGAGATCTGGTCCGAGCCACTATGGCAGACCGAGATCGCCCAGTCTCACCAGCAGGTGGGACCCCAGGACATACTTAATAATCCCCGGCTACAGGATTTTTCACTCTGATGGCAGAGCAATTTAAACACATCACCGTCCTGCTGGATGAGGCCGTCGACGGCCTGGCGCTGAAAGCGGACGGGATCTATATCGATGGCACCTTCGGTCGTGGTGGCCACTCCCGCCATATCCTCCAGCAACTGGGGCCTCAGGGGCGATTGATCGGCATCGATCGGGACCCTCAGGCGATCGCGGTGGCAGAGGAGTTGGCGGCGAAAGATCCGCGCTTCCAGATCGTTCACGGTCCATTTTCCGGCCTCGCCGACTACGTGACCGAGCTGGGCCTGAGCGGACAGATCGACGGTGTCCTGCTGGATCTGGGGGTTTCTTCGCCCCAGTTGGACGACGCCGAGCGAGGATTCAGTTTCCTGCGGGATGGTCCACTGGATATGCGCATGGATAACTCCAAAGGGGAAACCGCCGCCCAGTGGTTGGCTCGTGCCGAAGCGAATGACATCGCCTGGGTATTGAAAACCTTTGGTGAAGAGAAGTTTTCCCGGCCCATCGCCCGGAAGATCAAGGAACACATCGCCGAAGGGCTGCCGATGGAGCGGACGGCCCATCTGGCCAAGCTGATCGAAGATATGACGCCGCAATATAAGCGGGACATGGGCAAGCATCCGGCGACCCGCAGTTTCCAGGCGATCCGCATGTACATCAACAGTGAGCTGGAAGAGATAGAAAAGGCCCTCCAGGGGGCGGTTGAAGCATTGGCCCCGGGGGGGCGCCTGTCGGTGATCAGCTTCCACTCTCTGGAAGATCGCCTGGTCAAACGCTTTATGCGTAAACAGAGCCAGGGTGTCGAGGCGCCTCGTGGCCTGCCTCTGACTCAGGAGGAGCTCGATCGATCCAAGGTGCTGACGTTGGTGGGCAAGGCGCTCAAGCCCAGCGAAGGTGAGGTGGAAGACAATACACGCTCCCGCAGCTCAGTGCTGCGGGTGGCGCAGAAGCGGTAATTCACGTGACGGGTCCAGGCCTGCCGCGTCTGATCGCCGCCGATCTGTGGCATCACCGTGGCTTGTTGGCACTGGCTTTGCTGGTGATGGCCACGGCGTTAGGGGTGGTCTGGTCCGCCCAGGAGGCGCGTCACCTGACTGCCGAATGGAACAGCCTGCTGCAACAGAGGGATCAGTTGGACGTCCATTGGCGTCACCTGTTGCTGGAGGAGCAGACGCTGGCGGAGCATAGCCGGATCGACAGTCTGGCCCGCAAGCAGTTGCAGATGAATCGCCCCCTGCCGTCGCTAGAAACCGTGGTGAGGTTACCATGAGTCGTCAGGCCAAACAGAAGCTTAAACCCACGCCGTTTCGCTGGCGGTTGCAGTTGGTGTGCGCGGCGATCTGCCTGGTGTTTGTCGGGATCGGCGTACGGGCGGCCTGGATCCAGGTGATCGCGCCGGATCGGCTGCGCTATGAGAGCGATCTGCGAACCCTGAGGACCACCACGTCGGATGTTCAGCGGGGCATGATCACCGATCGTAACGGTGAGATGCTGGCGGTCAGTGTCCCTGTGATGGCTGCCTTTGCCGATCCCAAGATGGTGCGTGACGGCAATGGGTTTGCCGATCTGCGTCGTTGGCGCGCCCTGGCGGATGTGCTCGAAGAGGATGCCGATAGCCTGATCAGTAAGGTGCGGGATAATCCGGGTCGTTTTGTTTACCTCAAGCGGCAGGTGACGCCTGCGGTGGCCGAGTACATACGTCAGCTGCGCATTCCCGGTTTGTCCCTCAAGCCCGAGTCTCGTCGCTACTACCCGGCAGGGGAGATCGCCGCGCAGCTGGTGGGCCTGACCAACATCGACGACAAGGGGATCGAGGGCCTGGAGCGTAACTTCGACGACTGGCTCACCGGTGCACCAAAGAAGACCCAGATCCGCCGAGGACGTCGCGGCGAGGTGGTGGAGACCCTGTCGGTACTGGAGGAGGGCGAGAACCCCAATGATCTGGTGCTGAGTCTGGACATGCGGTTGCAGAGTCTGGCGTATCAGGCGTTGAAGAAGGCCACGGCCATGCATATGGCGACCTCGGGCTCCCTGGTGATCATCGATATCCCCACCGGGGAGATCCTGGCGATGGCCAATACCCCAAGTTTCAACCCCAATCAGCGTCGCAATATTCAGCCCTACCAGATCCGTAACCGGTCGATCACGGATGCCTATGAGCCTGGCTCGGTGATTAAGCCCCTGGTCGTCGCCGCGGCCATGGAGCGAGGCGTGGTGAAAGCCGATGACATCCTAGACACCAGCCCGGGCTGGATGCGGGTATCGGGCGGCTTGGTGCGGGATGGGCGTAACTTGGGCAAGCAGGATGTCGGCACCCTACTGGTGAAATCGTCCAATATCGGCATGGCCAAGATGGCACTGCAGATGGACGTCGAGGAGTTGCTGGCCTTCTATGCGGATTTTGGTTTGGGAACTTACAGTGGCATCAATCTCGATGGTGAGTACACGGGCAACGTGCCCAAGCGCCATCGTTGGTCCGAGCATGAGCGGGCGACCCTGTCCTTTGGCTACGGCCTGACGGCGACGCCACTGCAGCTGGCACGTATGTATGCCGTACTGGGGGCTGGTGGCGTGGCGCGTCCGGCTTCAATCCTCAAGCAGCGGGAGGCTCCCACAGGTGAGCGCGTCCTGTCTGCGGAGGTGGCTGCTCAGGTGGTTGGGATGTTGACCGAGGTGACCGAACCCGGCGGCACCGCGCGCCGGGCGGCGATCAACGGCTATCGGGTTGCAGGAAAAACCGGTACCAGCCGCAAGGCCGTGGCCGGGGGCTATGGTGATGATTATGTCACCCTGTTTGGTGGGCTGGCGCCTGCGGGAGATCCCCGCCTGGCGATGGCCGTCGTGATCAACGAGCCCCAGGGCGACAGTTATTATGGTGGCACCGTGGCTGCCCCGGTATTTGCCGAGGTGATGGCCGGGGCGCTGCAGTTGTTGAATGTAGAGCCGAACCAGCGGCCCGGCCCGATGCCGGAGCTGGCGGCCATCAATAGTATAGGGAGCGACAATGTTGTCACTCGATGATCTTCTGTCCCCCTGGATCCGCCTTGAAACCGGTTGTCGGTTTCAAGATCTGGCACTGGATAGCCGGGCAATTCGGTCCGGGGATCTGTTTTGTGCCGTCGTGGGCCATCAGGTGGATGGCCGCCGCTTCATCGAAGGGGCCATCGAGGCCGGAGCGGTAGGGGTGTTGTGCGAGCATGAGTGTGATGTCCGTCTGGCGGATCTCACCGGCCGGGATGGCCAACCTGTGCCTGTGATCGGCCTGCGGGATCTGAACGCACGCCTGTCGTCCCTGGCCCTGAGAGCCTATCCCCAGGCCAGCACTGTGGATCTGATCGGGGTGACCGGAACCAATGGCAAAACCACGGTAACCCAGCTGTGTGCCCAGCTACTGGATGGCCTGGGGCGGACCGCCGGGGTGATGGGTACTGTGGGCAATGGCCTGTGGGGGGCATTGAAACCGTCAACCAATACCACCTCCGATGCGATCACCGTGGCTCGGCAGTTGGCCGATCAGGTCGACGCCGGGGCGCAGTGCGTGGCACTGGAGATCTCCAGCCACGGATTGAGTCAGGGGCGGATCGCCGCCCTGCCTATCGGCACCGGCGTCTTTACCAATCTCAGTCGTGATCACCTTGATTATCATGGTGATATGGAGAGTTATGCCGAAGCCAAACGGGCGCTCTTCGAGCTGCCGGGTCTGCAGAGCGCCGTGCTGAACCTTGACGACGAATACGGTGCCCGCTGGCATCGTGAACTCAAGGGCGAGGTGCGGACCATAGGCTACAGCCTGGATGGTGCCGATTGCAGTGGCGAGTGGATCCACGCGGTGGATATCCATTTCCATAATGGCGGCGTTTCTGCCCGCATCGAGTCCAGTTTTGGTCAAGGTCGGCTGGACAGCCCGCTGCTGGGCAAATTCAACTTGGCCAATGTTTTGGCCGCTTTAGGCGCATTGCTGGCGCAGGGCCACGACTTGATTGAACTGCTGGCTGTGGTGCCCTCTCTGCAACCGGCACCGGGCCGCATGGAGTGCTATCACGGCGCGGGGAAACCCGGCCTGGTGGTGGATTATGCCCATACACCGGACGCCCTGGAGCAGGCCTTGAGCGCCTTGCGTCGTCACTGTAGCGGTGCCCTTTGGTGTGTGTTTGGTTGCGGTGGTGAACGGGATCGTGGCAAGCGCCCCATGATGGCGCAAAGTGTGGAACATTATGCCGATCGGGTGGTGATCACCGCAGACAATCCTAGAGCCGAAGCCTTTGAGCAGATTGTTGAAGATATGCAAACCGGACTGCGGGAGCCTGCGGCGGCGGTGGTGATCGCCGATCGGGCCGATGCGGTGCGCCATGCCTTTACCCATGCGGGCCCCGAGGATCTGATCCTGCTGGCCGGTAAGGGGCACGAGGATTACCAAGTGATTGGTGGTCAAAGCCATCCCTATAACGAGCGAGCCCTGGCCCAGGCCTTGGCCGGAGGTGACGCATGATTGCATTGACCCTGGAGCAACTGGCCGAGATTGTCGCCGGTGAGATCATTGGCAGTAATCTCGATGTACGCATAGAGCGGATCAGCACGGATACCCGTACCCTGGGGGCCGGTGCCCTGTTTGTGGCCTTGATCGGTGAGCGTTTTGATGCCCATGATTTTGCCTCGGCCGCCGAAGCGGGTGGGGCCAGCGCCCTCCTGGTCAGCAAGGCGGTGGACGTAGCCCTCCCCCAGATCCGGGTGCAGGACACCCAGCTGGCACTCGGTCAACTCGGAGCTTGGTTGCGTCATCACCTCAACCCCTTCTGCGTTGCCTTGACCGGTTCGGTGGGGAAAACCTCGGTGAAAGAGATGACGGCGGCGATCTTTGCCCGTCAGGCGCCGACCCTGGCCACTCACGGCAACCTGAACAACACCATAGGCGTTCCCCTGACCCTGCTGGAGCTCCTGCCTGAGCATCGCTATGCGGTGCTGGAATTGGGCGCAAACCATGCCGGAGAGATCCGCTACACCAGCTCCCTGGTCCAGCCGGACGTGGCCCTGATCAACAATATTCAGCCGGCTCACCTGGAAGGGTTTGGCGGGATCGAGGGAGTTGCCCGGGCGAAATGCGAGATCTTCGAGCACCTTTCCAGCGAGGGGAAGGCGGTGGTCAACCTGGACGATGAGTACAGCAAGACCGTGCTGCAGGTGGCGGAAGATCATGAGGTGATCACCTTCTCCAGTCAGGGGGCTGCCGATCTGTGGGCCGATGAGATTGTCCCCGGTGGTGCCGCCGGGGGATACCGTTTCCGGCTGCACCGGGGGGAACAATCCGTGCTGGTCGCCCTGCCGGTACCCGGCCGTCACCAGGTGGACAATGCCCTGGCGGCGGCGGCATTGGCCAGTGCCGCCGATCTGGACCTGTCGGTGATTGCCGAGGGCCTGGCCCTGGCCCCACAGGTGCCAGGGCGAACCCAGTTTCACCGGATCTGCGCCCGTTTGACGGTGATCGATGACAGTTATAACGCCAACCTGGCCTCCACCCGTGCCGCCGTGGATCTGCTGGCTGAGCAGGCCGGTGTTACCGCCCTGGTGTTTGCCGATATGGGGGAGTTGGGGGAGTCGGCTCGGTCCCATCATGCCCTGGTGGGCGAATATGCTGCGCAGAAAGGGATTGATTACTTACTCACAGTGGGTAAATTATCCGCCTTCGCTTCCGAGCGCTTCGAAGGCGCCGAGCATTTTGACGGGCAAAAGGAGCTGATTGCCCGCCTGGAGGTTCTGATCGACAGGATCGGATCGCCCGTGACCATTTTGATAAAAGGCTCTCGCAGTGCCCGCATGGAACACGCCGTGGCCGCAATGCGGGAGCGATTTGGGGAAAGCTCATAATGCTGGTCTATCTCGCCGAATACTTAACACAGTATTACAGTGGCTTTAATGTCGTCTCATATTTGACGTTTCGGGCGATCGTTGCCCTCCTCACTGCACTGGCGTTCTGCCTGTGGAGTGGTCCCAAGCTGATCCGTTATCTGCAACGCATGCAGATCGGCCAGGTGGTGCGTAACGACGGGCCAGAGTCCCACTTCTCTAAGCGGGGCACACCGACCATGGGGGGAGTGATGATCCTGGCCGGGATCTTTGTCTCCACCCTGTTGTGGGGGGATCTGACCAACCACTATGTGTTGGTGATGCTGTTTGTCCTGGGCAGCTTTGGCCTGATCGGTTACATCGATGACTACCGCAAGGTGATCCGCAAGGATCCCGCCGGTCTGATCGCCCGTTGGAAATATTTCTGGCAGTCCGTTGCGGCCCTGGTCGTGGCGTTCTGGCTCTACTGGATCAATGAGCCGCAAGGCACAGTGCTGGTGGTGCCCTTCTTCAAGGAGGTGATGCCTCAGCTAGGCCTGGCGTTTATCGCCCTG
Source organism: Ferrimonas sp. YIN67 (assembly GCF_057219095.1). Taxonomy (NCBI): domain Bacteria; kingdom Pseudomonadati; phylum Pseudomonadota; class Gammaproteobacteria; order Alteromonadales; family Ferrimonadaceae; genus Ferrimonas; species Ferrimonas sp. YIN67. The sequence goes on from NZ_JBXVVJ010000005.1 coordinate 27,625, forward strand.
GCCTATTTCACCATCGTTGGCAGCTCCAATGCAGTAAACCTGACCGATGGCCTGGACGGTCTGGCCATTGTGCCTACCGTGATGGTGGCCTCCGCCTTTGCCCTGGTGGCCTATCTGTCCGGCAATGTTAATTTTGCCGAATACCTGCACATTCCTCACCTGCCCGGCGTCGGTGAGTTGGGCGTGGTGGCCACTGCCATGGTGGGTGCGGGCCTGGGCTTTTTGTGGTTCAACACCTATCCGGCCCAAGTGTTTATGGGCGATGTGGGCTCCCTGGCCCTGGGCGCTGGCCTGGGTGCCATGGCGGTCTTAACCCGTCAGGAGTTCCTCTTGGTGATCATGGGCGGGATCTTCGTGGTGGAAACCCTGTCGGTGATCCTCCAGGTGGGCTCGTTCAAGTTGCGCCGCAAGCGGATCTTCCGCATGGCACCGATCCATCACCATTACGAACTCAAAGGGTGGCCAGAGCCTCGGGTGATCGTCCGTTTCTGGATCATCTCCCTGTGCCTGGTCCTGCTGGGTCTGGCGACCTTGAAGCTGCGCTGATATGAAGATGCCAGCGGACACTCTCATCCTTGGCCTCGGCCTAACCGGCCTCTCCTGCGTTCGTTTTTTGCGGGAGCAGGGGGAGAGCGTGGCGGTGTGGGACAGTCGAAACGTACCGCCTGGCTCCGAGCGCCTGGCGACGGAGTTTCCCGATGTCGCCTTGTATACCGGCCCCTTCGATGGTGCCGCGCTGGCTCGGGCTCGCCGACTGGTGGTGAGCCCTGGGATCCCCCTGGCGACCCCGGCGATCCGCCAGGCGATCGAGGCCGGTGTGGAGATCGTTGGGGATATCGAGCTGTTTGCCCGTCATGCGGACGCGCCTGTGCTGGCGATCACCGGTTCCAACGGCAAATCGACGGTCACCAGTTGGGTGGGCGAGATGGCCCGTGCCGCAGGTTGGTCGGTGGGCGTCGGAGGCAACATTGGCACCCCGGCGCTGGATCTGCTGGGCCAGGGGCACCGTCTCTATGTACTCGAGCTGTCCAGCTTTCAACTGGAGACCACCACCAGCCTGGATTGTGTGGCCGCGACTGTGCTCAATGTCAGTGATGATCACCTGGACCGTTACAACGACTACGGGCATTACCGGGACACCAAGCGCACCCTCTATGGCCAGGCTCGCCTGTGCCTGACCAACCGGGCGGATCCCGACACCGAGGCACCGGCGGCTTGCCATGCCATCAGCTTCGGGCTGGATCCGGCGCTGGGCGAAGATTACGGCGTACAGGAGCAAAATGGCGAGCGCTGGCTGTGCCAGGGAAGCACGGGCCTGTTCGCCGCCGTCGAGTTGGGCCTGGTGGGGGAGCACAATGTGGCCAATGCGCTGGCGGCCATGGCCCTGGCCCGCGCGGCCGGTGTGCCGCAGCCGGGGATCAACCAGGCTCTGCGGGAGTATCGTGGCCTGGCCCACCGCTGTGAACTGGTGGCCGTCAAGAACGGGATCCAGTATATCAATGATTCAAAGGCCACTAATGTCGGGGCGACCCTGGCCGCCTTGCAGGGATTGCAGAGCGGTCCAGGTCGGCTGCTGTTGATCGCCGGTGGGGATGCCAAGGGGGCCGATCTGACCGAACTGGCGCCAGCGTTGGGCGCCCTGCATCGTCTCTACACCCTGGGTCAGGATGGGCCGGCCCTGGCGGCACTTAAGCCCGGCGCGGTGGAAGTGGCCAGCCTTGAGCAGGCCGTTGCCCTGGCTGCCGCCGAAGCACAGCCTGGGGATCGAGTGTTACTCTCCCCGGCCTGTGCCAGCCTGGACATGTTTAAAAACTTCGTCGAACGCGGTGAGCGCTTCGCGGCGGCCGTGGAATCCTTGTCATGAACTCTGCAGTTGATCGCCAGCAACTGAGCCTGTTTGGCCAGAGATGGCAAGGCTGGTTGGCAGCCATTAGGGGCCTTATGGCCCCACCGCGTGAGCTGGGGACCCAGCTGTACGATCGCAAACTGCTGGCCTTGATCCTGACCCTGATGGCGTTGGGTTTCCTGATGGTGTCCTCGGCTTCCATGCCGGAGGCCACCCGCCTCACCGGCGATCCTTATTACTTTATCAAGCGTCAGCTGATCTTCCTGGTGGGCGCCATCGTGATCGCCGCCGTAGTGTTGCAGATACCGGTGCGGATCTGGGATCGCTATGGCTGGGCGCTGATGCTGCTGGCCCTGTTCAGCCTGGTGGCCGTGCTGGTGGTGGGGCGTACCGTTAATGGGGCGACCCGCTGGATCCCCCTGGGGCCCTTCAACTTCCAGGTGGCGGAGTTGGCCAAGCTGGCCCTGTTCGTGTTTCTGGCCGGTTATCTGGTGCGTCGTCACCAGGAGGTGCGGGAGCAGTTTCGTGGTTTTGCCAAGGCGCTGGCGGTCTTTGGTGTCTATGCCATCCTGCTGATCAAGCAGCCGGACTTTGGCACCGTGGTAGTGATGTTTGTCACCACCACCGGCATGTTGTTTCTCGCCGGGGCGCGCCTCGGTGAATTTATCGGCCTGATCCTTCTGGGTCTGGCGGTCTTTATTGGCCTGATCGCCACCTCCGAGTATCGGATGGCGCGGGTGCAATCCTTTATGGATCCCTGGGCGGATCCCTTCGGTACCGGTTATCAGCTGACCCAGTCGCTGATGGCGTACGGCCGTGGGGACTGGTTTGGGGAGGGCCTGGGCAACAGTATCCAGAAGCTGGATTATCTGCCCGAGGCCCATACGGACTTTATTTTTGCCGTGCTGGGTGAAGAGCTGGGATTTGCCGGTGTCCTGCTGGTGTTAGGCCTGTTGCTGACACTGGCTTTGCGCGCCCTGTGGATTGGCCATCTGGCCCTGAAACAGGAGCAGGCGTTTTCCGGCTACCTGGCCTACGGCATTGGGATCTGGTTCAGTTTTCAAACCGCGGTGAATGTCGGTGCCAGTGTGGGTGTTCTGCCTACCAAGGGCCTGACCCTACCCCTGGTCTCTTATGGTGGCAGTAGTTTATGGATCATGACCGCCGCAGCAGCCCTGCTGCTTCGGATCGATCACGAGCGCCGGGTGCAGCAGTTGATGCCGGCCCAGGCGCACACGACGACCCAAACCGAGTCGGAGGACACTCCGTCGCCGGCCAAGCCCAAGCGGGCGCGACGCAAACGGAGGGCGGGCAATGAGCAAAGCTAAACGCTTACTGGTGATGGCCGGGGGGACCGGCGGTCACGTCTTTCCTGCTCTGGCCGTGGCTCGGCGCCTGCGGGAGCAGGGCTGGGAAGTCCTTTGGCTGGGTACGCGGGAGCGGATGGAAGCCCGCCTGGTGCCTCAGCACGGTTTTGAGATCCGCTTTATCGATATTAAAGGGGTTCGAGGCAATGGCCTGATCCGCAAGTTGGCAGCCCCGCTGCAGATCTTCAAGGCGATCGGCCAGGCACTGCGGATCCAGCGTGAATTCAAGCCGGATGTGGTCCTGGGCATGGGCGGCTATGCCGCCGGTCCCGGAGGGATCGCTGCCTGGCTGCGTCGTACGCCCCTGGTCCTGCATGAACAAAATGCCGTGGCTGGCGCCACCAACCGGATCCTGGCGCGCTTTGCCCGTCGCGTGCTGGTGGCGTTTAACGGCGTGCTGCCGGACGAGCAGCGGGTGGGCAACCCGGTGCGGGAGGAGTTGATCGCCATCGGTCTGGAGCAGCCGGTCCAGGCCGGTGATCAGCTCAAGGTACTGGTGGTTGGAGGCAGCCTGGGGGCCAAGGTGCTTAACGACATCGTGCCCCAGGCCATCGGCCAGATCGCCGGTCAGGCACGTTTTACCGTGTGGCACCAGGTCGGCCGGGGCAACCAGGCCGAAGTGGAGCGCCACTGGCGTGCCAGCGCACCCGGCGTCGGAGTTCAGGTGGCAGACTTTATTGATGATATGGCGGCGGCATACGCCTGGGCCGATCTGGTGATCTGCCGGGCCGGTGCGCTGACCGTGGCGGAACTGGCCGTCACTGGCCGTCCGTCGGTGCTGGTGCCCTTTCCCCATGCGGTGGATGATCACCAGACCAAGAATGCCCAGGCCCTGGTGGATGACGGCGCCGCCGTGCTGATCCCCCAGAGCGAATTGACGGCAGCGGCGCTGGCTTTGCAGTTGCGACAATGGGCGCAGTCCCCTGGGCAGCTGCAGGCGATGGCCGAAGCGGCCAGCCGCAGTGCGGTGCCGGATGCAACAGATAAGGTGGCCGGGGTGTGTGATGCCCTGGCCCGGAGTGAGAAAGAATGAACAAGTACGAAGCCAAAGGGCCAACCCAGGCCGGCGCCATGGGACGGGTAAAACGGATCCATTTTATCGGGATCGGTGGGGCTGGCATGGGCGGGATCGCCGAAGTGCTGGCCAACGAAGGCTATGAGATCAGTGGCTCGGACATTGCCCAGAACCCGGTGACTCAGCGCCTGGTGGCTGCCGGTGCCACGGTGCACATAGGCCATGATGCTCGCTGGGTCGATGGGGTCGACGTGGTGGTGGTATCCACCGCCATCGATGAGGCCAACCCGGAGATCGCCGCGGCCCGTGCCGCCCGGATCCCCGTGGTGCGCCGGGCCGAGATGCTGGCGGAGCTGATGCGCTTCCGCCACGGTATCGCCATTGCCGGCACCCATGGCAAAACCACCACCACCAGCCTGACGGCCAGCCTGTTTGGCGAAGCCAAGCTGGATCCCACCTTTGTGATCGGCGGCAAGCTCAATAGCACGGGCACCAATGCCAAGCTGGGGCAGAGTCACTACCTGGTGGCGGAGGCCGATGAATCCGATGCCAGCTTCCTGCACCTGCAGCCGATGCTGTCCGTGGTGACCAACATCGAGCCGGATCACATGGACACCTATGGTGGGGATCTCAACAAACTGTATGACACCTTCGTAGAGTTTCTGCACAACCTGCCCTTCTATGGCACGGCGGTGATGTGCCTGGATGATCCCGGCGTACAGGCAGTCCTGCCGCGGGTTGCCCGTCGAGTGGTGACCTATGGATTTTCCCCCGAGGCGGACATTCGGGCCGAGGAGTTTGTTCAGATCGGCACTCAGTCCCAGTTCACCCTGATCCGTCCGGATCATGAGCCGTTGCGACTGACGTTGAATCTGCCAGGCCGGCACAATGTGCAGAATGCCCTGGCCGCCATTGCCGTAGCGATGGAGGAGGGGATCGCCGATGAGGTGCTGCTCAAGGCCCTGCTGGAGTTCGAAGGAATTGGCCGCCGTTTCCAGCAGTATGGTGAATTTGATACCGGTGCCGGTCAGGTGCGTCTGGTGGATGATTACGGCCACCACCCCAGCGAGGTGCTGGCCACGGTGCGGGCCGCCCGCGCCAGTTGGCCCGATCGACGTCTGGTGATGGTGTATCAGCCGCACCGATACAGCCGTACCCGAGATCTCTACGAAGATTTCTGCGCCGTTCTGGCAGAAGTCGACTTGTTGCTGCTGATGGAGGTGTACAGCGCCGGTGAGGATCCCATCCCCGGGGCCGATAGCCGTGCTTTGTGTCGCTCAATCCGTCAGCGTGGTGTTGATCCCGTGTACGTCCCGGGCCCCGCCGAACTGCCGGCGTTGCTGGCGGCCCAGCTGCAAGATGGTGATGTGGTAATGACCCAGGGGGCCGGTAATATCGGTGCCGTGGCGAAACGGTTGGCCGATATGGGCCTGTCTGTCAACAAGATGAAGCAGGAGGGATGATGAGCCCGCAAGGTAAAGTTGAGAAAGTCGCTGTGCTGTTTGGCGGCACCAGCGCAGAGCGGGAGGTCTCCCTGAAATCCGGTGCGGCCGTGTTGGCCGGGCTGCAGCGTCAGGGGATCGATGCCCACAAGTTCGATCCCAAGGAGCAGCCACTGAACGAGTTGGCGGCGTTTGATCGGGCCTTTATCGTGCTCCACGGTCGTGGCGGCGAGGATGGCAGTGTTCAGGGGGCCCTGGAGCTGATGGGGATCCCTTATACCGGCAGCCGCATCATGGGCTGTGCGGTGGCGATGGACAAGATCCGCACCAAATGGTTGTGGGCGGGGTTGGGCCTGCCCACAGCCGATTTCGAGGTCGTTGAAAAAGAAACGTTTTGTGATAAGGATGCGGCCGCTATAATGGCTCGCCTTGGTACGCCCGTGATGGTGAAGCCGGCCAACGAAGGCTCCTCCGTAGGCATGGCCAAGGCCAATGATGTGTCGCAACTTCACGCGGCCATTGTTGGCGCCCTGGACTATGACGAGACCGTCCTGGTGGAAGCCTGGATCGATGGCCCGGAGTTTACCGTAGCGATCCTCGGGGAGCAGGCTCTGCCCGTGATCCGCATGGAAACCGATAACGAATTTTATGACTATCAGGCCAAGTATCAGTCCACTGAAACCCGCTACCTGATCCCGTGTGGCTTGTCTGAAGCCGATGAGCAGGCGATGCAGCAGTTGGCCCTGAGAGCCTTTCAGGCAGTGGGTGCCAGCGGCTGGGGACGGGTCGATGTGATGCTGGATGCGGATGGACAATTTAAGTTGCTGGAGGTCAATACCGTGCCGGGTATGACCGAAACCAGCCTGGTGCCTAAAGCTGCCAAGGCGGTGGGGATCGAATTCGATCCCCTGGTGCGCCAGATCCTGGCGGCGGCCAGGTAGGCCGATGTTATGGTGAGCCTGGCGCTGCCATCCCGGCCCACCCTGCCCAGCGGGATCCGCTGGTCTGTCTGGGCAGGCCTGGCTTTCCTGCTATTGGTGCTGGCCGGTCTGGCACGAGGTACCTGGTGGGTGGTGGACTTTACCAGTGATGCGGACGCCTTGCCGGTGGAGGAGCTGGCACTGATCGGTCAGCGCCGTTTTACCTCGGACGATGAGGTGCGCAGCGCGGTCCACCAGCTGGGTCAGTGGTCCCTGTTTACTGCCGATGTGGCGGTGATCCGCCAGGCCCTGACGGATCTGCCCTGGGTGGACAGGGCGGCGGTTCGGCGTGAATGGCCGAACCGGCTTCGAGTTTACCTGCTGGAGCAGGAGCCGGTTGCCCGCTGGCATGATAATGCCTGGCTTAATGACCGGGCCCAGCCCTTCGTTGCCCCAGAGCGCGAGGGGTTGTCGTCGTTGCCGCACTTGTCCGGGCCCCAGGGTAGCGGTGAAAAAGTGTGGCTAATGTGGCAGCAACTGTCTGAATTGCTGGCCTTAAATGGCTTTGAAGGGCAAGCTCTACAGTTGAATCATCGCCATGCCTGGGCCTTGCGCCTGGGCAATGGCATCGAGTTGGCGTTGGGGCGTAATGACACCCTGGCCCGAACTCAACGTTTTATCGATCTCTGGCCAACGCTGGAGCAGGAAGGCAAACCCATTGAACGGGTTGATTTACGATACGACACGGGACTGGCCGTGCGCTGGCAGGAACAGGATCAATGACCAATAGCCAAGACACCAGCCTGATTGTGGGGCTGGATATCGGAACGGCACAGACCACTGCGGTGATCGGTGAGGTATTGCCCGATGGTGAGATCAGTATCGTCGGCATGGGCAATCAGTTGTCCCGGGGCATGGATAAGGGTGGTGTCAATGATCTGGATTCGGTGATGCGTAGCGTCAACCTGGCGCTGAACCAGGCGGCTTCCATCGCAGAGTGCGAGGTGGCGTCTGTATACCTGAGCATCTCCGGCCACCACATCAGTTGCCAGAACGAGAAAGGCATGGTGTCCATCGATGGGCCCGAGGTGATCCAGGAGGATGTGGAGGATGTGATCCACACGGCCCGTTCGGTCAAGATCCCTACCGAACGCCGGATCCTGCACGTACTGCCCCAGGACTTTACCATCGACGAACTGGAGGGGATCCGTTCTCCCGTGGGCATGTCCGGTGTTCGGATGGAAGCCAATGTTCATATGGTGACTTGCTCCTCCGACTGGGCCCGCAACATCATCAAGTGCGTCGAGCGATGTGATGTGGCGGTGGATGATCTGGTGTTTTCCGGGATCGCCTCTGCCGAAGCGGTATTGACCGACGACGAGAAAGATCTCGGGGTCTGTCTGGTGGATATTGGTGCCGGAACCACGGACATCGCCATCTACTCCGGCGGTGCATTGCGCTTCTGTGCGGTGATCCCGGTGGCCGGTAATCAGGTCACCAGTGATATCGCCAAGATCTTCCGTACACCTCTGAGTCACGCAGAACAGATCAAGGTGCAATACGCCTGTGCGCGCTCTGCCCTGGTCAGCCAGGAGGAGAGCATCGAGGTCCCCTCTGTGGGTGGTCGACCGGCACGCAGCATGTCTCGTCATACCCTGGCGGAGGTGGTTGAACCCAGGTACCAGGAGTTGTTTGAACTGGTGGCCGAAACATTGCGTGGCAGCGGCCTGGAAGATCAGGTCGCCGCAGGCATTGTCCTGACGGGCGGGACCGCCCAGATCGAGGGGGCGGAAACCGTTGCCGAGGAGATGTTTGGCATGCCGGTGCGCATGGCCCAGCCTCGGCCACTGAAAGGATTGAACGAATACATTCGGGAGCCCAGCTACGCCACGGCGGTCGGGCTGCTGCACTATGGAGCACGGCAGTTGCGGATTAAGGCGCAGGACCGGGCTCCGAAAAAAGGTTTGGGCCAGATTCTAGGCAGGATGCAGAGCTGGTTTAAAGGCGAGTTTTAACTGGACGCGGGCAAACGGAGAAAGAGTTATGTTCGAGATCGTTGACAGTCATAGTGATGACGCCGTCATCAAAGTCATCGGGGTTGGTGGTGGCGGCGGCAATGCCGTTGAACACATGGTCGAACAGACCATAGAGGGTGTAGATTTTATCTGTGCCAACACCGATTCCCAGGCACTGCGCAAGTCTTCTGCGCAGACCACCATTCAGCTGGGTAAGAACGTTACCAAGGGCTTGGGTGCTGGCGCCAACCCGGAGATCGGCCGCGAGGCGGCGTTGGAAGACCGGGAAACCATTCGAGCCGCCATTACCGGCTCGGATATGGTCTTTATCGCTGCGGGCATGGGGGGCGGCACCGGAACCGGTGCGGCACCGGTCGTGGCGGAAGTGGCCAAGGAGGAGGGGATCCTCACCGTGGCCGTGGTGACCAAGCCCTTCTCTTTCGAAGGTAAAAAGCGCTCCGCCTATGCGGACCAGGGGATCGACCAGCTGTCCAAGCAGGTGGATTCTCTGATCACTGTACCCAATGACAAGCTGATGAAGGTCCTGGGTGGCCGTACCAGCCTGCTGGATGCCTTCAAAGCCGCCAACAATGTCTTGTTGGGTGCGGTTCAGGGGATTGCCGAACTGATCACCCGACCAGGCTTGATCAACGTGGATTTCGCCGATGTGAAGACGGTGATGTCTGAGATGGGCAACGCCATGATGGGTACAGGCGTGGCCCGTGGTGAGGATCGTGCTGAAGAAGCGGCGGAGGCGGCCGTGGCCAGCCCTCTGCTGGAAGACATCGACCTGTCTGGCGCCCGTGGTGTGCTGGTGAACATCACCGCTGGCCTGGATATCAGCATCGAAGAGTTTGAAACCGTGGGTAACCACGTTAAAGCCTATGCATCCGATAACGCCACCGTGGTGGTGGGGGCGGTGATCGATCCTGAGATGAGTGATGAACTGCGGGTGACCGTAGTGGCCACCGGGATCGGTGCTGAGAAAAAACCTGACATTCAGTTGGTGAGCAAGCCGGCCGTAAAAGCTGCCGAGGTGCGTCCCACCGAGACGGCAGCAGACACCCCTACGGTGGCCGCCAAGAGCCCGGCTCAGTATGCGGTGGACTCTGCACCAAGTCTGGGTGCTCAGGTGAGCAGCGAGCCTGCCCGTCCATCGGCTCCGGCCGCTGCGGGTAATCAGGCCAGTGCCGCTGCGACGAAACAGAATCAGGACCACTACCTGGATATTCCAGCGTTTTTGCGTCGCCAGGCTGACTAAGCGTCATCCAGATGGCTTATGGGTCTAGGTTGGCTTGGACAATTGGTCCGGCCAGTCTTTGTTCATGTGTCAAATTTGTGTTAGTATGGCGGCCGTTTGGTTAAAGCAGTATCAGCAGCAGGAGCAGTACTCGATGAGTAAACAGATGACGCTTCAGCGTCCGATCCAAGCCGCCGGTGTGGGATTGCACTCCGGAAATAAGGTGACGATTGCGATGAAGCCTGCCCCGGTGAATACCGGGATTGTCTTCCGTAGGGTCGATCTTGATCCTGTGGTGGAGATCCCTGCCCGCGCTGATCTGATCAAGGAAACCACCCTGTGCTCCGGCTTGGCCAATGAGCAGGGGATCAAGGTGTTGACCATCGAACACTTGATGGCCGCCGTGGCGAGCATGGGGATCGATAACCTCTATATCGAGGTGGATGCACCTGAGATCCCGATCATGGACGGCAGTGCCAGTCCCTTCCTTTTCCTGTTGCAAAGTGCCGGTATCGCAGAGCAGACCGCGTCCAAGCAATATCTGCGCCTGCGCAAAACCGTGCGTGTGGAAGAGGGAGACAAGTGGGCGGAATTTCGTCCTTACCACGGCTTCCGTCTGGATTTCTCCATCGACTTCCAGCACCCGGCGATCAGCCGCAGTGCTCAGCGTCTGGCCCTGGATTTCTCCGCCAGTGCCTTCTCCCGTGAGATCAGTAAGGCCCGTACTTTCGGCTTTATGAAAGACATTGAGTTTCTGCGTGCCAATAACTTGTGTTTGGGCGGCAGCATGGAGAATGCCATCGTGCTGGATGAGTTTCGCATCCTCAACCCGGACGGCCTGCGGGATCCGGATGAGTTTGTGAAGCACAAGATCCTGGATGCGGTGGGGGATCTCTATCTTGCGGGTCATGCCATTCTGGGTGAGTTCCGGGCCCATAAGTCCGGCCATGCCCTCAACAACCTTTTGGTGCGTGCGGTATTGGCAGATGCCAGCGCCTGGGAACTGGTCAGCTTTGACCGTCCACAAGAGGTACCGATGGATTACCTGGCCCCCAGCCTGGCCTAAGCGCCCCTTATTTTTTGATTGGCCGCCCTCGGGCGGCCAATTTTTTAAGTTTTTCGCCCAGTTCGCCGCCTACGTTATTTGCGAGGGCCTCAATATGAGCGCTCGCATTGCTACTTAACTGTCTGGAAACTTCGACCTTTTGTGTCTTTATCCGAGAGAGTTCCGGGTTGACTTTAAATTCGATAGTCGTGAGCATGGGAAACCCATTTCTGCGCAGTTCGGACAAGAGTTCCAACCTCTGGTACTGTAACCGGGTCGCCCAGGCCGCCGAGGCCAGCTCGATCACCAGCTTGCCATCACGCAGGTTAGCGATCTTCATATGGTCATGCACGGCCGGATCGAGCAGGGGCAGCAAGCACTGCTGCAGTTGGCTCATTTGACCGGTATGGTTTTGTAACTGAGCGAAGCGGGTACTGGCCAAGTGGGCCATGTCTCGTGGTTTGGATTTCATTGAATAAGAGAAAGTGATTGGCGACCCAATGAGTGTAACAGTCTTTATCCGTACAAAGCACGGCGTTCGCCGTGTTGAGCCAGGCAAACGCTGGCTGTTGTTGCCGGTGGCGTTGATCGCCGCGGGTCTCGGTGTCTGGCAACAGGCGTCGCAGCGGGTGGAGCTGGTGCAGGGAGAGCTGCAAAGTGCTAACCAGAGTCAGCAGGTACAGCAGGATAATCTGTTGCAGCTCAAGGATCAGACCGAAGCTCAATTGTCCGTACTGGCCGCCCGTTTGGGACGGATCCAGGCCCGGATGAACCGAGTCGAGGCGATAGGGATGGCGCTGGCTGATCGTGCAGACCTGGCTGAACAGTTCGACTTCGACAGTGAAGTGGGGCTGGGAGGGGCGGATTCTCCCGCAAAGGGGGATATCGAGTTGAGTATACTCCTCAGTGATATGGATGAATTGCTCAAACGTCTCGATCGGGCCGATAATCAGCTTCCCCTACTTGAAACCTTGGAACGTCATCACCATATCGATAATGAGCGCTACCTGAGTGGTCGGCCGCTATCCAGTGGATGGCAGTCCTCCTCCTTCGGTTATCGCAACGATCCTTTTACCGGACAGCGACGCATGCACCGGGGATTGGATTTTGCGGGTTCGGAAGGGGGTGAGGTGATCGCCACGGGAGCCGGTGTGATCTCCTACTCGGGAACCATGTTTGGTTACGGCAATTTGGTCGAAATTGATCACGGTAACGGCTTGAAGACTCGATATGGGCATAATAAAGAAAATCTGGCCGAACTGGGTCAGGTAGTGAACAAAGGTGACGTGGTTGCATTGATAGGCAGCACAGGCCGCTCGACCGGTCCCCATGTTCATTACGAAGTATTGAAAAACGACAGACAGGTGGATCCTGCGGCCTACGTTTATCGTAAGCCTCGCAGTTAATCGGGATCCGAGACAAAAATCCGAAGGCGCCGGCATGATGCTGGCGCCTGCCGTGTTCAGTAGCGATGATAGGCAATGTTAGCGAAACTCCTGACCAAAGTATTTGGTAGCAAAAACGAACGAACCCTCAAGCAGCTACGCAAGGTGGTAGACCAGATCGGTGCCATGGAAGCGGACTGGGAAGCCCTGAGTGACGACCAACTCAAGCAGAAGACCGAGGAGTTTAAGCAGCGCTATGCCGATGGCACCAAGCTGGATGAGCTGTTGCCGGAGGCATTTGCCACCGTACGCGAAGCCTCCAAGCGGGTGTTTGGTATGCGTCATTTTGACGTCCAGCTGGTGGGGGGGATGGTCTTGCAGTCTGGCCGCATCGCCGAGATGCGTACCGGTGAGGGGAAGACCCTGACCGCAACCCTGCCAGCCTATCTTAACGCCCTGACCGGCAAAGGCGTTCACGTGATTACCGTGAACGACTACCTGGCTCGTCGTGATGCCGAGTGGAACCGTCCTCTGTTTGAATTCCTCGGCATGTCCGTGGGGATCAATTTGTCCGGGATGAACCACCAGGACAAGCAGAGCGCCTATGCCTGTGATATCACTTACGGCACCAACAACGAATTTGGCTTCGATTACTTGCGCGACAACATGGCTTTTTCCGCGGGTGAGCGAGTACAGCGAGAGCTGCACTACGCCCTGGTGGATGAAGTGGACTCCATCCTTATCGATGAAGCCCGTACGCCGCTGATCATCTCAGGTGCCGCCGAGGACAGCTCTGATCTCTATATCCGGGTTAATACCCTTATTCCAAAATTGGTTCGCCAGGATAAGGAAGATACCGAGGAAGAGATTGGCGATGGCGACTTCTCCGTGGATGAGAAAGCCAAGCAGGTGAATCTGACCGAGCGCGGCCAGGAGAAAGTGGAGCAGTTGCTCACCGATATCGGCCTGCTGCAGGAAGGGGACTCCCTCTACAGCGCCGCCAACATCTCCCTGCTGCATCACATCAACGCCGGTTTGCGCGCCCACATGCTGTTTGAGCGTGACGTTGACTACATCGTTGACGATGAAGGTGCCGTGGTGATCGTGGATGAGCACACCGGTCGTACCATGCCGGGGCGCCGCTGGTCCGAAGGTCTGCACCAGGCGGTGGAAGCCAAAGAAGGCCTGCGTATTCAGAATGAAAACCAGACCCTGGCATCCATCACCTTCCAGAACTACTTCCGGATGTACGAGAAGCTGGCCGGCATGACCGGTACGGCTGATACCGAAGCGTTCGAGTTCCAGAGCATCTATGGCCTGGATACCGTTGTCATTCCGACCAACCGTCCCATGGTCCGTAAGGACATGGCGGATCTGGTGTACCTGACGGCAGAAGAGAAATACGAGGCGATCATCGCCGATATTCGTGACTGCATCGAGCGGGGACAGCCGGTACTGGTGGGTACCATCTCCATCGAGACCTCAGAGTTTCTCTCCAACCTGCTGCGTAAAGAGAAGATCAAGCACAACGTGCTCAACGCCAAATTCCACGAACAGGAAGCGGAGATTGTCGCGCAGGCCGGTCGCAGTGGTTCGGTGACCATTGCCACCAACATGGCCGGTCGTGGTACCGATATCGTCCTGGGTGGCAGCTGGCAGGCGGAGATCGACAAGCTGGGTGACAGCGCCTCTGAGGAGCAGATCGCCAAGATCAAGGCGGATTGGCAGGTGCGTCATGATGCCGTGCTGGAAGCCGGTGGCCTGCACATCATTGCGTCCGAGCGTCATGAATCCCGCCGGATCGATAACCAGCTGCGTGGCCGCTCCGGTCGTCAGGGTGATGCGGGTTCTTCCCGTTTCTACCTGTCCATGGAAGACAGCCTGATGCGGATCTTTGCCTCTGACCGTGTATCCAGCATGATGAAGAAACTGGGTATGGAGCGGGGCGAAGCGATTGAACACCCCTGGGTGAATCGTGCCATTGAGAACGCCCAGCGCAAGGTTGAGGCACGTAACTTCGATATTCGTAAGCAACTGCTGGAATACGATGACGTCGCTAACGATCAGCGCCAGGTGGTGTATTCCCAGCGAAATGAGCTGATGGAAGGTGATGACATTAGCGAGACCATCGTAGTGGTGCGCGAGGATGTCATTAACAACATCGTCTCCCAGTACATCCCGCCACAGTCTCTCGAGGAGATGTGGGAGGTTCCCGCCCTGGAAGAGCGCTTGGCGGTAGACTTTGAACTGGCCCTGCCCATCGGCGAATGGCTGGAGAAGGAAGATGATCTGGATGAACTCGCGCTGCGCGAGCGCATCGTCGCAGCCTGGGATGAGGCCTATAAAGAGAAGGAAGAGCAGGTTGGCGAGAAAGTGCTGCGCCAGTTTGAGAAGGTCGTCATGCTGCAGACCCTCGATAACCTGTGGAAGGAACACCTGGCGGCGATGGACCACCTGCGTCAGGGGATCCACCTGCGTGGTTACGCTCAGAAGAACCCGAAGCAGGAGTACAAGCGTGAGTCCTTCGAGCTGTTCCAGGGTATGTTGGAAACCCTCAAGACTGACGTGATCTCCCTGTTGTCCAAGGTTCGGGTTCAGGCACAGTCCGATGTCGATGCCATGGAGCAAAAACGTCGAGAGCAGGAAGAGCAATTGGCCCGTCAGCGTGCTTTCCAACATCAGCAAGCCGAGCAGATGGGACAGCCTCAGCCAGCAGCCCAGCCTCAAGCGGCTCAAGGGCCTAAGGTTGGTCGTAATGAGCCTTGCCCCTGTGGCAGTGGCAAGAAGTACAAGCAGTGTCACGGTAAGCTGAGCTAAGCGCGGCGGTGAACCGATAGCGATCAGTGAAGAAAACAAAGAGCGGCCCCGGGGCCGCTCTTTGTGTATCAGGGAGTCTGGGGTCAGAGTAAAAACTAAGTATTGTTCTCCAGACTTTGGAGAGGGAGTTTTTACTCTGACCCCAAATTAATTTGGGGTCGTATTATGAAAGAGATCCGGGTGGCCATCGGGGTGGTGGTCAATGCTAGGCGGCAGGTTTTGCTGGCGCTGCGGGATAAGGCTCAGCATCAGGGGGGCCTGTGGGAGTTTCCCGGCGGTAAGGTGGAGCCCAATGAGACGGTGGAAACCGCTCTGGCCAGGGAACTGGCAGAGGAGGTGGGTCTGCGGGTGCTGGGGAGTGAACCGCTTCACAGCGTGGTGCATGACTATGGGGATCGCCTGGTGCAGCTGGATACCTTCCTGGTGACTGAATTTGAAGGGAAGGGGGAGAGCATCGAGGGCAACCCCATTCGCTGGGTTGCCCTCGATGCGTTGCCCACAGTGGCAATGCCAGCTGCCAATGGGGCGATTGTCAGCGCTTTGCTGGCGCGCCTGCCTGCCTAGATCAATATGAGGTGTCGTCCTCGTCTTCATCGGGTAGGAAGAAGTCGGGCTCGCTGATATCAAACTCGTCGGGCAGTTCGACCTTGCCTTTGATGGCGTGGCGTTCTTCGGACCATTCGCCGAGATCGATCAGCTTGCAGCGCTCGCTGCAGAAGGGGCGAAATGGGTGTTTCTCATCCCAGCTGACTTCAGTTTGGCAGGTGGGGCATTGGACTTTCAGGGTCATGGACTCTCCGTCGACAGGCACAGGTGCAACGGCAGGTTGCGAGGATCGGCCTTGCCGGATTGATGGTTGATCAGGTGAATGGTAAAGCGGTTCCGGTGAGCGCTGATGGTGGGATACACCCCGTATTCCTGCTTGAGTTTGACCCGCAGCAGGTCCAGTTCCAGCTCTGAGCTGGCTTGATAGCTGCCCCCCATGGCCATCTGTTCTTGCCACCGACCGGTTTCCCGCAGCATGTTCAGCAGGATCCCTATGCTGTCGGTGATCGGGGCCAGCAGGGTGAGCCAGTCTCTGGCCTGCGCCTGTTTGATCTCATTGCTCTGGGCCAACCAGAAGTGCAGCTGGGGGAGATCGAAGCTGCCGCAGCCACCGGGAATGATCAGACGTTGGCGCAGTGCACCGAGAAAACGGTCACCCTTGAGTAGCTGGGCGGGCCGGATCAGGTTCTGCAGTGCCTGGATCAGTCCGGTCAGCTGCTGCTCGAAGCTGTCGAGCTGTGCATGGTCGACGTTGGGCAGGGGGCGCCACTGGGCCAGCTGTTCGATCTGTCGATCCAGGTCTTTGAGCAGATCGGTGCGCAGCTCGCTGCGCTCCACCAGCTCACCGAGTTCAAACAGGCTGCGGAAAAAGGCCAGTTCACAGCCGGAGTAGGCCATGGCACTGTGAGCCTTGGCCTGGGCGGCAACGCTTTCGATCCGCAGGTAATTGCGGATCTTTTCATTGAGGGGTTGTTCAAATGTCAGCCACATTCCCTTGCTCCGCTTGTTGAAGGTAAAACTTGTGTAGCGGTGCCAGTTGAGTCTCGAGCTGGGTCAGGCTGCCGCCGTTGTCGATTACATCATCTGCGATGGCCAGGCGCTGTTTACGACTGGCCTGGCGTTGAAGAATACGCTCGACCAGCGCCCTGTCATTGCCATCGCGCTGGCAGGTGCGCTCGATCTGCACCGATTCGGGCACATCCACCACCAGCACGCGATCCACCAGATCGGCCATGCCACTCTCGGTCAGCAATGGGATCACCGCTATGGCATAGGGACTGGTGGCAGCAGCGCACTGGCGTTTCAGTTCGGTTCGGATCAAGGGATGGGTCAGCTGATTGAGCCACTGGCGCTGAGCCTCGTCGGCAAAGACGATTCGGCGTAACTGGGCCCGGTCAAGGGTACCGTCGGCCAGGAGGATCCCGCTGCCAAAGCGTTCGATGATGGCGGTCAGCCCCGGGGTTCCCGGTGCCACCACCTCCCGGGCCAGGATGTCGGTGTCGATGACTGCGATCCCCAGTTGGGCAAAGCGGTCACTGACTTGGGTCTTGCCGGAGCCGATCCCGCCGGTTAGGCCCACTAAGTAGCGACTCATAGGACCACCATGTTGATCATGTACCAGGACACCAGCGTTGGCCCCCAGCACAGGTAGATAAAGCCTCCCAGGGCGATCCAGGGGCCGAACGGCATGGGATTGTCCTTTTGCAGGCGCCCGGTGGCCATCATGGTGAGGCCAAACAGGGCCCCACCCATGGAGGCGAAGAGGATCACAGGCAGCAGGGCCTGCCAGCCAAACCAGGCACCAAACAGCGCCAGCAGTTTGAAATCGCCATAGCCCATTCCCTCCTTGCCGGTCAGCAGCTTGAAGGCTTGGAAGATACTCCAGAGGGAGAGGTAGCCGGCGACGGCCCCGATCACGGCGTCATTGAGAGGAACGAACAGCCCCTGGAGGTTGACCAGCAAACCGAGCCACAGCAGGGGGAGGGTGATCTGATCCGGCAATAGCATGGTGTCGATATCGATGGCGCTGAGGGCGATCAACCCCAGGGTCAGCAGGGTCGCGGCGAGAAAGGCCGGAGTCGGGCCTAATAGCAGGGCCAGTCCGATGGCCGTCAGTCCGCTGAGCAACTCAACCAGGGGGTAGCGCCAGGCGATCGGACCGGCGCACTGATGGCAACGTCCTCGCTGCAGGGCGAAGCTCAGCAGGGGAATGTTGCGCCAGGCCGGAATGGGGGTATCGCAATGGGGGCAGGCACTGGCAGGTGTGGCCAGGTTATAGCGCTCTGCGGGCGCTTCCGAGGGGGCAGGGGCCTGCTCCGGAAAGGCTTCGGCACACTCGGCCCGCCACTCTCGCTCCATCATGATCGGCAGTCGGTGGATCACCACATTGAGAAAGCTGCCCAGGATCAGGCCGACGATCAGGGCCACCAGGGGAAACAGCCAGGCATATTGGGCAAAAAGTTCGAGCCACAGGGTCATGAAAGTCGCCGATAAGGGGATTTATCCTGATCCTATCCGACTACGTTACCCAATTGGAAGATGGGCAGGTACATTGCGACGACCAAGCCGCCCACTAGGGTGCCCAACACCACCATCAGCATGGGCTCGATCAGGGTGGAGAGGCCGTCCACCGCATCGTCTACCTCCATCTCGTAGATGTTGGCGACCTTGTTGAGCATATCGTCGAGGGCTCCGGACTCCTCGCCGATCATTACCATCTGGGTCATCATGTCCGGGAAGATCTGGACCGTGCGCATCGCCACATGCATCTGCAGCCCACCTATCACCTCCTCCTTGATCTTGAGGATGGCACGGCGATAGACGGCGTTGCCCGATGCGCCGGCGGAGGCATCCAGCCCTTCGATCAGGGGGACTCCAGCGGAGAAGGTGGTGGCCAGGGTGCGGGCAAACTTGGCCATGGCGCCCTTGTGCAGGATATTGCCGATCAATGGCAATTTGAGCGTGTAGGCATCAACGCCGTCGCGAAAGGCCTGGGAGTTGCGGTGGGAGCGGATCAACGCCCAGGCGATGAGCGCGGCGATCCCAAAGAAATAGTACCAGCTGGCCTGGAGGAACTGGGACAGGTTGATCACCAACTGGGTAAAGATGGGGAGCTCGGCGCCAAAGTCACTGAAGATCGCCTCGAACTGGGGCACCACGAACAGCAGCAGCAGCAGGGTGACGCCGATGGCCACGGTGATCACCGCCGCGGGGTAGAACATCGCCTTCTTGATCTTGGACTTGAGGGCTTCGGCCTTCTCCTTGTAGGTGGCAATCCGGCTAAATACCTGATCCAGGGTGCCGGACTGCTCGCCGGAGGCCACCAGATCACAGTAGAGTTCGTCGAAGTAGCGGCGGTGGGGACGCAGGGACTGGGAGACGGGGGAGCCCGACTGCAACTCTTCGAGCACTTCACTAAGCAGGGCCCGCATGGCCGCATTTTCATGACCCTTGACCACCATCTCCATGGCCGTCACCAGGGGCACTCCAGCGCCGAGCATGGTGGCGAT
This sequence comes from Ferrimonas sp. YIN67, assembly GCF_057219095.1. Lineage (NCBI taxonomy): Bacteria > Pseudomonadati > Pseudomonadota > Gammaproteobacteria > Alteromonadales > Ferrimonadaceae > Ferrimonas > Ferrimonas sp. YIN67. The sequence goes on from NZ_JBXVVJ010000005.1 coordinate 46,772, forward strand.
CTGACGAGTAAAGACGGCGATGTCTGCGGCTCGGATCTTGGCCTGGCGCTGAAACATGGGGGTGGGCTTTTTGCGTACTTGCAATGGGGTGATCCCCTGTTTGCGCAGCTGGGCTTTCACCTCGGCTCCCGAGTGTCCTTGGAGATCACCTTTGAGCTTGTCCCCTCGCCGGTTGCGGCCCTGCCAGTGAAACTCCACCAGTTCGGCCTGTTGCTTGGCACCTGTGGGGCTTTTTTTCTCTTTGCTGTGGCGTTTGAGTGCCGTGGCCATGGCCGAACTCCTTTGCTTTGTTTCTGTTATGGGCCGGGGCGGACGCCAGGACACCACACTGAACGGTGCGGGGAAATGCCAAGGTTTGGTGGAGCGGCTCCCGGCTCCCCATAAATGCAGAATTCAGGACGCTGCGCTGACAGAAAACAGAGAAAGGCAAAAACCCCGCCCCCTGTTTTCTGCCTTTCCCTGTTCCCTGCTTTTTCCTGTCTCCTGCTTCTGCTTGTCCCCTGTTTCCGGCTCTCTAGTGGTTGGTGATCCGGTTGATCTCCGCCAGAGAGCAGATCCCCTCTATCACCTTGGTCAGCCCGGCGTCTCTCAGGGTCAGCATACCGTCGGCCCGGGCCTGCTCGGCCAGCTCGATGGCACTGCCGCCGGCCATGATCAGTGCCGCCAGCCGGTTGGTCATGGTAAGCATCTCGTAGAGGCCGACCCGGCCCTTGTAACCGCCGTTGCACTGAGCACAACCTACGGCCCGGTAGGTAACAAAGCCTGTGTCCAGCTGAGCCGGGCTAAAGCCGGCACTGAGCAGCACCTCCTGGGGAAGGGTTTCCGCCTCGCAGCAGTGGCGGCAGAGCTTGCGGGCTAGGCGCTGGGCGATGATCAGACTGACCGAGCTGGCGATGTTGTAGGCGGGGACCCCCATGTTAAGCAGGCGGGTGAGGGTTTCCGGGGCGGAGTTGGTGTGCAGGGTGCTCATCACCAGGTGGCCGGTCTGGGCCGCCTTGACGGCGATCTCGGCGGTTTCCAGATCTCGGATCTCCCCCACCATGACGATATCCGGATCCTGGCGCAGGAAGGAGCGCAGGGCCCCGGCGAAGGTCAGCCCCGCCTTGGGATTGATCTGCACCTGGTTGATCCCTCGCAGATTGATCTCCACAGGATCCTCGGCGGTGGAGATGTTGCGCTCATCGGTGTTGAGGATATTGAGGCCGGTGTAGAGGGAGACCGTCTTACCCGAGCCGGTGGGGCCGGTGACTAAGATCATCCCCTGGGGACGATTCAGGTTGGCCTGGTAGCACGCCTTCTGCTGTTCGCTGAAGCCCAGGATATCGATGTTGAGACTGGCGGCGGAACTGTCGAGGATCCGCATCACCACCTTTTCACCAAACAGGGTGGGCAGTACGGAAACGCGAAAATCCACCAGCCGGTGGCCGCCGACTCGAAGCTTGATGCGGCCATCCTGGGGCAGGCGTCGTTCGGCGATATTGAGTTTGGACATCACCTTGATGCGGGCGGCGATCCTCGGTCCCAGGTTGGCCGGTGGACTGTTGATGGTAGAGAGGATCCCGTCGATGCGAAAGCGCACCCGGAACTGGTCCTCGTAAGGTTCGAAATGCAGATCCGAGGCGCCCTTACGGATCGCCTCGGTCATCAGCTTGTTGATAAACACCACAACGGGAGCATCCTCGGCCCCGCCGGTGGCCGGATCTTCCCCATAGGGATCCGTGTCCTCGGTGTCGATCCCGGCCAGGCGCTGCTCATCCTCCTCGGTGATCTCCAACTGATCGAGATCGTCCTCTAGCACCTTTTCCAGCACCCGCTCCAGCGCCTCGCGCACCACGATCACCGGCTCCACATGGAGCCCCAGGTTAAACTGGAACTCCTCCAGGGCCAGCAGGTTGTCGGGATCGGCGGTAGCCAGCACCAAACGGTTGTTGCGTTTGCTCAGGGGCAGGCAGCGGTGCTTCTCAATCAGCTTGCGATTGAGCAGCTCCTCGGGGACGCTGGACAACTCCAGGGCGGAGATATCCATCGAGGGAAGGCCGAAGGTGGTGGCTGACAGGCTCATATGCGACAAGATCGGTTTGGGGCCAGCTCAGCCAGCCCCAGATTACAATTTTAAGGCGTTGCAGCTGCAGTACAGCCATCGATATACGTTACGCAGTTTGCTCCGCCGGTGATATCCCAAGATATTTGACTGTCTACTGAAGTGTTGGGTGTTAGCACCATGCTTTTGTCATCGACTGTGGTAGCTACAGTTAAGGTGATTACGCCAGCAGTCACACTAGCCACAGTTGCTCCAACGGCGGGGATACCTTCTTTGGTCGCATCGCAATTAGCTAGATCACCATTTTCCTGATAGCAGACTGCGACGGCAGTTTTATAGGCGTGAGCGTCGGTAAGGATTGATGTGAGCTTGCTGCGTTTTACATAGTCTTGATAGGCCGGGATCGCAATGGCCGCCAGGATCCCGATGATGGCGACCACGATCATCAGTTCGATCAGGGTAAAGCCGCGCTGTTGCGTGAGTTGATTCCGTTTCATGTCCCTTTCCTTATCCATCTTGATGTTCGTTGTGCGCGCACGGTGCGGCGCAGTGATTCCCTGATGAGGCTGGCCACACCGTTAATCGAAGCGGTTTCGAATGGAGGGAGATGCGCCAGTACATCATTGATAAAGCTAGTACACCGCCAGCGGGTTGCAAGAATGTAAATAAAAGAGTTGGGGAGTGTTTAGGAGTGGAACTGTCTGTTTGACGGTTGTTTTTTAGCGAATGATCAGGAGGGCAGGGGCAAGGGCTAGGTTCTAGGTACTAGGAAGGGCAGGTTCTAGGTACTAGGTACTAGGTACTAGGAAGGGCAGGTTCTAGGTTCTAGGTACTAGGAAGAGCAGGTTCTAGGTTCTAGGAAGAGCAGGTACTAGGGGGAGCAGGTACTAGGTAAGAGCTTACTGGGCATTTCCCTAGAGCCCAGGTTTTATCCTAGAACCCAGGCTCTTCCCTAGAACCCAGGCTCTTTCTCAGAACCTAGGCTTTATCCTAGAACCTAGGCTCTTTCCCAGAGCCCAGGCTTTAGCGAGGGGGGCAGCCCGCGGGGAGCCCCTTTAGCGAAAGCGCATGGAGAGATCCAGGGCGCGGACATGCTTGGTCAGGGCGCCGACGGAGATAAAGTCGATGCCGGTGCGGGCAAAGTCACCGATGGTGGCCAGGGTGACGTTGCCGGAGACCTCCAGCTTGGTGGTGGGGCGCACCTGCTCGCGCAGTTTGACCGCGTCGAGCATCATGGCGGTGTCGAAGTTATCCAGCATTACGATGTCGGCGCCCGCTTCCAGGGCCTGGGCCAACTCCTCCAAGCTTTCCACTTCCACCTCGACCGGGGCCTCAGGATTGAGGACACGAGCCGCCTGGATCGCCTCGGCAATGCCGCCGCAGGCGGCGATGTGGTTTTCCTTGATCAGGAAGGCGTCATACAGGCCGATGCGGTGATTGTGGCCGCCGCCGCAGGTGACGGCGTACTTCTGGGCGGTGCGCAGGCCGGGCACGGTTTTCCGGGTGTCCAACAGGCGGGTGCCGGTGCCGTCGATATGGGCGACATATTGCTGGGTCAGGGTGGCCACACCGGACAGGGTCTGGATAAAGTTCAGTGCGGTGCGTTCACCGGTCAGCAGAAGGCGGGCCGGGCCAGCCAACTCGACCAGCACCTGGTTGGCGACCACAAGATCGCCATCATCGACATGCCAGTGCAGGGCGACTTCGCCGCCGAGCTGGTTAAATACCTGTTCGGCCCAGGCCTTGCCACAGAACACCCCATCTTCACGGGTGATCACCGTGGCTTCGGCGTAGCGGTCGGCGGGGATCAAGGCTGCGGTAATGTCGCCCTCGGCCGGGCTCAGTCCACCGAGATCTTCTTCCAGGGCGGCACTCACTGCCAGACGGATATCGTTTTGGAGCATGGGTTCAGTATTTCCTCAGGGTCAGGGTATTCCCCCGCTGGATCATTTCCAGATCTTTGAGGGCATTCATGCCCAATAAGATGGTGCGGTCATCCAGTCCGGGATTGATGTTAGCGGTCAGATCATACAGGGTTAGTACGCCGATGGAGAGGGTCTCGATCCGGGTTTGATACACATCGACGGTGCCGTTGGCGGTACTGACCGGGAAACGGCGGCCCCGGGGCAGCTCGAGGCGGTCGGCCACGGCGGCGGGGATGGAGATCTCGGTGGCACCGGTATCCACCAGCATCACCACCTCATGGCCGTTGAGTCGGGCGCTGGTGACATAGTGGCCCTGGCGGTTGCGTTGCAACTCCACCTCGCTGATCTCGCCGACGATTCGGCCTACCACTTGCTGGTTCGGGTTCTGGCGCTGGCTCAGTTTCTTGTCGAAATAGAGATAAAGCAGGCTGGCCAGGGCGATCCAGGCCAGCAAAAACATCACTTTTCCCGGACCTTGGCTCGACTGGGGAGTGGGCATTGGGTTCCAGCTTATTTGGGGCTTTGTGACAGTATATCAAAGCGAAAGCGCCCGGGGGCGATCTGAGTCACCCCAGGTTTGGGCTTGGCTGATATGATGGATCTCTATTGTCTGTAGGGAAATACTTGATGGGTAATGCCTTTGCTTCTCCCTCCGGGGAGTCAATGCCGGTTCGGGCACCCGGCCATACGCTGGAGCCGAAGGGGCGCTGGCTGACGCTGGCGCAGCACAGTTTTTCGCCGTTTCAAGGGCCACGGCCCGAGGGAGCAGAGATCAGCCTGCTGGTGCTGCATAACATCAGTCTGCCCCCTGGGCTGTTTGGCGCCCCTTATATTCACCAACTGTTCCTTGGCTGTGTACAGCGGGATTACCCGGTGCTGGAGGAAGTTCGGGATCTGCAGGTCTCGGCACACCTGTTGATCCGCCGTGATGGGCACGTTATCCAGTATGTGCCGTTCGACCGTCGTGCCTGGCATGCCGGGATCAGTGCGTTTGAGGGTGAGTCGAATTGTAATGACTTTTCCATTGGCATTGAGTTGGAAGGATGTGATCACATCCCGTACGAAAATGCACAATATCAGACGCTTGTTGGGGTGACGCATGCCCTGATGAGAAAGTATCCTTTGATCACCCGAGACCGCATTGTGGGTCATTGCCACATAGCGCCGTCGCGTAAGACGGATCCCGGTCCGGCCTTTGACTGGGATGGTTACTTCCGATTACTGGACGATTGATATGGCTTTGTTCTCTTTGCTATTGGTGCTTTTTATCGAACGAACCCGCCTGCTGAGCCAGCGGTGGCAGTTCGAATCGTTTTTTGCCCGGTACGCGACGCTGCTGTTTGATGAGCAGGCACTGAAAAAGTGGCCAAAGATGGCGGTGGCACTCAGCCTGCCGGCCCTGCTTGTGTACTGGCTGGCGGACCTGCTGACCGGTAAGTGGTTTGGCTTATGGCACCTGCTGCTGTGGATCGCCGTCGGCTTGCTGGTGTTTGGCCATCGGCCCCTGCGAGAGCGTTTTCGCTGTTACCTGGTGGCGGCATGCCGAGGTGATTCCCAGGCCAGTTATCACTATATGGAACAGTTGGATCATCAGGTCCAGGAGGGGGTCGGTTCCGACTGCTCCCTGGGGCTGCGCATGGGTCAGGTGGCGGCCTGGTTGAACTATCGATACTACGCCGCAGTTGCCCTCTATTTTGTGGCTCTGGGGCCTGGGGCCGCGCTGTTTTACTCCACGGTTCGGGGTTACCACGATCACTTTGCCCAGGCACAGCTTAAGCGACCGCTCTTGGTGCCCTTAATGCACCTGCTCGATTGGATCCCCGCCCGAGTGGTGGCACTGGGCTTCGCCCTGTCCGGGCATTTCAGTCGGGCCATCACAGTGTTGCTGCCTCGGTTGTTCGATCCCTGGGTCTCGGCGCGAGAGTTGATCACCGAGGTGGCCCTGGCGGCAGAGGAGCCGGATGAGGTTGAGGATGAGCCGATCTGCGTGCAGCCCACGCTGGCGCTGCTGCAACTGGCCAAGCGCAACCTGATCCTGTTGCTGGTGGTGGTCTCTGTCTTGACCATACTGGGCGTTTTGCACTGACACCGGCCCCACTTCCTGAAAAACACCCCTTTTGCTATTGGTCTGACCATCGGCTCAAGTGACCGCCATCATAAGGCAATGTTTCGCCATCACGCGAACCGGGCTTATTGTGATGAGGCTCAAAGTCCTTGATCCAACTGTGTGAGGTCTGCTACATTTCGTGGCAGGTTTCAATGGTCATACCAATTAACACCATTCGTTAACATTTGGAAATACGCCCTATGGCCTACCGAAGAATTAATCAGCCGAAGCTGTCCGACGTCATCGTCAAGGAACTTGAGAAGATGGTGCTCGAAGGCAGTCTGAAGCCGGGACAAAAACTCCCACCGGAGCGGGAGCTGGCGGTTCAGTTTGAGGTATCGCGTCCGTCGTTACGCGAGGCGATCCAGAAACTGGAAGCTAAAGGAGTGCTTACCCGCCGACAGGGGGGAGGCACTTATGTCAAACAACAGCTATGGAACAGCTTGTCCGATCCTTTGGTAGAGCTGCTGGCCAATAACCCGGAATCCCAGTACGACCTGCTGGAGTTCCGTCATGCCACTGAAGGCATGATGGCTTATTACGCCGCGGTCCGAGGGACCGATGCGGATCACGCCCAGCTGCGTCGCAAGGTAGAAGCGATCAAGGCGGTACAAGGCAACACCGAAGAGGAAGCCCAGGCGATCGTGGAGTTTTACTGCTGCGTAGCCGAAGCCTCTCATAACGTGGCCATGCTGCACCTGGTACTGAGCCTGGCGCAGCTGCTGCAGCGCAATGTGGCGGCCAACCTGGAGTTGCTGTATCGCCGTGAAGGCTCGTCCGATGTGGCGAATACCCACAGGGAAGCCCTGCTGCAGGCCATTTTGAGGCGTGATGCCGAGGCGGCCCGTAAGGCGTCCAATGACCATCTGGCTTACATCGAAGAAGTTACGCTGGAGGTGCGTCGTGAAGACAGTCGCCAGCAGCGTAGCCTGAGAAGAATGCGGAACGATCTTCCGTGATCGTTTCAGTCACATAAGTCGCTTTCGAGGCGGCAGAAGAATTTAGGGATTATTGTCATGTCAAACACCATTGGTCACGACGTCGATAAACAGGAAACCCAGGAGTGGCTTGAAGCCCTGACCGCGGTGATGCAGGAGGATGGCGTAGAACGCGCCCAGTACCTGCTTGAGCAGTTAATCGAAAAGGCCCGCCTCGATGGCGTCGATCTCCCGACGGGGATCAACACTAACTACATCAATACCATTGCCCATGCGGCTGAGCCCGCATACCCGGGGGATCTGACCCTGGAGCGGCGGATCCGCTCCATCATCCGCTGGAACGCCATCATGATCGTGCTGCGCGCCTCCAAGAAGGATCTGGATCTGGGTGGCCATATGGCGTCCTACCAATCTGCCGCCGCCTTTTATGAGGTGGGCTTCAATCATCTGTTCCGCGCTCCCAATGACAAGGATGGTGGCGATCTGGTGTACTACCAGGGCCACATTTCACCCGGGATCTACGCCCGTGCCTTCCTCGAAGGACGACTGACTCAGGAGCAGCTGGACAGCTTCCGTCAGGAGGTGGATGGCAAGGGGATCTCCTCCTACCCCCACCCCAAGCTGATGCCGAATTTCTGGCAATTCCCAACGGTTTCCATGGGCCTTGGCCCCATCAGTGCCATTTACCAGGCGCGTTTCCTCAAGTACCTGGATGGCCGTGGCATGAAGGACACCAGTGAGCAGCGGGTCTATGCCTACCTGGGGGATGGTGAGATGGACGAGCCGGAATCCCGTGGCGCCATCTCCTTCGCCGCCCGTGAAGGCCTGGATAACCTCTGCTTCCTGATCAACTGTAACCTGCAGCGGCTGGACGGTCCGGTGATGGGCAACGGCAAGATCATCCAGGAGCTGGAGGGCCTGTTTAAAGGGGCCGGCTGGAACGTGGTCAAGGTGGTCTGGGGCAACGGCTGGGACAAACTGCTGGCCAAGGACAGCTCCGGCAAGCTGTTGCAGCTGATGAACGAAACCGTGGATGGGGATTACCAGACCTACAAGGCGAAAGATGGCGCCTATGTGCGTGAGCACTTCTTTGGTCGTTATCCGGAAACCGCCGCCCTGGTGGCGGACATGACCGATGCCGAGATCTTCGCCCTGCAGCGGGGTGGCCACTCTCCGTCCAAGCTGTATGCCGCCTACATGAGTGCCAAGAATACCAAGGGCAAGCCCACGGTGATCCTGGCCAAGACGGTGAAGGGCTATGGCATGGGCGAGGCCGCCGAAGGCAAGAACATTGCCCACCAGGTCAAGAAGATGGATATGAGTGCCGTTTTGCACCTGCGTGATCGTCTGGGCCTGAAAGATCTGCTGTCCGATGAACAGGTCAATGAACTGCCCTACCTGCAGCTCGAAGAGGGGACGCCTGAGCATCGCTACCTGCATGATCGTCGCAATGCCCTGCACGGTTATACGCCCCAGCGCCTACCTCAGTTTACCCAGCCACTGACTCTGCCCCCCCTGGACAGCTTCAAGGGGCTGCTGGAAGCGCAAAAGCGCGAGATCTCCACCACCATGGCCTTTGTCCGTGCCCTGAATCTGCTGCTCAAGGACAAGGGGATTGGCAAGAACATCGTGCCCATCGTCGCCGATGAGGCCCGGACCTTTGGCATGGAAGGCCTGTTCCGCCAGATCGGGATCTATAACCCCAAGGGGCAGCACTACACCCCGCAGGATCGCGATGTGGTTTCCTACTACAAGGAGTCCACCTCGGGTCAGGTCTTGCAGGAGGGGATCAATGAGCTGGGGGCGATGAGCTCCTGGGTGGCGGCGGCTACCTCCTACAGCACCAATGATCTGCCGATGATCCCCTTCTACATCTACTACTCCATGTTTGGCTTCCAGCGTGTCGGCGACATGGCCTGGATGGCGGGGGATCAACAGGCGCGGGGCTTCCTGCTCGGCGCCACCGCCGGTCGCACCACGCTGAACGGTGAGGGGCTGCAGCACGAGGATGGTCACAGCCTGGTGCTGGCGAATACCGTGCCCAATTGCGTCAGTTATGATCCGACCTTCGCCTACGAGGTGGCGGTGATCATGCAGGATGGGATCCAGCGGATGTACGGTCCAGATCAGGAGAACGTCTTCTACTACCTGACCCTGATGAACGAGAACTACGCCCAGCCAGCGATGCCGGAAGGGGCCGAAGCGGGGATCCGCAAGGGGATCTACAAGCTCGAGTCCTACGCCGGTGACAAGGCCCAGCCGGGCAAGAAAGTTCAGCTGCTCTCCTCCGGTACCATCATGGTCCAGGTGCGCGAAGCCGCCCGGATCCTGAGCGAGGAGTATGGGATCGGCTCTGATGTCTACTCGGTCACCTCCTTCAATGAGCTGACCCGTGAAGGGCAGGATGTGGAGCGCTGGAACATGCTGCACCCGACCGAAGCGCCCCGTACTCCCTACATCACGTCTGTGCTGGGTAACGAGCCGGCCATCGCCGCCACGGATTACATGAAGAACTATGCCGAGCAGGTGCGCGCCTATGTGCCAGCGGCGAGTTACAAGGTGCTGGGTACGGACGGTTTCGGTCGCTCTGACAGTCGTGCCCAGCTGCGTCGTCACTTCGAGGTCAATGCCCACTACGTGGTGGTGGCGGCCCTCAATGAGTTGGCCAACAAGGGTGAGCTGAGCAAGGATGTGGTGGCCGAGGCCATCGCCAAGTTCGAACTCGACGCCGATAAGATCAATCCGCTTTACGCTTAAGGGACTGCCTGAATATGTCTATCGAAATTACCGTACCGGATATCGGTGCCGACGAAGTTGAAGTAACCGAGATCCTGGTTGCCGTGGGTGATCGCGTCGAGGAGGAGCAATCTCTGATCACCGTGGAGGGGGACAAGGCCTCCATGGAAGTGCCGGCCAGTCAGGCTGGCGTGGTGAAGGAGATCAAGATCGCCGTTGGGGATCAGGTGGCTACCGGTGCGCTGATCATGCTGTTCGAGGTCGAGGCTGAGGTCGAAGCGGCCGCTGAGCCTGCCCCCGCCCAGGAGGCGGCTGCCCCGGCTGCCCCTGCGGCCACTCGGGTTGACGCCATTGCCGTGCCGGATATTGGCGGTGATGAAGTGGAGGTGACCGAAGTGCTGGTGGCTGTCGGTGATAGCGTCGAAGCCGAGCAGTCCCTGATCACCGTGGAGGGCGATAAGGCCTCCATGGAGGTGCCCGCCCCCTGTGCCGGCGTGGTGAAGTCCATTGCCATCGCGGTGGGCGACAAGGTCAACACGGGCTCTGTCATTATGGAGTTTGAGGTGGCCGGTGCCGCTGCGGCTGAGCCTGCCCCGGCGCCGATTGCACCGGTGGAAGTCGCCCCGGTCGGCAAGATGCCGCATCCTGCGCCGGTGGAGTCCGAACTGGTGGCCACCACTGAGCCGGGTACCGGTTTTATCGAGAACAGTGCCTACGCCTACGCCACGCCGGTGATCCGTCGCATGGCTCGGGAGCTGGGGGTGGATCTGTCCCGGGTGACGGGGACAGGTCGCAAGCGCCGAATTCTCACCGAGGATGTGCAGGCCTATGTGAAGGCGGCCATGACCCAGGTGCAGTCCGGTGCGGTGGCCCCGGCCGGTGGCGGTCAGGGTGGGCTGGATCTGATCCCCTGGCCCAAGGTGGACTTTGCCAAGTTTGGTGAGGTGGAAGTCAAACCGCTGTCGAAGATCAAGAAGCTCTCCGGCGCCAACCTGGCGCGTAACTGGGCGATGATCCCCCATGTGACCCAGTTCGACGAAGCTGACATCACCGAGGTCGAGGCGTTCCGCAAGGAGCAGAACCTGGTGGTGGCGAAGCAGGAGCTGGGCTTTAAGATCACCCCGCTGGTGTTCATCCTCAAGGCCGTGGCCAAGACCCTGGCCGATCTGCCCCAGTTCAACAGCTCCCTGTCCGAGGACGGTCAGAGTGTGATCTTGAAGAAATACATCAATGTCGGTGTGGCGGTGGATACGCCGAATGGCCTGGTGGTCCCCGTGGTGCGCGACGTGGATAAGAAGGGAATTTACGAGCTGTCACAGGAACTGATGGCGATCAGCAAGAAGGCCCGTGCCGGCAAGCTGATGGCCGGTGATATGCAAGGCGGGTGTTTCACCATCTCCAGCCTGGGTGGGATCGGCGGTACCGCCTTTACCCCCATCGTCAATGCCCCGGAAGTGGCCATCCTTGGGGTGTCCAAATCCGACATGAAGCCGGTGTGGAATGGCAGCGAGTTTGTACCTCGCCTGATCCTGCCTCTGTCCCTCTCCTATGACCACAGGGTTATAGATGGGGCCGACGGTGCCCGCTTCAGTTCCACCCTGGCCGGCTACCTGAGCGATATCCGTAAGCTGACCCTGTAAGCCCTGGCTTCAGGTGACTCTCCCTGCCTCGTCCATGGCGGGGAGGCAAGTTACTGATGTGCAGGGTAACATCACATGAAGGCGGTTCTTTGTGATCTGTCTTCTGTTCCTGGCGCGGGGGGCGTACAATGCCATCGCCCCCAAAAGGAATGCAGAATAATCAGAGGAATAACATGAGCAACGAGATCAAGACTCAGGTCGTCGTACTCGGCGCAGGTCCAGCAGGCTACTCCGCGGCATTCCGTGCCGCCGATCTGGGCCTGGAAACTGTCATCATTGAGCGTTACAGCACCCTCGGCGGGGTCTGTCTTAACGTGGGCTGTATCCCCTCCAAGGCCCTGTTGCACATGGCCAAGGTGATCGATGAAGCCAAGATGGTCTCCAGCCATGGGATCAGCTTCGGTGAGCCGACCATAGATCTGGATAAGATCCGCGCCTATAAAGAGGGCGTGATTGGCCAGCTGACCGGTGGCCTCGGGGGCATGGCGAAGATGCGCAAGGTCAAGGTGGTCGAAGGTAAGGGCCAGTTTGCCAGCGCCAACAGCATCGAGGTGACCGGGGCCGATGGCAAGGTCACCACGGTGCGTTTCGATAATGCCATCATTGCGGCGGGCTCTCGTCCCATTGAACTGCCCTTTATCCCCCATGAGGATCCACGGATCTGGGATTCCACCGATGCCCTGGAGCTCAAAGAGGTGCCCGAGCGCCTGTTGATCATGGGCGGTGGGATCATCGGCCTGGAGATGGGGACCGTCTATAAGGCCCTGGGCTCCGAGGTGGACGTGGTGGAGATGCTGGATCAGGTGATCCCGGCTGCCGATAAGGATGTGGTGCGCCCCTTCACCAAGCGGATGGGCAAGAAGTTCAAGTTCATGCTGCAAACCAAGGTTACCGCGGTTGAGGCGAAAGAGGACGGGATCTACGTCTCCATGGAGGGTAAGAAGGCGCCTGCCGAACCTCAGCGCTACGATGCCGTCCTGGTGGCCATCGGCCGGGTGCCTAACGGCAAGTTGCTGGCGGCGGAGAATGCGGGTGTCGAAGTGGATGAGCGTGGCTTTATTCGTACCGACAAGCAGATGCACACCAATGTGCCCCACATCTACGCCATTGGCGATATTGTTGGCCAGCCCATGCTGGCGCACAAAGGCGTACACGAAGGCCATGTGGCCGCCGAGGTGATCGCCGGTAAGAAGCACTACTTCGATCCCAAGGTGATCCCTTCGATCGCCTACACGGATCCGGAAGTTGCCTGGGTTGGTTTGACCGAGAAGGAAGCCAAGGAGCAGGGGATCGATTATGAAACGGCCACCTTCCCCTGGGCGGCCAGCGGCCGGGCCATTGCATCCGATTGCAGCGACGGCATGACCAAGTTGATCTTCGACAAGGAGAGCAACCGGGTGATCGGCGGGGCGATCGTCGGTAGCAATGGCGGTGAACTGCTGGGTGAGATCGGCCTGGCGATTGAGATGGGCTGTGACGCGGAAGATCTGGCACTGACCATTCATGCGCACCCCACCCTGCATGAGTCGGTGGGGCTGGCGGCGGAAGTGTTTGAAGGCAGCATCACGGATCTGCCCAATCCCAAGGCCAAGAAAAAGAAATAACTATCTAATACAAAATAGAAAGGCGGCCAAGGGCCGCCTTTTTTCTTGGGTGAAATTTGGCCCATTTTCGCGTAACTTGAGCCGCAGGATGAGCAGGATGGCACGGTTGGCAGTGAAGCGACTAGGATGTGCCCTGCTGATGTTGCTCTGCACTGCGGTGCAGGCCAATGTCTATCGGGCGATCGGTGCCGAGCAGGGATTAACGAATCAGACGGTATTGGCCTTGGCGGAAGATCCCGATGGCCTGCTCTGGGTGGGGACCGAGGATGGCCTCTACCGGGTGGGAGACCGGGTGATCCGGCGGATCGATCTGCAGGGGGCGCGCCGCTTGCTGCCGGATCCCGTGATCCGTGCCATCCTGCCGTTGCAAGATCAGCGTCTGCTGATCAGTACCAGTCGTCAGTTGTGGATCTACCATATCCGCGAAAATCGAGCGGAAGCCCTGGCCGAACGCTTCGATACTCTCCCCCAGGCCAGCGCGGTGCGCAATTTTCATCTGGATCGGCTCGGGCAGATCACCTTTATGACTACCGATGGTTGGATCTTCCGGACGGATCAGCAGCTAAGCGCCTTGGCGCCGGTGACCCAGTTGGCCCCGGAGCTGCGCTGGGATCAGCTCTGGGTTGAGCCGGATGGGGCGATCTGGGCCATGGGGCCCAATCATTTGTGGTTGCTGGATCCCGCCGGTCGAGTATTGCGCCGGGACTATTGGCCAGTGCAGCGGGGCCGGTTGTGGAGTCTGTCGGAAGGTGAGCCGGGTTACGCGTGGCTGGCGAGCAGTGATGGCCTCTATCGGCTGGATCTAAATCGCCGGCAACTGGACCCTGAACCCATTTTTTCTCAAACGGTTTGGGATCTGGCGATCGACGCCTCGGGAACTCGATGGTTACTGGGGCGGGGACAGGTGTGGCGCTGGGGCCCCGATGAGGCAGCTCCCCAGCCCTATGAGATCCCCTGGCAGGATGAGTTTCGTACCGAGTTGGCCGACCGCCTGTTTCTCGATTCCCGCCAGCGGCTGTGGTTGATGAGCAGTTACGAGGGGCTGCTGGGTTTTCGACCTGCTTCCAATTTTATCAAGGAGCATTACAACCGCCGTCTGTGGCCCGGTATGGGCAGTGATACGGTTTGGGCCCTGTATGGTGAGGAAACCCAGCGATTTTTGGCGACCCAAGGGGGCGTACAGTGGTTTGATATGGCGCAGGGGCTGCATCGTCAATTGCAGCTACCCGGCCTGGATAAGGATGGGGTGGCCTGGTCTCTATTGGCTCGTGAGGCGGATACCCTGTTAGTCGGCAGCTCAGATGGCCTCTATGAGATCGATCGCAGCTCCCTGGCGGTAACCCGTATCGATCCGGCCGATGATGCCGCATTGAGACAGCGAGAGGTGTTCCAGCTGGTGGAGGATGGAGAGCGGATCTGGCTGATCACTGATCTCTATGTCTATCAGTGGTGGCCAGGGCAGAAGAGGTTGGAACCGTTGCAGATCGATGGGCTCGCGGTGACGGGAGTGCGTAACCTGGTGCGGGATGATCTCGGCCGGCTGTGGCTCGGTGGCGATGGGATCTGGGGGTATTTTGATCTCTCCGGTCGCTATCGTTCGCTGTTGGAGATGCTGCCAGTCGAGCAACGGGAGCACAGCATCAGTATGATCTTGCCGCTCTCCTCTCAGCGGATATTGTTCGGCAGTTTTGGCCGAGGTGTCTGGCAATATGACACCAAATGGCGGGAGCTGACGCCCATCGGGGAGAGTTGGGGGCTGCTGTGTGACAATCCGAACTTTGCCACCCGATGGGGCAAGCGGGTATTGCTGGGTTGCGACAGTTATCTGTACCAGATCGAGCCAACACTGGATGAGATCTTGGGCCTGGATCAGTATGACGGCCTGGCAATCACCGATTTCAACGAAGGGGCGTTCTTCGCCGACCCTCAGATCGGTTTGATGGTCGGCAGCGTGCGGGGGGCGGTGTTGCTGGATCCGGCGCGTTTGTCCGTGGTGGAGCGGGGGGAACGGCCGGTCATTGAATCCATGTCGGTGCTCTACCGGGATGCCGAGCCTCAATGGGTATTGCGACCGGAATCCGAGCGGGTGGAGATCAAGCCGGACCACAGGATGATCTCAGTGCAATTTGCCAGTAATCGGTTGCTCGATCCCACCCCCAAGCCGTTCGCTTACCGACTGGATCACGAAGAGCAACTCGGTGAGAAGATCGCATTACCTCAACATGGTCAACTGGTGTTTAGTCAGCTGCCACCGGGTCAATATCGCTTGTCGCTCTATGGTGCCCGGCAGGGGTTATGGTACGCCCTGCCCAGCGAGCTGCACTTTCGTATTCATGCCCACTGGTGGCAGTGGCCCATGGTGCAGATCGGGGCCTTGGTGATCCTGGTGCTGAGCACCTTTGCCCTGTTCCAGGTATGGCACCGGCGTAAACTGGTCAGCCAGGCCGCGGTGCAGGCGCTGGATCAGAGTCAGCGAAAACTGGAGTTGGCACTCAAGGCCAGCGGGGCAGACACCTGGGTATGGGAGCGCAGCAGTAACCGGATCCGATTACAGGATCGCCAGCGCCTGTTCAGTCCAGATGGACGTTGGCTGGAGCTGGAGATCAATACGCTGAATATTCATCCGGATGACCGCCTGCAGGTGCGAAGACTGTGGAGGGAGCACCTTCTCGGACAGAGTGAACGCTATGATGCTCGCTATCGGCAGGCGGATTTTCATGGGCGCTGGCGCTGGATCTGGGCCTCTGGGCAGGCATTGCAGCGGGACAAGGCCAGCAACAAGGCGTTGTCCATGACCGGGATCTACACCGACATCACCGCCAATCGACAGATGGAGCAGGAGCACTCGATCTATGCGCAAGCCTTTGTTAATGCGGCAGAAGGTGCATTGATCCTGGATCGGCAATGGCAGATCCAGGTGTGTAACCCGGCAGCGGCTGCGATCCTGGGCATGCCACTGAATGGGCTGCAGGGCTTGGGTTTCGAACGATTCTGGGGCAAGGAGTCTGAGATCAGCCTGGTCCAGCTGCAGCAGATCACAGCACCCTGGCAAGGGGAGATCTCCCTGCGCACCGAACAGGGCAATGTTCTGTCAATCTTTCTTAATATCAGCACCATGGAACAGGATAATCAACGTCGCTGGATCCTGCTGTTTTCCGATATTTCCGCTCGCAAACAAACCGAGCTGGCCATGGTGCGGCTGGCTAACTTTGATCCCTTGACCGGTTTGCTCAACCGCACTCATTTTAATCAGCGTCTGTCTGAGGCCCTGGAGCAAAACCGTTTGTTGGGGGAAGCCGCGGCCTTGATGTTCCTGGATCTGGATCGCTTCAAGCATATTAACGATACCTATGGGCATGGCACCGGGGATGGCCTGCTGGTGGAGGCGGGCCGTCGTCTGAGCGCACAGATGAAACAAGGCGAAGTGCTGTGTCGGTTTGGTGGGGATGAGTTCCTGGTGTTGGTGCCCCAATACCGGGAGCGTGCCGAGCTTGAGTGTCTGGGAGCGAAGATCCTGGATACCATTGCCGAGCCCTTCGAGGTCGATGGCCAGGTGTTCTACCTATCGACCAGTGTTGGGATCGCCTGTTGGCCGGAGGACGCCGAACAGCCGGAGAACCTGATCAAAAATGCCGATCTGGCCATGTATCAGGCGAAGGAGGAGGGGCGCGGCCAGCTCTGTTTCTATTCGCGTCAGCGCAATGCTCAGGCGACCTATCAACTGGCGATGGATCACTCCCTGCGTCAGGCCTTGGCTAACGAAGGGTTACAGATGCACTACCAGCCTCAGTTTGATGTGGCCCAGGGAAAACCAGTGGGGGTGGAGGCCCTGCTCCGCTGCTTTGATTCTGATTCACAGCAGATGCTGACCGAGGTATTTATCGAGCTGGCCGAATCCAATGGGCTGATCATCCAGCTGGACAGGTGGGCGCTGCAGCGAGCCTGTGAGCAGTTTGCCCGCTGGGGGCTGGATGAGACCATGGTGGTGTCGGTGAACGTTTCCGCCACTCACTTCCGCGATCCCGAATTTGTCGACTTTGTCGGCTCGGTACTGCAGCGCAGCGGTCTGGCGCCGGGCCAGCTGTGCCTGGAGATCACCGAGCGGGTGTTGATGCGTCAGGTGGAGCTGGCCCGTCATCAGCTTCAGGCGCTGCGCCGACTCGGGGTGCGGGTGGCCATCGACGACTTTGGCACCGGCTACTCCAGCCTGGCCTACCTCAGTCAGTTTGCCGTGGACGAGTTGAAGATCGATCGTTCCTTTATTCAGGCGGTGGCCGAGGAGCCGACCCAGGCCGCCATCGTTCGGACCATCATCGATCTAGGTCGTAACCTGGGCATGGAGGTGCTGGCAGAAGGAGTCGAGACTCCGGAGCAGCTGGCGTTCTTGGCGCAGCAGGGGTGTGATCGGGTCCAGGGCTACCTGTTTGCCCGACCGATGGAGGGAGATGCTTGCTGCCACTGGATGCAGCAGAGCCTGGGACAGCCTATTCGGCCGCGCTCCCCGTTGGTCTGGGATTGACCTATGGGGTAGGTGTTACTGCCTCATTTCGGTGCGGGTACCATCAGTTTTCCTCTGTGTCAGTGGAGAGGCAATGGGGCACGCTGGTTATATTTTGTCCGTAAAAATCAATCGATTTGCCTTTTATCCGACACAGCCAAGGTGTGAGCCGTGTCGCAAACTGCCTCTTTCATAAGTCGCCTCCCATCGTCGTAATTCTGTGATGGTGGGCCATGTCAATACTCAGCCATTTGTTTTTTCTAAGTCTTTGGGTTTTCGCCATATCTGTCGAAAACTTGTTGGCGTTTGGCTCAGCTGTCGGCAGCGAAGTGACACAGTTCATTGTGACGAAGATCTCAATTTGCCGGGCGGCTCGATAAAAATTTCTACTTTTCATTGTCTGGGCATTGTGTCAAAAAACGGCCCCTGAGTTTTGTTCAGTACCTTGAAGGCAAGGGCAAATATCCATCGATTGGGCGCTGCTCAGGCGCTCTGGTGTGGTGAACAAAGCAAGACGCAATGCCTTTTAGGAGCAAGTATGAAGTATGTGAATTCTGTGCTGGCAGCCGGCATGCTGGTGGCGCTGACCGGTTGCGGTAGCGATGGCAGCAACAGTGCTGATCCGGTCAAGACTGGCACTTTCAGCCTTGGGGTGTCTGACGCACCGGTGGATGATGCCGAGCGTGTCGTCCTGGCGTTTAACGATGTCGTGCTTATTCCACAGGATGGTCAGAACAATGGCGAGCCTGTCCATATTGTGGTGGGTGAAGAGGGGCAACCACATCTGGTGGACCTGCTCGAATACCAGGGCAGTGCCATGGATGTCATCATCAGCGAGCGTGAGCTGGAAGTCGGTGACTACCGCATGTGCCTGTACGCCAAAGATGGCGATGGCAGCAGCAACCTCTCCTTCGTCGAAACCAAGACCGATGGCATTGTTTCCCTGAAGGTGAACAGTCAGGGTGCCTGCCATGGCTACAAGCCGGAGATGGCCGATCAGGGCCATATGTCCTTTACCAAGGGCGGCCAGTACGTGACCATCAACACCGGCCACAACGCCTTCGTTGCGGAGTTTGATCTGCGCAAGGGCCTGACCAATCCGCAAGGCAATGGCAAAGGGATGTACATCAACCCCAACGCCGTACAGCTGATCAATATTGCTGGCGCCGGGTTTATCCAGGGTGAGCTGGCGAAGGCGCAGTTTGAAGCTTGTGAGGCGGATTTGGCTTCCATCTTGGGAGCGGATAGCTTTGTTCACGCCGCCTACCTGTACGCCAACTCTCACGATCGCAGCACCATGGGTGACATTGTCGGTGAGGCGGGTTTCCCTCAGGGCAGCGAGCTGGTTGAGCCGGTGGCGGTTGCCACCATCAAGCAGGACATGAGCCGCAGCGCAGAGCCTGCCCATCGCTACGATTTTGGCTTTATTGGTGAGGGCACCTACACCATTGGCTACACCTGTGTGGCCAATGCGGATCAGCCTCAGACCCACGAAACCGATGAGCAGGGTTTTATGATCTACCAGCACTATGTTCCGGTAGAGGTGGTTGCCGAGCAGACCACGGTTCAGGATCTTGAGCCTATCCTGTAATTCGGTGTTCAAGTTTGGAGCCTAGGGTTCCCATAGCAAGCGTTAAAAACCGACCATTGAGGTCGGTTTTTTTGTTTCCCAGGATCCTGTTCACCCTTGGTGGAATTGTGTTCGGTTGACGTATTGGGTGATCACTGCAGGCCAGGGGCGACAGCTTGTGGCCACAGGTGGCAGCCAGGTCGACAAGTGGTTGTTATGAATGATTATTAAGGGATGGATTGGCCTCCACGCAACGGCCCTTTCGGAGGTGATCCGGCTTCGCATTAAAAATGAGCGCTTTAAATCTCACCAAAAACCTGTCAAAAAATCGCCCATGAATTCGCTTCAGTGAATGTTTGGACGCTTTAGTCCAGGGACAATAAAGCAAAGCAGGTGCAGGGGCCTACACTGGTACCTTGAGCCGAATATGAACAGAGCCGTTAAGGGGTAGTCGTATGCAATATTCTCGTTCTTTGTTAGCCGCCGGTGTCCTGGTGGGTTTGGTGGGGTGTGGCGGTAGCGATAGTACCGAGGAGATGGGGCGCTTTTCTCTGGGTGTCTCCGATAACCCTGCTTTAGCCACCAATGTGACCATCGGCTTTGATCGTGTGGTCCTTAAAGGGGAAAGTGAAAGCTTCGAGTTTCAGGTTGCGGAAAGTGGTGAGCTCAAGCAAGTGAATCTGCTTGAGTTTGAAGGCAGCAATGTGGAGATGCTGGTGTCCGGTCAGGATGTGCCGACGGGCGAGTACCAGATGTGCATCTATATGAAGAATGACACCCTGGGAGTCGGTGACAAATCTTTCGTGATCGATCCCAATGGCCAGAAGGGGCTAGTGTCGACTTCTCAGGGCAACTGTGGTGTCGGCGATTCCGATACTGAGGCTGCCCAGGTCAAAGAGGAGGGCAGAATCTTCCTTAATCGTAAGTTTGTCATTGCCACGGGGGACAATGATTTTGTCGCCGAATTTAACCTGGCCAAACTGCAACCGCCAAAGAACAACCCGAACCAAGACTATTGGAAGCTTAAGCCGACCGATGTGGTTCGCATTGAGAACGTCGCCGAGGTGGGCACACTGCAAGGCTCGATCAATGCTCAATTGATCAGTGATTGCACCGTCGAGGCCGGTGAGGATGCCAACAATCGAGGGGCGGTATACCTCTATCGTGCCGGAGCAACGCTGGATGGCGTTGAGAACAGCCAGAAGATGGCGGATTTCCGCGCCGGTGCGTACACAACGCTCGAAGCTTCTCCGGTAGCTGCTGCCCGGGTTGATGAAAACGGCGACTATGAGTTTGGCTTTGTCGTCGCTGACGACTACGCCCTGGGCTACACCTGTGTGGCACAGAAAGACGATCCATTGGCAGATGACTTGAACGGCGATGCGGCGACGTTTTTCCTGTTCGAAGAACAGCTGGACGTGACCGTCAGCGAAGGGGCGACGACGGTTCGCGACTTCTGAGTCTTGTCACTTGGGTGAGATAGATAAACGGACGCTTCGGCGTCCGTTTTTGTTATCGGCCTATTCGCCTTTAGTCGGCTAGTCCGGGTTGCTGATTTCAAACTGTACTCAAGATCGCTATACTGCCCGCACCCCGAAGGATGTGGTCTCAGTCACAAAACGACTGAAGCTGTCTTCCAGGGAAGAGAAGGATGTCTAAACCTTTCCGGGGCCGCGACGCAGCCATACCATGGCGCGTTGGCCTCCCGCGGGCGGGTTCTCCCACGCCACTCTTTTCTCTGTTCAGGCAGGATCACAAGCCACATCCGTTCACAGGACGTGCAGCTTGTTATGAGCCTGCCAGAAGAGAAGGAAGTGAACCGTGTTAGAAGCTTACCGCGAACACGTCGCAGAGCGTGCCGAACAGGGAATCGTTCCCAAACCCCTTGATGCACAGCAAGCCAGCGAGCTGGTTGAGCTGCTGAAAAATCCCCCTGCCGGTGAAGAAGCCACCCTGATTGACCTGTTGGAAAATCGCATCCCACCGGGGGTGGATGAAGCGGCCTACGTCAAGGCCAGCTTCCTGGCCGCCCTTACCACGGGCGAGGCCAGCTCACCGCTGATCAGCGCCGAACGAGCGACCGAGTTGCTGGGTACCATGCAGGGTGGCTACAACATCGAGCCGCTGATCGCACTGCTGTCCCATGACGCCCTGGCACCGATTGCAGCCAAGGCCCTGTCCCATACCCTGCTGATGTTTGATGCCTTCCATGATGTGGTGGAGTTGGCTAAGGCGGGGAATGCTCATGCCAAGCAGGTGCTGCAGTCCTGGGCCGATGCGCAGTGGTTTACCTCCAAGCCAAAACTGGCCGAGTCCATCACCCTGACCGTGTTCAAGGTGCCGGGGGAAACCAACACCGATGATCTGTCGCCGGCACCGGATGCCTGGTCCCGCCCGGACATCCCGCTGCACGCCTTGGCCATGTTGAAAACCGCTCGTGAAGGGATCAGCCCGGATGTGAACGGTGAAGTGGGTCCCATCAGTACCATCGATGCGCTGAAGCAGAAGGGTCACCCGCTGGTTTACGTGGGGGACGTGGTCGGTACCGGTTCTTCACGAAAGTCCGCCACCAACTCGGTGCTGTGGTTTATGGGGGATGACCTGCCTGGTGTGCCCAATAAACGCGGTGGCGGTTTCTGTTTCGGTGGCAAGATCGCCCCGATCTTCTTCAACACCATGGAAGATGCCGGTGCCCTGCCCATCGAGATGGACGTGTCCCAAATGGCCATGGGCGATGTGATCACCGTCTATCCCTATGAGGGCGTGGTGAAGAACGAAGCCGGTGAAGTGATCGCCGAATTTGAATTGAAAACCGATGTGCTGTTGGACGAAGTGCGCGCCGGTGGCCGGATCCCGTTGATCATTGGTCGCGGCCTGACCGACAAGGCCCGAGAAGCCTTAGGGTTGGCACCTTCCGAAGTGTTCCGCCGTCCTCAGGATGTGGCGGACACGGGCAAAGGCTACACCTTGGCCCAGAAGATGGTGGGCAAGGCCTGCGGTGTCGAAGGTGTCCGTCCCAACCAGTACTGTGAGCCGAAGATGACCACGGTGGGCTCCCAGGACACCACGGGCCCCATGACTCGGGATGAGCTCAAGGATCTGGCCTGTTTGGGCTTTTCGGCCGATCTGACCATGCAGTCCTTCTGTCATACCGCCGCCTATCCCAAGCCGGTGGATGTAAATACTCACGCGACCCTGCCTGACTTCATTATGAACCGGGGCGGTGTTTCCCTGCGTCCGGGCGACGGAGTGATCCACTCCTGGCTCAACCGCATGCTGTTGCCGGATACCGTGGGTACCGGCGGCGATTCCCATACTCGCTTCCCTCTGGGGATCTCCTTCCCCGCTGGTTCAGGTCTGGTGGCCTTCGCTGCCGCTACCGGTGTGATGCCACTGGATATGCCTGAGTCGGTACTGGTGCGCTTCAAAGGCGAGATGCAACCGGGGATCACCCTGCGGGATCTGGTCCATGCCATTCCTTACTACGCGATCCAGGAAGGCCTGCTGACCGTGGAGAAGCAGGGCAAGAAGAACATCTTCTCCGGTCGAGTGCTGGAGATCGAGGGATTGGAAGGCCTGACCGTCGAGCAGGCATTTGAACTGTCCGATGCGTCGGCTGAGCGCTCCGCGGCTGGCTGTACCATCAAGTTGGGTGAGGACTCCATTGCTGAGTATCTCAACTCCAACATCGTGATGCTCAAATGGATGATTGCCGAAGGTTATGGCGATCGCCGTACCATTGAGCGCCGGATCCAGGCGATGGAAGCCTGGCTGGCCAACCCTGAGCTGATGGCCGCCGATGCCGATGCCGAATACAGCGCGGTGATCGAGATCGATCTGGCTGAGATCAAGGAGCCGATCCTCTGTGCGCCGAACGATCCGGACGATGCCCGCCTGCTGTCTCAGGTTCAGGGTGAAAAGATCGATGAGGTGTTTATCGGTTCCTGCATGACCAACATTGGTCACTTCCGTGCTGCCGGGAAGCTGTTGGATAAACATAAGGGTGCCTTGCCGACCCGCCTGTGGGTGGCGCCGCCGACCAAGATGGATCAGCAGCAGTTGATCGATGAAGGCTACTACGGGATCTACGGCCGGGTCGGTGCCCGCACCGAGATGCCGGGCTGCTCCCTGTGTATGGGTAACCAGGCCCGGGTGGCAGACGGTGCCTCTGTGGTCTCCACCTCGACCCGTAACTTCCCCAATCGCTTGGGAACCGGTGCCAACGTCTACCTGGCGTCTGCAGAGCTGGCGGCGGTGGCGTCCATCACCGGGAGTTTGCCCACCGTGGAGGAGTATCTGGAGTACGCCAAGACCATCGATGCGCAGGCGGCGGACACCTATCGCTACCTGAACTTCCACAAGATGGAGCAGTACACCAAGCCCGCGGACGAGGTGATCTTTCAGCAACCGGCGTAATGGGTGAGGAAAGAGCCTAGGTTCTAGGGAAGAGCCTGGGTTCTAGGGAAGTGCCTAGGTTCTAGGGAAGCGCTCGGTAGGCTCTTACCTAGTACCTAGTACCTAGTACCTACAACCCAGTACCTCGCGCCCAGTGGTTAGAACCTGGGATAAAAAATGCCCCGCATTAGCGGGGCATTTTTTTATTCGGGCTTTATCAACCGGTTCAGCTAGCTTGGGCTTCGCTATGGTGGCTATGCAGGCTCTCCAGCAGGCGATCTTCCAGTTCGAAGCGCTCCTCCATTGCCTGACCAAGTTTGGACAGCTCCTGATCCAGCTCCATCAAGACTTCTTCATCGACACCATTGGTGAACTTGTCATTAAAGTCCAGTGCCGTATCTGTACTCATGCTGATCTTTGGTAACACGGCTTCAGCCAGCGCCTTGCTGCGAGGGCCATTTTGTTCACAGGCGGAAGCGATCTGATCATAGACTTCGAAGTGTCCGGCGGAGACATAATCCACCAGTTGGTTGCAAAACTGCTTGATGTTTTGTTCTTCGGGTAGGGTATCCGCGTTGTCGTCATAGGGAGGGATCCCTGCTAACTGACAGTATGTGATGAGTAGCTCTCGGCGGTTTGCCAGCCATTGGTCAATAAGCTTGTTGGAACCGCCCCACGCATTTACTGCATTTTCTAATCTTGTCAGCATAGCACCGTCCTCTTGCAAGCTAACTCGCCGTTTGATTCTTCCAATTTAAGTCCGTGTTTGGTGTTCGATCAACGGTTTTTTTCATTACCGGATGAAATTGGCAACATTCATGGGGTAACGCACGTTGAGTCGCAACGATCGCTACCATCAGTCAACATGGTGCACAGGTGGGCTTTGTTGAGGCCCAATAAGAAGGACTTTTTGCCGATTTGCATGCGCACGGAGGACCACTTGGGAGACGTTTTCCCTTTGTCTCCGACGACTGGGTTGATGGAACTTTGTTCGACAGGGTTAATCTGTGGACCACCTCACGCCAACTCCGTATCAATTGACTACCGCGGTGCTACAATGGCGCCACATTTGTTGCTAGTTGTGCGTTAGGGATAAACAACATGTCAGAATTGAAGAACGATCGTTATCTGCGTGCGCTGCTGCGTCAGCCAGTGGATGTCACTCCGGTATGGATGATGCGACAGGCTGGTCGCTACCTGCCTGAGTATCGTGCCACCCGGGCCCAGGCCGGGGATTTTATGAGCCTGTGCAAGAATCCGGAGTTGGCTTGCGAGGTCACCCTGCAACCCCTACGTCGTTTTCCACTGGATGCGGCGATCCTCTTTTCCGATATTCTGACCATCCCCGATGCGATGGGACTGGGGCTCTATTTTGAGACCGGTGAAGGTCCACGTTTCCAGACCTTGGCGGACAACAAGGCTGCTATTGAAGCCTTGCCCATCCCGGATCCGGAGCAGGAACTGGGCTATGTGATGGATGCTGTGCGCACCATCCGCCGCGAGCTTAAGGGCGAGGTGCCGCTGATTGGTTTCTCCGGCAGCCCCTGGACCCTGGCCACCTACATGGTGGAGGGAGGCAGTTCCAAAGATTTCGCCAAGATAAAGAAGATGGCTTTTGCTGAGCCGACGACTCTGCACCTGTTGCTGGATAAGCTGGCCGACTCTGTGATCCTCTACCTGAACGCCCAGATCAAGGCTGGTGCCCAGGCGGTGCAGATCTTCGATACTTGGGGGGGGGCCCTGTCCGGCCCGGCTTATCGTGAGTTCTCTCTGCGTTACATGCACAAGATCGTCGAAAATCTGATCCGCGATCACGATGGCCAAAAAGTCCCCGTGGTGCTGTTCACCAAGGGCGGTGGCCAGTGGCTTGAAGATATCGCGGCTACCGGTTGTGATGCGGTGGGGCTGGACTGGACCGTCGATGTCCGTGACGCCCGTGCCCGTGTTGGTGACAAGGTGGCGCTGCAGGGCAATATGGATCCCTCCATGCTGTATGCCCCGGTCCCGCGGATTGAAGAGGAAGTGAGCCGGATCCTGGGTGAATTTGGCCATGGTGAAGGCCATGTCTTCAACCTGGGTCACGGCATCCACCAGTATGCCGATCCCGAGCATGCCGGTGCCTTTATCGAGGCGGTTCACAAGCTGTCGAAGCCGTATCACCAGTAAGCTGAGCTGTTAGCTGTTAGCTGTTAGCTGTTAGCTGTTAGCTGTTAGCCGCGCGCGACGTTATGTCGCGCGCGGTTTTTTGTTTTTGAGTGCTGGATGGCGAGATAGGGAATAGGGAAAAGCCTAGGTACTAGGGAAAAGCTTAGGTGCTAGGAATAAAGCCTAGGTACTAGGGAAGAGCCTGGGTACTAGGGAAGAGCCTGGGTGCTAGGAATAAAGCCTAGGTGCTAGGAATAAAGCCTAGGTACTAGGGAAGAGCCTGGGTACTAGGGAAGAGCCTGGGTGCTAGGAATAAAGCCTAGGTACTAGGGAAGAGCCTGGGTACTAGGGAAGATCGCGTAGCACCTGGCATCCAGGCCCTGGCACCTAGCTCAGCCTCATGGCACGGATCCGCGCCTGCAACTCAGGTACCAACTCCGCTTCAAACCAGGGATGACGCTTGAGCCAGAGGGTGTTGCGTGGTGAGGGGTGGGGCAGGGGAAGCAGCTTGGGTCCGTAATGGCGCCAATTTCGCACCGTCTCGGTGAGACTGGAGTAATTCTTCAGGTAATAGCGCTGGGCGTATTGGCCGATCAAGAGAGTGAGCTCGATGCGGGGAAGGTGTTGGCGTATTGGCTCATGCCATAACGGAGCGCAGCGCGGATCTGGCGGGTTGTCGCCATTTTTCCCTCTGCCGGGGTAACAAAACCCCATGGGCAGAATCGCCACCTTGCTGGCATCATAAAACGGCTCAGATCTCAGCCCCAACCATAGACGCAGCCGCTGGCCACTCGGGTCGTTCCATGGGATCCCGGTTTGGTGTACCTTGAGCCCAGGTGCCTGACCGATGATCAGTAAACGGGCCCGGCTGTCCAATTGCACGACGGGCCGAGGCTCAAGTCTGTCTTCACAATGCCGACACCCTAGAGGTGAGAGCGGAAACTTGGTGTAAGTTGGAACCATGTTTTTTGCAGCAATATGTTGTTATTTAAAATATTTTTCAAGATGCGATTGCATCTGGACGCCTATTGGCTAATTTGAGAGACCACTAGGCCCGAGAATAGGGTTCAGATCTTTGCCTGCGATGAAGCTATCCCGTCGATTGATGTTACTGGTGTTCGGCCTGGCAATGCCATTGCTTTTGCTAGCGTCGCTTGGCCTGCACTGGTTGGTGCGGGACGGGATTGAGCACCACCACCTTCAGCAGAAGGCAATGGAACACGCCAACCTGCAGCTGGAATTTGATGGTCTTCTGTTGCGGCGGCGCGATGATCTGCTGGAGTTACGTGCCGCCCTCGAGCTGGGGCGGGGCGAGGTGCTGGATCATCTGCTGTTGCGTCATCATCTGGCACGCCGCTGGATCATGGTGGTGAACCACCATGGCGAGATCAATCCCCTACTGCCCAGCGGTCGTCAAGATGACGGTTCAGCTCAAAGCCTGATCCTAGGACTCTTACCCTTGCTACAGCAGGGTGGAGTCCAGTTTGAGCAGCGCGGCTTCATCAGCCTCGACGGCTACCCCCTTGCCCTGAACTCTCTCCCCATCAAACATCGCAACTGGCGCGGGATCCTGTTAGCGCAGGAGATCAGTGACGAGGTGCTCAAGCCCTTGCTGGCCCGACATGTACGATTTGATGCGGTTCGCCTTATTCCTGCGGATCCCCTTACGCTACCGGCCCTGAGACTTCCGACGTTATTTGGTCCAGAGCTGGAGCTCGAGCCTCGTTATCAGTCTCAGGCTGCGGACGAACTGGGCGCCGAGATGCTCTACCTCCAGTTGCTGATGTTGCTGGGGATCATCAGCATTTTGCTGGGACTTTACCTTGTTGCCCGGCATAGCCTTCTGGAGCCTATTCACCATTTGCTGGAGCAACTGGAACGTCAGCTGCCCAATCATAAGTTGAGCCACCCCCTGAAGGTCGCCGAGGGGGGGGAGTTAGGTCAGATCGCCACCCTGTGCAACGATCTCTTTCGTCACCGCCATCAGCAACGTCAACAGAAGCATACCTTGCTGCGTGCGGTCAGCGATGCCGTGGTGATGGTCGACAAAAGGGCCCGGATCGAACTGGTGAATCCGGTGGCTGAGCGTTTGCTCGCCGTTGATCATGGGCCGGTGCGTCAGTGTACCCTTTCCAGCCTGGTGGCGGGCAGTGCTGGACAGGAGCTGCATGGCGCCTTGACGGAACTGCTCGGCTCTGGCCGTATCAATCAGGAGGGGCGAGTTTACATCCCTCGAGGCGAACGTTGGCAAACCCTGGAATACAGCGCTGCTCGGACCCTGGATGGTGAAGGGAAGACACTTGGAGCCGTGATGGTGCTTAGGGATGTCACCCACTCCGAGCAGATGAAGCAGGAGTTGCAGAAGAAGTCGGAGCGGGACCATACGACCGGCTTGTTTAACCGTCATGTATTCGAGCAGAGCCTGGAAGACCTGGTGAATATCAGCGGACAGCATGCGGTCTGCTATATGGATCTCAATCGCTTTAAGCTGATCAACGACAGTTGTGGTCACGAGGCGGGTGATCGTATGTTGCGGGATGTGGCTCAGGAGATGAGCCTCAGTGCACGGCCCGGCGATGTACTGGCGCGGATCGGCGGGGATGAGTTTGCCCTGATCATGCACGATACTTCCGCACTGGAAGCGGCCCGGGTGCTCAAGACCCTGAGCGAGCGGATCCAGGGGATCACCCTGTACTGGGATTCCGGCAGCTATAAGGTGGGCGTCAGTATCGGTGTGGCATTCCATCGTGGAGGGGAACAAACTCCAAGGGAAGCTTTCAAGGATGCGGAGATCGCCTGCCATGCCACCAAGGCCAAAGGGGGGGAAAGCCAGATCCACTTCTTTGATTCCCTGGATCAGGAT
The DNA here is from genome assembly GCF_057219095.1 of Ferrimonas sp. YIN67. NCBI lineage: Bacteria > Pseudomonadati > Pseudomonadota > Gammaproteobacteria > Alteromonadales > Ferrimonadaceae > Ferrimonas > Ferrimonas sp. YIN67. Next base: position 75,234 of record NZ_JBXVVJ010000005.1, read on the forward strand.
CTCGCCCATCAACGCAATGCGCCCCTGTGGGCGATGCGGATCAATGATGCCATCGTTAACGATGATCTGGTCCTCTTCTACCAGCCCATTGAGCCGGTTCAGGGCAGGAGCGAGAAGCGTAAGTGTGAGATCCTGTTGCGGATCAAGGAAGAGGGCGGGCGGATCCTGGCTCCCGGTCAGTTTATTGCAGCCGCTGAGCGCTTTAACCTGATGCCCCAGGTCGATCGGGCGGTGATCCGCAAGGCGTTCGAATGGCTCAATCACAATGAGCACCTGTGGGAGACCCAGGTGATCTCCATCAACCTGTCTGGCACCACCTTGTCCAGCGACGGTCTGGTGAACTACATCGATCAGATGGTGGCCACCTATCGGATCCCGACTCATACCGTTTGTTTTGAAGTGACGGAAACCGCGGCCATTGGCAATGAAAATCACGCCCTGGAGATCCTCCACGCCCTGCGTCGTCGTGGCTTTGCCTTTGCCCTGGATGACTTTGGCTCTGGATTTGCCTCCTACGGCTATCTGCGCCAACTGCCGGTGGATTACGTCAAGATCGATGGCTGCTTTGTGCGTAACCTGGCCACCAATCCAAAAGATTATGCCATCGTCAAATCGATCCACGATGTGTGTCGGGTGATGGGGATCGAAACCGTGGCAGAGTTTGTCGAGGATCAAGAGACTCTGGAGCGGCTGCGTACCATCGGGGTGAACTACGCCCAGGGTTATGGTCTGGGACGGCCGAAAGATCTGGAGACCTACCAGCCCTTGGTGGCCGGTTCAGAGTTGGAGTGAACTGGGCGGATGCCCCTCGGCTCACCCGCCCCGGGTATCCTGCAGAGATTGAATTTTTCTGCCGTGAGAAAGCGCGCCAATTGGCGCGCTTTTTATGTCGTACTCCAACGCTGGATCGCCTCGTGCCCGGCCTGTAGGCCAAACCGGTAGCCCTGATGCAGCGGCGCGGGATCCCGGGTCAGGCGTTTGAGCCGGAATGACTCCGGCGGACACACTTCGATGATCTCTATGCCTGCGGGCGGGTTGCGGATCAGATCCAGCGTGTCGTTATAGCGTTGGGATCGCTGCAACATGGGATCGATCAAGGCTGGCGTCTCTCTCAGCATCCGCTTCATCAACCCCGGCAGCTTGCTTGCCGATTTGCGGTAGTGGGCAGGCCGGCTGCGCAGCACCATAATGCGCTTAGCGCCGCGGCGGATCGCCTCACTCACTGGGATGGCATCGGCGACGCCACCATCCACGTAACATCGGTCCTTGAGCTTCACGCCATGACGATAGAGCAGCGGCAGCGCGCTGCTGGCCTTCATGGTCTCGGCCAGGGTGTCGGGACAGGGGGTATGGTACTCGGCGTGTCCCGTATGACGACAGGTCACGCCCAGGAAGAAGGGCCGAGTGTCAGTGGCCAGGGTGGCTTTGTCGATCCCCAGATCTTTGAGGGTCTCCCGCCACATCCAGTCCAGATCCATCAGATCCCCCCCCAGCAGGAAGCGCCCCGGAGTGATAAACTCACGGCGGCAACTGTAGTCGGTGTACACCTTGAGGTTACGCCCAGGCATTTTTGCCAGGTAGGCCGCTAGGTTGGACGCACCGGCGGAGACGCCCCAGAAGCTGTCGAAGGGTGAAAACCCGTGTTCAAGGAAGTGATCCAGAATGCCGCAGGAGAATACCGCGCGCATGGCGCCTCCTTCGACAATCAATGCATTAGGGCCAACCTTTTCCATTCGCTCTCTCATGATCCAATCCGGTCGATTAGGCCGATAGGGTATCGAAGGCGGCCAGGCCCGCCAAGGGCTGTGCTTGGCTCAACAGGTGCAGGGGGGGGCAGGGCAGCAGATGTGGCGATAGTCTGGAGAGAACGGTGTCGGGCTGTGCAAAAAACCACCATCGCGTCTCTCCGGCTAAGCTGGTACAATCCGCGCCCCGGTGCCAGATCCCCTTTGCGTGTGCCGGTGTGAGTGAGGAAAGACGATGATCCAGACCCCCGAAACCCAACTGTTTGACTACCCCAAGTTCTGGGCCGAGTGCTTCGGCGCGGCGCCGTTTCTGCCCACCTCCCGTAAGGAGATGGCGAAACTGGGCTGGGACAGCTGTGACATCATCCTGGTGACCGGGGACGCCTACGTTGACCACCCCAGCTTTGGCATGGCCATCATTGGCCGCATGCTGGAGGCTCAGGGTTTTCGGGTGGGGATCATCGATCAGCCGGACTGGCACAGCAAAGACGCCTTTATGGCACTGGGTCAGCCCAACCTGTTTTTCGGGGTGACGGCGGGCAACATGGACTCGATGATCAACCACTACACCGCCGAACGCCGCCTGCGTCACGATGACGCCTACACCCCGGATAATGTCCACGGTAAGCGGCCGGATCGCGCCACCCTGGCCTACACCCAGCGCTGTAAGGAAGCCTATAAGGAAGTGCCGGTGATCATTGGCGGCATTGAGGCCAGCCTGCGCCGCATCGCTCACTACGACTATTGGTCCGACAAGGTGCGCCGCTCAGTGCTGTTCGATGCCAAGGCGGACATGCTGGTGTACGGCAACGCCGAGCGCCCCCTGGTGGAGGTGGCCCATCGCCTGGCGGGTGGCGAGGATATCAAAGCTATCCGCGACGTCCGTGGCACCGCGTTTCTGACCAAAGAGGCCCTGCCGGAATGGTCCGGTCTGGACTCCACCACCCTGGACACCCCGGGCAAGATCGATCCCATCCCCAACCCCTATGGCGCGGACGATATGGGCTGTGAGCTGGGCAGCAAGTTTGAGGATGCCCCGGCGAATCAGACCGCTCAGCCCATCGAACTCAAACCCGTCAATGCGGGTAAGAAGCCCAAGCCCTGGGAGAAGCAGTACATCCTGCTGCCAGCGTATGACCAAGTGCGTGCCGACAAGGTGCTGTACGCCCACACCTCGCGCATTTTCCATATGGAAACCAATCCCGGCTGTGCCCGTGCCCTGATGCAGCGCCACGGCGATCGCCATATCTGGCTCAATCCGCCGGCCATTCCCCTGTCCACCGAAGAGATGGACGGGGTGTTTGGTTTGCCCTATGCCCGGGTGCCGCACCCCAAGTACCAGGGTAAAAAGATCCCCGCCTTTGAGATGATCAAGACCTCGGTCAACATCATGCGGGGCTGCTTCGGCGGCTGCTCATTCTGCTCCATCACAGAGCACGAAGGGCGCATTATCCAAAGCCGCAGCCAGCAGTCGATCCTGGATGAGATCGAGGAAATTAAGGAAAAGGTGCCGGGCTTTACCGGGGTCATTTCCGACTTGGGCGGGCCCACCGCCAACATGTACCACCTGCGCTGCAAGAGCCCCAAGGCGGAGGCCACCTGTCGTCGTTTGTCCTGTATCTACCCGGACATTTGCGGCCATATGGACACGGACCATACGCCCACCATCGAGCTCTATCAGGCGGCCCGTAAGATCCCGGGGATCAAGAAGATCTTTATCGCCTCCGGGGTGCGTTATGACTTGGCGGTGGAAGATCCCCGCTATGTGAAGGAGCTGGCCCAGCACCATGTGGGCGGCTACCTGAAGATCGCCCCGGAGCACACCGAGGCCGGCCCGCTGTCGATCATGATGAAGCCGGGCATGGGCAGCTACCACCGCTTCAAGCAGCTGTTCGACAAGTACTCCAAGGAAGTCGGTAAGGAGCAGTACCTCATTCCCTACTTCATCTCCGCCCACCCGGGGACCACGGATGAGGACATGGTGCACCTGGCCCAGTGGCTCAAGCAGAACAACTTCAAGCTGGATCAGGTGCAGAACTTCTATCCATCGCCATTGGCCAACGCCACGGCGGTGTGGCACACCCAGAAGAACTCCCTGCACAAGGTGACCCACAAGTCCGAAGACGTGCCGGTGGCCAAGGGCGGCCGTCAGCGCCGCCTGCACAAGGCGCTGCTGCGTTACCACGACTCGGAAAACTGGCCGCTGATCCGTGAGGCGTTGACCAACATGGGGCTGAGCCGACTGATCGGCCACAGTGCCAACTGCCTGGTGCCGCCCGCCGGTGGTGAGCATCGAGGGCGTGGCAGCCATCAGGGGCAGGGCAAGGCTCGGCCAGCCATGACCAAGCATACCGGCCTGGGCCAGTTTAAAAATCCTTCGAAGTCTGGACGCTCCTCGAAGGCGAAGAGAGGCGCTTCATCGAAAGTGGAGCAGGGGCGAGGTCAGCCGGGTAACGCAAGACGTAGCGAAGGACGGAGAAGCTCCTAAGGGGGCTGTCCCGAGGGGCTGTCGCAGGGTGCGAGAGCCCCTCAGGTTAGGGCCCAGGCCCTGTCATCCATAAAGACTTGATCTCATAGCGCTTCATAATGTGTAGTCCCACCCTGAACTGGCTGTTGGGAGCCTTTGCTGTTGGTTGGCGTACGCCTCAAGTGCCTGCCAATCCTTGGGTTGGCTGTGATAATAGCCTTGCTCAATATCGAACCCCAGCTCCCGTGCCATCTGGCTGTCTTGTTGGGTTTCAATGCCTTCCAGGACGGTTTTATAGCCGTAATTCTTGCCCAGCTTGACCAGGAGACGCACCAGTTCGGCATCCATCTGGGAGCGGGCAATACGCTCGACAAACATTTGGTCCACTTTGAGTTTGGTCAAGGGGAAGTCACCGAGCTGGGAGAAGGAGGTATAGCCGGTGCCAAAGTCGTCCAGTGCCACGCCCATCCCGAGATCCCGGATCTGTTGCAATCGTTTGATCGCGAGCTTGCTGTCGGGGACCAACTGGGTTTCAGTGAGCTCTAATTCGATCCAGTCCGGGGTTACGTTATTGGCTTTAAGCAGGTCACGACAGTGATCGGCGAAGGTGGCGTCAAGCATCAGCCCGGCAGAGATGTTGATGGAAACCATGATGGGCTGGCCAAACAGTTGGTGCAGTTTCGGGGTGAGTTCAATGGCGTGTTGCAAGACCCAGAGGTCCAGCCTCTGAGACAGACCTGTAGCCTCCGCGATGGGAATGAAATTCCCCGGTCCGGCTTGTTTCAAAGTCGGATGGCTGCTTCGCAGCAAGACTTCGACACCGCTCGGAAGCTGTGAGTCGCTGTCGACATAGGGCATAAAGACCAGTTCAAACTGTTCCGCCGCCAGGGCTTCCAGCAGGGCCGCTTCGATGCTGATCTGTCTTTCGATCTCGCGAATGTGCCGATAATCGAACACCTGCTTGTTGTTGCTTTTCGTTTCCTGGGCTTTCTCTGTGGCACTGCTGCAGCAAAGCGTGAGTCCGGCTGTCGTAGAGGCGTCTTTGGGGAATTCAGTGATGCCAATATTGCACTGCAGGTTGTATTGGCGCTCTGCCACACGATAGCCATTGGCAAACAGGCTCAGCACCTGCTCGCTAAACTCGAGGAGCTGTGTCTTGCTCTGCGCGCCGGAAAGTATCAGGCTAAATTCAGCCTCTGCGGTACGGCCCAAGTGAAAGGTGTTGAGCTTGAGGGTGTTACAGAGTTGTCGGAGCTCATTACTTAGATGGATCACCAGCTCCTCGGCGTGGTTGCCAATCATGCGTTCACTGTAATTTCCGAATTTGGACAGGCGGATCTGCGCCAGGCTGAAGGGAACGCCTTTTTCCAAGGAGAGCTGACAGAAGGTTTCCAACTCTGTGTGGAAGCCCAGGCGATTGAGTAGGGCGGTATCGCGGTCGCGAATGGTCAACTCGTTCTGTCGTTCAAGCATATCGAGATAGGCTTGGTTTAATGTACCGATCTCATCTTTGCTGTTAAAGGCCTCGAGGGCTTTGGGATCATGGCCGGAGTTACTGACCCGCCGCGTCAGTTGGACAATCGGTGAGACGAGCAGTCGCTGGGTAAGCCATGCCATGAACCCGATGGCGATGAGGATCCCCAGCAGGGACTGACTGAGCCATTTGGCCAACCAGCCTTGGAAAAACGATTCACTTAGGGTATCGATGTAGATCTGGTACCCCTGGGCAATCAGAGTCAGATCCATATGGCTCTCATGTTCGGCCGCGATGATCTTGCCTGAGATATCCTCCAGGGGCTGTGGCAAGAGTTCCTGCGAGGACATCAGGATGAAACGCTCGTGAGGGGGCATGACTGCCACAAGGCTATCCAGAGGGAGTGCAATGGTCGCTTGCAAGAGGAAGAAACTGCCTTGGAGAATATGGTTATCACCGACACCGAGTGCAGGATGAAAGGCGATCGAGTAGTTAAGCTCCAGCCTGCCTTCGCTGTCGGACAGCAGCAACAGCTGATCCAGGTTTGCTTCTTGATGGGCTTGATGGCTCATGGTTGCTATGGGGGGCGAGGTTTCACCCATCGGTAGATGCAAGCCACCATCTTCCCGTTGTTCGATCGCTAGGGCTACGTAGCCCTCAGGGTCAAATATCGACAGATTTAACAGCTGGTTTTGGATGCTTTTCTTGGCACTAAAGGTACGGAGAAATTGTTGCTTTAAGCGTGTGTTGCGTTCCCCCTTATCGGCCAGGCTGCTGACAAATTGATGGAAAGCGACGCTTTCAATGATGCTGACCAAGTTGTGATGGCCCAGCACAATATGTTCACGGACGACCTGATCCACCAGGGCCATCTGCCCCTTATAGATGGTCATCTGCTGCTGCCTGTGTTCGTGACTGCTTCCCTTCAGGCTCAGCGCAACGCTGGCGGTCACGATAAGCAGCAGTGCAGGCACCCACATTAAATAGAGGCGACGGTTCAGGCTCATCAGCGTTCCGCCGTTTTCTGGCCCAGGTTAAACATCCACTGTGTCCGGTACTCCAGGAGTTCAGGCGAGACCGTGCGGAGCATCTGGCTTTTATTGAGCACCTCGGGTGCTGGGAACAGGACGGGATTATTCAGATAGGTTGGCGGCGCGATTTTCAGTGCCGATAAGTTACTGCTGGCCATTCCAATCTCCATGGCATTGCGTAATGCCACTTCGGGACGATTGATGAACTCGACAAAGGCCAGGGTCGCGTCGCTGATGGGGCGGCCACTGGGGGCGGCAAGACAGTCGAGCCAGACAAGGGTGCCCTCTTCCGGCACCAGGTAGTGCCAGTGCGGGTTGTCGGTATGGTCCTTGAGGACTGCCAGGTCGCTGCTGAAGGCCAAGGCCCAGTCGGCGTCGAAGCGGTTTCCCTGCTGTTCCGAGAGGGTCAGGGTGTATTCATAGGTGGCAGGTTCGGCCCCTATTAGCCTGGCGGCCTGGTCTATTTCCTGTTTGGTCTTGGTGTAGGGAGAGTAGCCCAGAGACAGGAGGGAGAGTCCCAGAGTTTCATCCCATGACAGATGCATGACGCGCTTGAGGCTGGGGTTCTGGGGACGAAAGAACTGCTGCCAACTGGTCGGCGGGAGCGCTGTGCGGTACGCGATCCCGACTGTGCCCCAAGCATAAGGCACGGTACCATCGCCACAGCTGTCCTTATGGAGCTCGGAGAAATGCTCTGAAGTGACCACAGAGCCAGGCAGCGGAGTGAGCAGGCCCTCCTGGGCGAGCGCCAGGCTGCTGGCGTGATCGAGCATGATTAGATCAAAAAAACTGTGCCGGCCGCTGTACAGGGTCTCATCCCGGACATCTTCATCATCGAAGTGGGTTTCTTCGACAACATGGCCGGTTTCCTGCTCAAACTGCCGGTAGGTGGACGGTGCGATATAGTCGGCCCAGTTGTAGATCCGAACGGTTTCGGCCTGACTGGTACCGCAGAAGATTGCGGCCATGATCATGGGGTAATGCTTCATAATCCTTCCTTGGTTTATGGAACTTGCTAAAAAGATAGCAACAAAGCTAGGAAAGGGGAGCTAATTTAGGGGTTTAATTGAATCCGGCGAAGTTGAGACGGTGACGTATGGGCGGAAAGGCTTGCTGATACGCTGACGGTAACAGGGGGTTAAACTCGATAGAAAAGAGACGCCCCGACATCGAGATCCCGGGGCGGATGCTAACTCAGACCTTGACGACGGCCTCGCCTTTGACGCAGGGTTCGCCCTTGTGGTTAAGCACCTCGGTGTAGAGGGTTACAATGGGTTTATCTTCCCTGACTTCGGCGACCGTCACGCGAGCTGTGACCTTATCGCCAACAAAGACGGGACGGACAAACTTCAGGGTTTGCCCCAGATAGATGGTGCCATCGCCGGGCAGTTTCTGCCCCAACAGGCCGGACAGTAGGCTCGACAGTAAGATGCCGTGAACGATCGGCTTCTTAAAGGGGGTCTGGGCCGCAAAGTCGGGATCCAGGTGGATCGGATTTCGGTCCTCCGACAGCTCGGCAAACGCCGCCACTTCCTCGGAGCCAAAGACCTTGCTGATCTCGGCGCTTTGTCCTTCTTTCAGGCTCATACCACCTCCTCGCCATCGGCAACCGTACTGTTTAAGCGTTTTTGCACATAGTCGCCTGGGGCATCAGGCAGTGTAGTGCTGGGTTGGCGTGCCGCAACCGGCTTTTCCTTGCTCAGTTCGGTCAGCCAGGTCTGCCAGACGGGCCACCAAGAGCCTTCATTATGCTCGGCTTGTTCCAGCCATTCGTCCGGGCTGACGTCGGCGCTGGGGCCGATATAGTGGCCGTATTTGCCGCCGGGCGGGTTGATGATCCCGGCAATATGACCCGATTCTCCCAGAACAAAGGTCTTGTCGCCGCCCAGCTTGAGCATGCCCTGGTAGGTGCCTTGCCACAGGGCGATGTGATCCTCCGCCGTGGAGACAAAGTAGGTGGGGACGGTGATCTTGGACAGATCGATCTTGGTGCCGCGCACCGTGTAGCTTCCCGCCTGGATCAGCTCGTTATTGAGATAGAAGCGGCGCAGCATGGTGGAATGGGTTTTACCTGCCACATTGGTGTTATCACAATTCCAATGGAGCAGATCGAAAGCGACGGGCGTTTTACCCTTGAGGTAGCCATCGATGTAGTAGTTCCAGTAGAGGTTGTTTTCCCGCAGCAGGGAGAAGGCCACTGCCAATTGACGACCGTCCATCACCCCCTTGTCGGCGTTTTGCGCCTCCATGGCGGTGACCATCCCATCATTGATAAAGACTCCCAGTTCACCGGGCTGGCTGAAGTCGAGGAGGGTGGTGAACAGGGTGGCGGACTTGATCCGCTGCTTCATTCGGCGGGCGGCCATGTAGGCCATAGTGGTAGCCAGCAGAGTGCCGCCGATGCAGTAGCCGACCGCATTGACTTCGCGCTCGCCGGTGGCGGCTTCGATGGCATCCAGGGCGTCGATCACGCCGTCCACGACGTAGTCTTCAAAGTCGACTTCGGCATGGCTCAGATCTGGGTTGACCCAGGAGATCATAAATACGGTATGACCCTGGTCCACCAAGTATTGCACCAGGGAGTTGGCCGGGCGCAGATCCAGGATGTAGTACTTGTTGACGAAGGGGGGCACGATCATGATCGGTCGCTTGGCGACGGTTTTCGTCGTCGGACTGTATTGCAGCAACTGGAACAGGGGGGCAGTATGCACCACCTTGCCCGGGGTTGAAGCGAGATCTTCGCCCAGCTTAAAGACCGACTCATCGGTCATGCTGACGTTGAGCGTGCCAGCACTGCGTTGAAGATCGTTGTACAACTGCTTCATGCCGCGTACGAGATTTTCTCCGCCACTCTCGATGGTCAGTTGCAACAACTCTGGGTTGGAACCGATGAAATTGCTCGGTGCCAGGGCGTTCACCGTCTGGCGGGTGAAGAAGCGCAGGCGATCCTTGGCTTCCTCGTCCAGATCGTCAAACTGATCGATGCTGTTGAGGAGGTTGCGTGCGGTCAACAGGTAAGATTGTTTGATGTAGTCGTACCAGGGATTTTCTTCCCACTGGGGATCGCGGAATCGACGATCGCCTTTATTCGGCTCTATGACTGGCTCGACTTGCTGGCCTGCCTGCTTGAGCATGGCGTTCTGAAATAACTGAAGCTGTGATTGCCACCAATCAACCTGGTGCTCGATCAGGCCGGTTGGGTTCTTCAAGCCTTCGTTGACGGCTTTGCTGACATCATCGAAGCTGTTCTGCATCAGGGCCTGGCTGGTGTGTTGGCCTTGATTCTTGGCCAGCTCGAACAGTTGCTCGTTGCAGTGCATCAGACTGTCGAGCAGTTTTTCATAGGATCCTGAACTCATAATGATTCCCTTCGGACTGCGGATCTGGACTGGAATTACTGCTGGGCAGCCTGTTCTAACAATTGTTGCCAGGCTGATTGGCATTCCAGCACCACATCATTGATCTGGCTGCAATCGGCGTCAAAGCGATTGAGGGCTGCATTGCAGCTGGCCAGTTGCCGATCGCCCAATTGGCTCCACTCTTCAGGTTGACTCAACTGACTCACATTGTGCAGCTGCTCAAGCGCTAATTCGCTGTAGTAGTTGGCAGATGCCAAGTTGATACGGGTCAGTTTCTCGATGCTGTTGGTCACCGCCTGATTGTAGGCCTGCCAAGGTGCAGACAGTGATTGCAGCTGTTGATTCCAGTTTCCAAACAGTTCGCTATTCATAGTGACATCCTGTACTTAAGCTAAGGGATCTCCCGCACTCTAGCTGCTGGAGATGACAAACCTTTGATGTTTTTATGAGCACATTGTGCGATGCACAATGGCATCCGTCAAGCTAGATACACCCTTGGCACTTCAAATTTCCTTGAATATATGGACTTTCGCATATATGGTTTTTGTTATGTGTTCAGAATCGAGGTCCCCATGAGCCATTCCGTGACACTGATGAAAGGCTTAGCCGATGAAACTCGGCTGCAGATCCTTCTGCTGATCCGTCAGGAGGGGGAGTGCTGCGTTTGTGAGTTGACCTGCGCCCTGGCTCAGAGCCAGCCCAAGATCTCTCGTCATCTGGCACGCTTGCGGCAGGATGGCATCCTGCGGGATCGGCGTGCCGGCCAATGGGTTTATTACCGTCTGGCCGAGCTTCCTCATTGGTTCAATGAAGCGTTGGACGGAATTGCCGTTCAGGAACCAGAGGTGCATCTGGCCAGTCGTGGGCGTCTGGCCAACATGGGTGATAGACCAAATCGTCAGCAGTTGTGCTGTAACTAGGGGGCAATGATGGGCTACTTTGAACGCTTCTTAAGCCTCTGGGTCGGCCTGGCCATCCTGGCCGGCGTCGCCCTCGGCTCATGGACGCCCGAGACCTTTGTGATCCTGGCCAGCTGGGAGATCGCCGGGATCAATGGCGTGATCGCCGTGCTGATCTGGGTGATGATCTTCCCCATGATGCTGCAGATCGACTTCCAGTCGGTCAAAGCCGTGGGCCGTCAACCCAAGGGGCTGGGGCTGACGCTGATCGTCAATTGGCTGATCAAGCCCTTCTCCATGGCCGCCATCGCCTGGCTGTTCTTTCGCGTGTTGTTTGCTGATTGGGTTGATCCGCAATCGGCCTCCGAGATCATCGCGGGGATGATCCTGCTGGGCGTCGCCCCCTGCACCGCCATGGTGTTTGTCTGGAGCCAGCTGACCCGAGGGAACCCTGCCTATACCCTGGTGCAGGTCTCGGTGAACGACATCATCATGGTGTTTGCGTTCGCGCCCATTGCCGCACTGCTCTTGGGGATCAGCGAGGTCTTCGTGCCCTGGCAGACCCTGTTGCTGGCCACCGTGCTGTACGTAGTGCTGCCCTTGTTGGCGGGCGTGCTGGTGCGCTTGTGGTTGCTGCGGGGCGGCGAGGCCCGACTCAATGCGGTGATTGCCCGGCTCAAGCCGGCCTCCATGGTGGGCTTGGTCGCCACCGTGCTGATCCTGTTTGCCATTCAGGCGCCGACGCTGCTGGCCAGCCCGGGTCTGATCCTGCTGATCGCCATCCCCCTGCTGCTGCAGACCTATGGGATCTTCGCCCTGTCATACGGCGCAGCTAAACTGCTCAAATTGCCCCACAACGTGGCGGCCCCTGCGGCGATGATCGGCACCTCCAACTTCTTTGAACTGGCCGTGGCCGTGGCCATCGCCCTGTTTGGACTGCATTCCGGGGCGGCTTTGGCCACCGTGGTGGGCGTATTGGTGGAGGTGCCGGTGATGCTCTCTTTGGTGGCGCTGGCCAACCGTACCCGTCACTGGTTTGCAGGCAACACGAGTTAAGAGCGCGGCTTGCTCCGGCAGGCCCAACAACACAGAGAGATGAAGCATGACCATTAAAGTTGGTATCAATGGCTTTGGCCGCATGGGACGCCTGGCGCTGCGCGCGGCCTGGGGCTGGCCGGAGTTCGAATTTGTCCAGATCAACGACCCGGCCGGTAGCGCCCAGTCACTGGGTCACCTGTTGGAGTTCGACAGTGTCCATGGCCGCTGGGATCGCCCGGTCGGCGTCGACGGTGACAACATGGTGATCGACGGTCAGGCGATCAAGGTGACCAGCAATCGCTCGTTGGAGCAGACCGACTGGTCGGGCTGCGACATGGTGATTGAGGCGTCCGGTAAGTTTAAAGACAAGGCGGTGCTGCAGGCCTACCTGGATCAGGGGGTGAAGCGGGTGATCGTTACCGCACCGGTGAAACAGGAGGGGGTGCTGGATGCGGTCTTCGGCGTCAACCATCAATGGTACGACAAAGCCAAACACAAGATCGTCACCGCTGCCTCCTGCACCACCAACTGCCTGGCCCCGGCCGTCAAGGTGATCCAGGAGAAGCTGGGGATTAAGCATGGTTCCATGACCACCATCCACAGTATCACCAATACCCAGACCATTCTGGATGCGCCCCACAAGGATCTGCGCCGCGCCCGCGCCTGCGGGCAGAGCCTGATCCCCACCACCACAGGTTCGGCGACCGCCATCACCCACATCTTCCCCGAACTCAAAGGTCGCCTGAACGGCCACGCGGTGCGGGTCCCCCTGTGTAACGCGTCCCTGACCGACTGCGTTTTTGAGTTGGAGCGTCCGACCACCATCGAAGAGGTCAATGCCCTGATGAAGGAAGCCGCCGAAGGCGAGCTCAAGGGCATTCTGGGCTATGAGGAGCGCCCGCTGGTCTCCATCGACTACCGCACGGATCCGCGCAGCTGCATCGTCGATGCCCCCTCCACCATGGTGGTGAACGACACCCAGCTGAAGATGTACCTCTGGTACGACAACGAGTGGGGCTACGTAAACCGCACCATGGAGCTGGCCAAATACGTGGCCGCCCAAGGCCTTTAAATAATTTGGGGTCAGAGTAAAAACTCCCCGGCTGACATGAACGCTGAACGCTGGAATGGCGGCTGAGTCGCCCCAGTTTTTACTCTGACCCCAAACTCGGGATTGGAATCGTATGTGGGCCAAACTCCAAGGTCTGGATCGGCAGATGCGGCAGTATCTGCTGATCACCTTTAACTACTGGAACTTCACCCTCACCGACGGTGCGCTGCGCATGCTGGTGGTGCTGCATTTCCACCAACTGGGCTACAGTCCGCTGGCCATCGCTTCGCTGTTTCTGTTTTATGAGATCTTCGGGGTGGTAACCAACTTGATTGGGGGTTACCTCGGTGCCCGGTTAGGCCTGAATCGAACCATGAATATCGGATTGGCGATGCAGGTGGTCGCGTTGGGGATGCTGGCGGTGCCCTCCGAGTATCTGTCGGTGATCTATGTGATGACGGCCCAGGCTCTTTCTGGGATCGCGAAAGATCTCAATAAGATGAGCGCCAAGAGCTCAATCAAGATGCTGGTGCCGGCGGGGCAGGGCGGGGCACTGTACAAGTGGATTGCGATCCTTACCGGCTCGAAGAATGCGCTCAAGGGTGTGGGTTTCTTCCTCGGCGGCGTCCTGTTGGCCACCCTGGGGTTCCAGGGGGCGATGATCGCCATGGCTTCGGTATTGCTGGTGGTGTTGTGCTTGAGTCTGGTGTGGCTGGGCAAGGATCTGGGCAAGGCCAAGAATAAGCCCAAGTTCTCGGAGATCTTCTCGAAAAGCCCCAGCATCAATATCCTCTCTGCGGCGCGGATGTTCCTGTTTGGTGCCAGAGACGTGTGGTTTGTGATCGCGGTGCCCCTCTATCTGGGCAGTGTCTTTGGCTGGAGCCACACCGCCGTGGGCAGCTTTATGGCCGCCTGGGTGATCGGCTACGGTTTTATTCAGGGGATAGCACCGAAGATCACCGGCTCGGGCAGAGGCACTGGGCGATCGCCGGGCAAGCTGCCCGATGGTCGCGCTGCCCTGAACTGGGCTGGCGTCCTGACCCTGGTGACAGGTGCGGTGGCGCTGGGCGTCCAGTGGCAGTGGCACCCCCAGCTCACCATCGTCATTGGCCTGATGCTGTTTGGTGCGGTGTTTGCCATCAACTCCAGCCTGCACTCTTTTCTGATCGTGCATTACGCCGGTGAGGATGGGGTCTCACTGGATGTGGGGTTTTACTATATGGCCAATGCCATGGGCCGGCTGATCGGCACCGTGCTCTCCGGTTTGATGTTTCAATTGGCGGGGCTGGCCGCTTGCCTGTGGATCGCCACAGCCTTCCTGGCCCTGACCACCCTGATCTCCCTGTGGCTGCCCCGCGATGGCGTGGCCACGGCAGAAGTGTAATTTAGAAGGAAACCTTGATGTCTTTTACTCCTGCGTTGACCGAAGCCGATGGCTTCAAGTTGGCTCTGCACAGTGCCCCTGGCCTGGAAAACCCCATTGCCGAAGATGTAGCGGAACTGAAAGCCGCGGGCGTGAGCGCCGTGGTGACCACCCTGACCGAGGAAGAGCTGGAGCGCTTCGGCCTGAGCTCGCTGGGCGCGACCATCGAGGCGGCTGGCCTCAAGTGGTTCCACCTGCCGGTACAGGACAAGTCCTTGCCAGCGGAGGCCTTCGACGCCCGTTGGCCCGACGTCCAGCCTCAGCTCAAGGCGTTGCTGGATGCCGGTGAGCGGGTGTCGGTGCACTGCCGTGGCGGGACGGGCCGCACTGGCCTGGTGGCAGCCAAGGTGGTGTTATCTGCCGGCGCGGATTGGGATAAAACCCTGGAATCCATCCGCATTGCTCGACCGGGCGCGCTAAAAGCCGAGGCGCAGCTGGTCTACCTGCAAGGCTAGGGGAGTTCCGTGTCCTTCAAACCGCCGGATCCACTCTTGGGTCTGGCGGTTTGTTATTTTAAAACAATGTGTTAAAAACATGGTTTCCTCTCAAGTAGTCAAAGGAGTTGACCATGCACCCGCCTTATCTGATCCGCCGGGCCGAGCCGTCCGATGCCAAGGCATTCCAAGAGATCGCCGCCGGGGAGTCGGCGTACAGCAATACCATGCAGCTGCCCTGGCCCAGCGTGGCGCAGTGGCAGAAAAACTGCGATAACTGGCCAGCTCATCTGCATATGCTGGTGGCGGAAAACGCCGAGGGCAAGGTGATCGGTAATCTGGGGATGGAGGCGGTGCAATCCCCACGGCGACGCCATGTGGGGCAGATCGGCATGTTTGTTCATGAAGAGTGGCAAGGCCGGGGGGTTGGCAGCGCACTGATGGCGGCGGCCATCGAGCTGGCCGATAACTGGCTCAACCTGTCCCGGCTGGAGCTGGAGGTCTACCCGGACAACGAGGCGGCACTGGCGCTCTATCACAAGTTTGGTTTCGAGCAGGAGGGGATCGCCCGTCAGTCGGCATTTCGCGCCGGCAAACTGACCGACGTGGTGCAGATGGGGCGATTGCGCTGAGGCGGGCCGCCAGGCTCTTGGGATAAAGTCTAGGTTCTGAGGATAAAGCCTAGGTTCTGGGAAAGAGCCTAGGTTCCAGGGAAGAGCGCGATATGCTTTACCTAGCACCTAGCACCTAGCACCTAGCACCTAGCACCTAGCACCTAGCACCTAGCACCTAGCACCTAGCACCCAGCACCTAGCACCTAGCGCCTAGCACTTAGCCCCTCGCTAACCCCTGGTCTTTAGCCATCGATGACCGTTTGACCTATGGGGGCCACGGTCAGCATCGCCAGCTTGATGTGCTGGATGGCGAAGGGGATCCCTATGATGGTCAGCAGCAGGCCGACCGCACAAAACAGGTGGCCCAATGCCAGCCAGATCCCGGCGATCAGAAACCAGATCACATTGCCCAGGGTGCCCATGGCGCCGGTGCCGATATCGCCTTCGCGATTGATCAGTTTACGACTGGCGATCTCTTTACCGAAGGGCATCAGGCTCAACTGGGCAATGACGAAACAGCTGCGGGCAAAGGGCAGGCCGATGATGGTGATGGCCATGAACAGGCCCACCAGGGCCCAGCCCAATGCCATAAAGAGGCCACCGGTCAGCAGCCAGAGGATATTTAGAAGGAAACGAATAAGGTCCATAGCCAGTCCGCCAGGGCTGCGATGGCATCCAGTGCCATCAGGAAAAGGTCAAAGATCACTTAGGGTTGTATTGTATCGCCGAATTTCCAGCCATGTTAACCCAGTGAGCTTGGGAGGAGTGTTGCCGATTGTAACAGCCTGTGTGGACGCCTTATTACGCTCAGGCGATGGCCAGCAGGCGGCGGCCCAGGTAGAGGTTAACGGCCGTTTCGGCGGCGGCACCGGCAAAGGCCGCTGCGGTCTTGACCGGGCTGGCGGCTTTCATGATCTGCTTGGCCTGATCCGGCATGGCATCATTGTGATCCAGTGGACACAGGGTTTTGGGGATCACTGTGTGGGCGGCGTTATGGACAAGGTTGGTGATCATGTCGACTTCCTGGCTGACAACAAGCTGCTTCTAGTAAGGCTATCGACATGATCCAAAGAGACTTTAGCCAAGATCTTGCCCGTGGTGGGTAAGTCGGTAAGATCGATCTTATCATCCTGTTATTGAGCCCGTTATGAGTCAGTCCCTCCCCATTGACCCGCTAAAACCCGAGTTTTTACGCCAGCTGTCCCAGCACCATCTGGTGGTGGAGGCGGAAACCGGTTCGGGCAAGTCCACCCGTTTGCCCCTGTGGGCCGCAGAGCGGGGCCGGGTGCTGGTGATTGAGCCACGACGCATCGCCTGTACGGCCCTGGCGGATTTTCTCGGCCAGCAGCATAAGGGGATCGGCTACGCCATCCGTTTCGACAGTACGGTCGATGAACAGACCCGGGTGGCCTTTGTCACCCCGGGCATTGCCCTGCGCTGGTTCAGCGAGGACCGGTTGGCGGACTATGACACGGTGATCATCGATGAATTCCATGAGCGCCGTTGGGATACGGATCTGTTGCTTGCTCTGCTTAAGCGCCTGGCGCGTCATCGCCTGGTGTTGACCTCGGCCACGGTTGATGGCCAGCGGTTGGCCGAGTACCTGGGGGGCAAACGACTCCATGCCGAGGGGCGCCGCTTCGAGGTGGCGATCCGCCATCTGGCCCGCGACGGGCGGGATCTGCCCTCGGACAGGGAGTTGAGCAATCGTCTGAAGTCGGCGTTGCTGGAGGCCTTGCCACAGACCCAGGGCGATGCCCTGATCTTTCTGCCCGGGCGTAAGGAGATCACCCAGGCACAGCAGACGTTGACTGCGGCGTTGGGGGAGCGGGTTCGGGTGATCCCTTTGCATGCCTCCGTACCCAAGGAGGTGCAGCGGCAGGCGTTGACGGCGGGCAGCCAACAGCGGGTGATCCTGGCTACGAATGTGGCGGAAACCTCCCTGACCATTCCCGGGGTGACTCTGGTGGTGGACACCGGCCTGGAGCGCCGTACCCATCAGCGTAACGGCCGCACGGTCTTGGGCCTGTCGCGGATCTCCAAGGCGTCGGCGGAGCAGCGCTGTGGCCGCGCCGGTCGGGTGGCCCCCGGGGTGTGCCTGCGCTTGTGGGGGCAGCATGCGCCGCTGGAGCCACTGACCCCGCCTGAGCTGCAGCGTGAAGAGCTGGTGGAGCCGATGCTGGCGGCGGCCTGTGCCGATGCACGGCTTTCGGCCTTGGATTTTGTCGATCCCCTGCCGGACAAATCCCTCAGGCTGGCTCGTGAGAAGCTGCAGCAGATGCAGGCGATTGACGCCGACGACCGGGTGACCCAGCATGGCCAGCGCCTGTTTCCCCTGCCCATCGACACCCAGTTTGCCCATCTGATCACCGCCATGCCGAATACCCCCTGCCGCGAGGCGATGGTGGATCTGGTGGCGGCCTTGTCCGTCGGCGGGCGGCTCTGGCAGTCGCCGAAAGGGGACGATGGCTGGAAGGCGCTCAAGGCATGGCAGCCGATCCCCTGTGATGGCCTTACCTTAGTCAGTTTGGTGCGGCGGGCACCGCCGGAGGAACTGAATATTGATCCTCAACTGCGCCGTGAAGCGCGGCAGAACGCCGGCCAGATCCGTTCGGCCCTGGCGTTGCCTGAGCTGGAAGCCAGCTCCCACCTGCCCTACGGCCAATGGCTTGATGCGATCATGGCGGCGATGCCTGAGTTGACCTTTGTCCGTCGGCAAAAGCGGCGTGAGGCGCTGGGCAATGGGCACTCTGAGGTTCAGCCGAGTCGGGATACTCGGTTCAGCGAGGATGCCGAGGCGGCGTTGGTGCTGGATCAGTTCAGCTTGCCGGGGCGGGGCGTACGGCAGACCCTGAACCTGGCGACCTGTATGTTGCCTGTGACCCTCAAACACCTGGTGACGGCTGGACTGGGAGAGGAGATCGTCGCCGAACGTCGGGCCGCTGAGGCGGGGCATGTGGTGCTGGATCGGATCTACGCCGGTCGGGTGATCGGCAGCCGGGAGGCACTGCCCGAAGGGGAGAAGGCGATGGCGATCATGGTTGAGCGGATCCTAAACGGACGCCTGCTCGCCCCGGCGGGAGAGAGGTTGACCGCTGATCTGCGCGCTTGGAGCCTCTATCTGGCACTGGGCAGGGGAGAGGGAGGGGAGGTGATCCCTGAGGCCGAGGGCTGGTTGCGTGAGCGGCTTGAGGCCCTGGGTGTGGAGAGCGTCGAGGATCTTGAGCTATTGGAGCCGGATGATCTTAGGTTCGAGGGCGTTCCTGAGTGGGAGCGCGCCGAGCTGGATGACAAGTATCCCCACCATCTGATGCTGGCGGAGTTGAAGCTTGATGTGGTGTATTTCCCGCGAGGCAAGCGGGTGGAGGTGGTCTACCACAGTGGTGCGCGCAAGGCCGATCCTAAGCGTTGGGAGTTACCCTCCTGGCATGGCTGGAGAGTAAAGTACCGTCGCGCCAGTCGGGTGGTGGAGGTGCGCTAGCTGCCATGGAATAGCAGCCCCCTTGTCGCATGTCGAAGCAGCTATGACCGTACCGGTAGCACCAGCTGATTATTGTTACTGGCGTGATTTGCTTTTGTAAGCAGGGTGTTGCTAGGTTTGGGGTGTGAGGTATGGACAGGATGGGGGGGTGTCATGAGCAGGATGATTGGTTTGAAGTTGGTGCTGTGGATGTTCTGCACTGCTGGCCAGGTGATGGCTCTGGAAGGGCAGCATTTGCAGTTATCAGGAGGTATCCCAACATCCAAACAGAACGTTGATGTCTCGACCTTTGAGCTTGAGTATGGCGATGTGTTTTGGCGCGACCCCAGCGCTCAGTTTGGTTTAGGCTGGTTGGCCGGCGGCGGTGCATTGAGTGCCGGTCAGGGGCAGGGTGCGATAGTGTTCTCTGGCTTGAATCTTCATTATAACGTCTGGAACTGGTTGCAACTGAGGGCCGAAGGAAAGGTGATTTGTCTTAGCGATTATCGATTTTCCGATGGTGAGGGGCATACCAAGGATTATGGCGGCAACATGCAGTATTCCTATGCCTTTGCCGCCACGTTCAAGGTCCAGCGAGACATCTACTTTGGGTATCGTTTCCAGCACATGTCTAATGGTAATACCTACACTCTTAACCCGGCACTTGACACCCATAACGTTGTCGTGGGTTACCGTTTCTAAGCAGCGTCCGAGGTGCGAGGAGGGTTATGTTGGCATGCGCAAGTCGATGTGCTCGATTCCATCAGCTTACCTTCACGCTGCGGTTTCATGTGGATCGTCCCACTGACAATACGTTCCGCGACCCGTTGAGCGGTCAGTGGGATCTGCTTGTAGAAGCTGCCGTTGATCTGAGTTAGCCGCTTTAGATTCTGCTGGAAGCGCTCTACGGCTTCTTCTCGTGGCTTCGCCTCTTCCCACAACGCACCATGCCAGAATTCATCCAGCTCCCCTTGAAAGCACAGTTCGGGAAGATCGAAGATCGCCTGACCCAGACAGATGGTCGGGATCTTATGCAGGATCGCCGACATCCCCACTGTGCTGTTGATAGTCAGGCAACCGGCTAAGTGTGGATAGATGGTTGGCAGGTGGTATTCGAAGCCCCATTTGACTCGTCCCTCAATGCCATGATGCTTTGCCAAGCGGTCAATCATGGCACCGTAGTGCTTGTAGCCACGGTCCATTGGATGGTGCTTGATCAGCAAAACACAGCCAATAGGCGCCGAACGCGCAAAGCTGTCGATACTGGTGGTGATGAACTCCTCCATGCTGTTGAAGATGGAGTGGCGCAATAGTTGTGAGTCGCAGTGCACCTGCAGTGGAAGGAAGAATATCCTACCACTGTGCTGCTCAAGCCAAGGGCAGATCCTGCGCTTATCACGATGGCTGTATCGGAGTTTACGCCAATAGGCGCGCACCCACATGTAGCCTTCAATGATCCAGTTGTTTTCTCGATGGTACTCCACTTTGGCAAAACGCTTGCGATGATAGGCCATTGCCAGATAGTAGATAATGCAGTTGCGAATCCTCAAGCCAAAGTTCTTACCGATATGGGTGTCGTCTGGCATAAGTTCTGTCTCGCAAGGTTCCAACAATTTGGGAGAGTTGAACAGTAGGCTGTTGGCATTAACCCCCCAAGGTTCAAGGGTGAGATAGTTCGGTCGTAGATAGCCCTCTTCTAAAGCCCAAAAACTGATTTTGTTGTTTATGCAGAATTTGCGGGCAATGCGATGGTGCGGGCGGCTGTCGGTATAGCACACCATCACATCAATAGGAGAAGTCTTGGTTGTCGCAGTCAGGAAGGACTTGAAATCATCCAGCGTGCCAGTGTATGTGTGCACATTATTTTTATCAGAGAAAAATTCGTCCCCACCATTCAGGACGATCTGCTCACAATGATGACCCATGTTGGTAAGTATTTTTATCAATTCACGAAAAAAGGGCCCTATAGGACCTTGGATCAGTAAAAAATTCATTAAATAAAAATCTCAAACCCAGTCAAGGAGAAAGTGTGCGCCTGCTCGTGAATCTCACTCAGTTTTGCTGAAATTATTTCTTGCATGTTGTTTTTGCGTTGCGTGGTAGTGGTTTAACAAGTGATTGCATTAGCCTGGTGTAAGAGATAACCCAATCCGTCAGTAATCCGTTGGCTGCGGGAGTTGAGCATCATTCGAGTCATGATCGTTTGGTATTCACTTGTGTATTGCAAAGGTTCTATCGGTATCGTACCTTAGCCGCCGTCAAATTAATGGCAGCTTGGTTGAGGTATAGTTCAAGAGCTTCTTGACCGCTCTTTGAATTGAGCGGAGTGCAAGCATGGTAACGAGTGATTAATTACTTGGCTAGCATAGAAAGCGGAGTTTTTATTTTATATGGAGCGATTACACCGTCGCAGTCCATTACACTCGATGAGTGATGTGGTTTTTGCTTTATTAATGCGCGAGCTGAGTACTCGTTTTGGTAATTATCGTATTGGTGTGCTCTGGGCCTTGGTTGAGCCGCTGGCGATTATTGTTGTCATGTCCGTCATGTTTGGTCTCCGAGGTGCAGAAGGGGTCGGCAATGTCGAGTTTCCTGTTTTTGTTGCGACCGGTTTGGTTCCTCTTTTTCTCTTTAAAAATGGAGCCGGGGCGGGCATGAATGCTGCAAGAGCAAATAGAGGGTTGTTCAATTTCCCCATGGTGCGCCCTTTTGCGGCGATTATGACCAGGCTGCTCCTTGAACTTGTCATCTCAATTATTGTTTTTATCGCTTTGACCTCAGGCTTTTGGTATGTCGGCTACCAAGCGTTACCCAATGATCTGCTCTTTGTCGTTCTCTCAATTACCGCGATTTGGCTGTTAGCCTTTGGGTTTGGTTTGATCCTCTGTAGCTTGTTGGAGCACGTCGAGTCAATTAACAAGTTTTGGAGCATGCTGACCATGCCCCTGATGGTTCTATGTGGTGCAATCATGCCGATTTTGAGTATTGTCCCCCCTCAGTACCATCATTGGTTGGCTTGGAACCCCATGCTCCATGCCCTTGAGCTGATACGAGGCGCTTGGATCGCCAACTACCCGATTATCCTGAACCCCATGGATAGCTGGATATATCTCGGCTACTGGGTGCTGGCCACTCTTTTGTTGGGGATGATGCTGTATCGCGTGAATTGGCAACGGATGATCGCCTCATGATTGAGCTGCAATCTGTTTCCAAGTGGTACCCCTCAAAGCTGGGGCGTCGCCACGTTATTAAGGATGTTAGCCTTTCCATCCCCGCAGGCCGAGATGTAGCCATCATGGGGGCCAATGGGGCCGGCAAGTCCACTTTGCTGCGCATGTTGGGGCGCATCGACTTTCCCAACAGCGGCAAAATCATTAATCCCTATCGTACCTCCTGGCCATTGGCTCTGTCGGGTGGCTTTCAGGGCAGCATGAGTGGACGGGAAAACACCCGCTTCGTCAGCCGGGTTTATGGCGAGCACGATCTCGAACAAAAGGAGGCGTTCGTCCAGGAGTTCTCAGGTATTGGCGATAACTTTGAGTTGCCGGTAAAGGGGTACTCCTCAGGGATGAAGTCCAAGTTTGCCTTTGCCCTCTCCATGGCCTTCGACTTTGAACTGTACCTGATGGATGAGGTGATGGCTGTAGGGGATCAGACCTTCCAGCGCAAGTGTAAAGCCGCGCTGGAGGCCAAACGGGAGCGGGCAAATATTCTGCTGGTGGCGCACAGCGCCAAGAAAATGAAGGAACACTGTGATTACGGGCTGGTGCTTCACCAAGGCAAGCTTGAAGCCTATGAAGACCTTGATGAAGCCATCGCCCGGTATCAAAAGCTGTAAACGCTATGAGTTTAGATAAGAAACACAGTAAGACTGAGCAGCCTAAAGGACAGTCTGAGGGAATGACTCAGGGCAGTGCTGCTCTTGATATGGCGGTGGCGAACAAGGTTAAGTCTGTGGTGACGAACAAAGTGATCAAGGGGAGTGACGCAAAGGCAAGTGCCCCCCAAGTCCATCCAGCCAAAGCGCAAAAAGGGTGCGATGCGCTTGTCATGCCATCATGGCAGCGAAAGCTTCGGAAATTTAGAAATAACCCCAAGCTGTTTCTGGTCGATTCCAGCGGACTCAAGGTGGCCAAGCGGACGCGCACCCAGATGCTGAAGCTTGGTGGTTTCCTTTGGGTAGTCGCGGCCTTCCTGCTGGCCTGCATCTATTATGGAGCTCTCGCGTCCGATCGTTTCGAAGCCGAAGCGCGGGTGATCGTTAAGGACGCAGATCGGCCGCAAGCCAGCAGCGACTTTATGCCAGTAATGACCGGAGTCAGCTCGCCAGAACGTGCGGATGCCTTACTGGTTCGTGATTACCTGCTCAGTACCAACCTTATCCTGAAACTGGATGAGGAGTTGCAGTTGAAGGCGCATTATCAGCGCAGCAACTGGGACGGGTTAAGCAGGCTGTCTTCGAATGCAACGCAAGAAAGCTTTTTTGACTACTACCGCAAGCGCACCGACATCGCCTATGACGAGGTGGCCGGGGTGCTCAGCATCAAGGCGCAAGGCTTCACTCCGGATTTTGCTGAACGCCTGGTGGCCAATATGCAGCGTCATGCCGAGCTCTTTATTAATGACATTGGTCATCAGTTGGCCCAGGAGCAGATGCGTTTTGTCCAGCGAGAGCTTGAGCGGGCCATGGACAAGCTTCGCGCTGCAGAGGCTGAGTTGGTGCGCTTTCAAGGTCAGCATGAGCTGCTGAGCCCTACGGTACAAGGTGAAGTGGTCCAGAGCCTGGTCAATGAGTTGAATGCCGAGTTGGTTCGCCTGGAGGCGGAGCTTGAGTCGAAGCAAGCCTACATGCGTGACGATGCGTTTGATGTGGTGGCACTGAAGAACAAGCGCCTGGCTTTGCTCAATCAATTGCAGGAGCAGAAGCGCCTCTTGGCGTCCGATGAGCCTGGAGCGCTGACAGAGCTGAGCACGCTGTTCCGTGATGTAGAACTGAATGTTCGGTTTGCCGCTGACAGTTATCAGTCGGCTTTGGTGGGCTACGAACAGGCGCGAACGGAAGCCTATCGAAAGTTGAAGCACTTAGTGGTGGTGCAGTCGCCCCTATTGGCGGAAGAAGCGGCTTACCCGCTGCGACTGAAGAATCTCCTCACCATTTTTATCGTATTAAGCATGTTTTACGGGATCTGGTCTCTGGTTGTGAAAACCATTAGGGAGCAGGCAGATGCGTAAGGTTAAGCAAGGAAATTGTCGTTTGAATCGCTCGTTAGTATCCCGTTTTCTAAGCCACGGTTTGGCCCTGTTGCTTTGCTTCGTAGCCCCCGTCAAGGCGATTGAGGTCGGTCAAAAGGCCGAAGTGGCTGAGGCCAGTACGGATCTCAATGTCGATGGGCTGCCCTTTGGTCACTGGCTCTTTGGTGGTGATTTCACCGAGCAGTCCTTTGTGGGCTTCAATGCCGACTACACGGTCGCTGTGGGAGACACGATCCAGCTGCAGATGTGGGGCGGAACCGAGTTCCAAGATGACCTCACGGTCGATGCACAGGGCAACATCTTTATTCCCCGTATTGGGCCGGTGCGGCTCCAAGGGGTGACCAATGCCAGTGTGAATGAGGTCGTGCAAGCTGCGGTCGAGCGGGTATACCAGTCCAACGTGGGTGTCTATGCCACCTTGGCTGCGGCTCAGCCGGTGAAGGTGTTTGTGACGGGCTTTGTCGATCGTCCAGGCCTCTATGCCGGTCACAGTGCCGATTCCGTGCTCAAGTTTCTTGATTTGGCCGGTGGCATTTCCCGTGATCAGGGATCCTATATCGATGTGCAGCTTCGACGTGGTGAGCGGTTGCTGGAGACCTACAACCTCTATGATTTCTTGCTCAACGGTCAGTTGGCACAGCGACAATTGCGTGATGGCGATACCTTGGTTGTGCGCCCCGTTGGGGCGCGAGTTAAGGCTCGTGGCCTAGTCCGCCACCCCAATAGCTTCGAGTTCTCCAGAAGAGAGTGGGCTTTGTCGGACGCACTGCGTGTGATGCAGCCTTTGCCACAGAGCACACATGTCAGGATCTCCCGAAAACAGGACCGCTTTGCGACGGTGGAATACCACGCGTTACAGGATGTTGAGGGGATCATGCTGGCTAATGGGGATGTGTTGGAGGTGACCGCTGATCTGCGTGATGCCACTATCTCTGTCCGCGTTGAGGGTGAGCACGACAGTGCCCAAGAGTATGTGCTGCCCTATGGCAGCTCCTTGGCACAGTTGATGGGGCGCATTGAGTTTAATCATCGCTCTTTGCCTGAGAGTGCGCAGCTGTTCCGAGAAAGTGTGAAGCTGCGTCAGGCGGCGATGATCGAGCAGTCGTTGAAGCAACTCGAATCGTCCGTTTTGAACACCCGTGCTGAGACGGCTGAGGCGGCAAAGCTGCGCACTCAAGAGGCGCAGTTGATCTTGCAGTGGATTGAGCGGGCGAGAAATGTTGAGCCCATTGGCCAGGTTATCTTGAGCAACAGTCAAAAAGCGCAGGAGATCATTTTGGAGCCTGGGGACGTTGTTCGTATCCCCCGTCGTTCTGCGCTGGTCATGGTGCATGGTGAAGTGTTGTCACCCACTGCCATTACCTACGACAGGGAAGCCAAATTGATGGACTACATCCGTTTGGCTGGTGGCCTCACTCAGAAAGAATCCAACGTCAAGGTGTTGGTATTGCACCAGAATGGCACCTTCACGGAAGGGGATATTGGCCGACGCTCCAAAACAGTAATGGCGCCTGGAGATGAAATCATGGTGCTAGCGACACCAGACTTTAAATCCCTGCAGGTGACAAAAGACTTTACCCAAGTGCTCTATCAGCTAGCACTTGCCGCAGCAGTAGTAATGTAAGGATACGAATTTATGGCACTTTCCGTTGTAGCACAGCTCCATCCAAGTGATGAGTGTGAATTTGTCACGGCTATCCGAGATTCTTTTTCTGTTCAAGCAGAGGCATTAAGTAACCTTGGTAAGAATTTGAACGCAGATGCCTACTGGCAAGCGATGGAGTTGATCTTGCGCTCCAGCGGGCGCTTGATCATCTCAGGGATTGGTAAATCTGGTCATGTCGGAAAGAAAATGACGGCGACCTTTGCCTCTACAGGCACACCGACCTATTTCGTTCATCCTGCGGAAGCCTTTCATGGGGATTTAGGGATGATCTGCCCTGAAGATGTGGTGATTT
The DNA here is from genome assembly GCF_057219095.1 of Ferrimonas sp. YIN67. Classification (NCBI taxonomy): domain Bacteria; kingdom Pseudomonadati; phylum Pseudomonadota; class Gammaproteobacteria; order Alteromonadales; family Ferrimonadaceae; genus Ferrimonas; species Ferrimonas sp. YIN67. The sequence goes on from NZ_JBXVVJ010000005.1 coordinate 101,440, forward strand.
TGCTATCGAACTCCGGGGAATCTGATGAGATTTTGCAGTTGATCCCGTCGCTGAAGCGCTTTGGCAATAAGGTCATTGCCATGACGGGCGGGATGAACTCGACTCTGGCTAAGCATGCGGACTGTGTTCTTGAAATAAAGTTTGATCGGGAAACTTGTCCGAACAACCTGGCCCCAACCACTTCAACCACAGTGACTATTGCGATGGGAGATGCACTGGCAGTGGGTCTGATGAAAATGCGCAATTTCCGTGCAGAACATTTTGCACAGTTTCATCCAGGTGGAAGTTTGGGGCGGCGCTTGCTGACCAAGGTTAAGGATGTGATGCACACCGAAAACCTGCCTTTTGTCAAAGTGAGTGATCATCTTCGTCATGTGCTATTTACTATGACAGAGTGTCGTTATGGTTTGGCGGTCGTGCTTTCCGAGGATGGTAAAACGTTAGCTGGATTGATCACTGATGGAGATATTCGCCGGGCATTAAGCCGTAATGAAGTTAATGACTCCATCACTATTTTGGCCAGAGATATTATGACTTCAGAACCAATGATGGTTGATGCGGAAGATATGATTTCCGAAGCCGAAAAAAAAATGAAGGAAAAGCATGTCAAAGCATTGCTTGTTGCTGATGCGTATGGCGAAGTTGTTGGTGTTGTTGAGATTTTTGACTGATTTTCTTTCGGATAATAGTGTTAGTTAACCATGTAATGTCATCGGAAAGTCAATCATCAATATTTGATAGTTTTATTAAATATATTGAAGATGAAGCAACTGATGACATCTGCTTTGTCAAGTCTGTAGATCCTATTGAGGGGGCTGACGTGTATCATTTTCACCGGCCCAATAAATGTAACTTTGTGCCAGGTAAAAGTCTTTGCACTATGCATTTTGATCCATTTGACTTGAGGCAGGGAATAGAATTTTCTGATCTAATCAGGCGACTTCGTGACTTCTCGGTAGTTGCATGTATAAATAGCCAGCAGAAAGCGCTACTCACGAAGCTAAATCTGAGAAATGAGCTTATACCTCATGGTGTTAATGACAAGTTTAATTGGAGCGAAAATAAGACAAGTTGCAATCAGGTTAGAGTTGGTGTTGTTGCTAGACATTATAACGATAATCGCAAAGGAGAGCTTTATCTATTTGAGCTTTCAAAGCATTTCAGAAAACAAGAGTTGTTGTTCTACTATGTTGGAAGCAACTGGGAGCACTCAAAGGTAAAGAAGGCCAAAAATAATGTAATTGTTAGTGTAGAAACGTATCGCGATATTGTTGAGGCGTATCAAAACATAGATGTTCTTTATATTGGTTCTCCTTATGAAGCTGGGCCGGCATCTGTACCAGAAGCTATTTGTTCAAGTACATTCCTATTATCAACAAGGTGTGGGATGGTACCTGATTATATGATTGATGGTGCTTCGGGATATTATATAACTTTTGACATTAAAAATGATGTCGAGAACTTAAGAAGAATAATTAACATTGTGAATGGTGGGGGTAGGCCTACCTTCTCTAGGACTCCCATTACATGGAGTCAGGTAGCTCGCAAGTACCATTCTTTATATAGACAATTGCATGAAAGCCAAAGTTAGAAAGCTAAAAAGAGATCCTAAGCGATTTTTTCTCGATTTCCGAAAGAATCGGGAGAAAGAATTGGCGTCAATTATAAACAAGGAAGAAAAGTCACCTAAGAAGAGCAATTTAGTCTCCTACAGTGGGGGTGAGCTCTCTTACGACAGTGGTGTTGTTGCAATAAATTTAAATGGAGCAGAACCATACAAAAGCTATGGTATGCTTTTTCTCTGCGAGCGGACGACAGCTAGGATTGAAAACGAACGAATTGTTTCCGATCTGGTTAAGAACGACTATATTAGTTTTAGGGAAAGAAACTTAAAAGTAGTTTCGGTGCCACGTGAGGCTTTAGTTAAGCCAATTAATTTTTTGGCATCATACCAGAGCAATAACATGCGACAATCATCGCTTGGCAAATATCGCTGCGTTGTCATTGTTAACCCAGGGAATAATATATCACAATTTGTACGGTCTGCCTCTCCTCATATAATGGTTATTGGAATCTTTACTGAGAGTTTCGAGTCAAAGAGAGATGTTGACCATTATACTAATGGCTTTGATGCGATCATAAGGCACAAGTCTATAAAAAGCCTAAAAGTATTTGAAAGATTACAATATGAATTTGGGAACACTGCACAGCTAGTTGCTTCACTTATTGCGATTTCAAAGAATTTCAGTGAGAAAGTGTATGATTACTTAGTACCAGTGTATGGCTCCATTGGCTATCTCGAGAATATAGATAGTATGAATGAGGGTTGTTTCGATATGTACGTTAAATTGAAAAGTGATGTAAATCCAGCCGACTATGAGAACTTTGCAAGTTTTGAACTTGCCATGTCTAAGAAGGTTGACTTTATTCTTGCTCGAGAGAGTGTATCTCAAAAATTGCAATTTGCCATTAACTCAAAGTCAGCATATGAAATAATCCGCCATGCTACATCTGACAGCATAAGAATAAAGGTGGAGAAGTGAAGATTGTACACTTGAGTAAAACCCCTTTAGCTAACTCTCCAGGGAGAATTAGTAGTGCACTTTCTATGTGTGAAGGTGTAGAGTCTATGCACTTTGTTGAGCATGACTATCCCGGGAAATTAGCAAACAAGATGTTATCAGATAGCATTTTGCTTTCTACTGATCATGATCTAGACGTTATGCGAGAGATGCTCAATGATGCTGACATTTGTCATGTTCATAATGAGATATCGCCCAGTATAATTGATCTTGTTGCTGAAAACTTTTCAGGCGAGCTCATTTATCACGTCCACTCCCCGTTACGGGAAGGGCCACTTTTTGTGGATATGGCAAAACATATGGGTCTTGATTTTGATAAAAAACTGGCAGTTGCTCAGTATCAGCCAAGGATGTATAAAGAATATCATCCTGTTATGAATTTGGTTCCTTACGCACCTACCGATTCAGTAGACTGCAACTCGTCAAAGCAAGTACTGTTTGCACCTGCACATACTCGAACCGGTGGACGCTGGAATGATAAGAATTGTGTTGAACTAGAGCAGGCTGTTGATTCGATAAAAGGCATCAACAGTGTAAGTATTTTGACGCCCCCCATCATGCATCCAAAGCTTCTGTTTGAGTTGCGTAAAAAATGTATAATCACAATTGATGAGATCACTACAGGTTCCTATCACCAAGTTAGTCTAGAAGGCTTAGCTGCCGGGAATGCAGTTATTAATAATAGCGATTATTTTTCTGATGCAATGCTGATGTTGGCAGCTGGTGTGAGCACACTTCCTCCTTTTGTAAAAGCTAATAAAGGCTCAATTAAGAAGGTGATCAATGATTTGGTTTATGATGAAGAGCATTTACAACATGTACGTTCTGAGTCTCTTTCTTATTATAAAAATAACTTGATGCCTGGCATGTTGGTAAAAAGGTTTGTGAGGCTTTATGAAAATTAAGAGCTTAATAAATAAAGAGTCAGGGAAAGTCGCTATTGTTATAGCTAACGGCCCATCAGTTGTTGACACTGATTTCTCTTTTTTATCCGATGAGCATGTTGTTATCGGTATGAATGGTACTCCTTTGCTGGCGAAACAGAAAGACTTTCACCTGGACTATTATGTAGTTAGTGATAGTCGATTTTTGGCTGATAAGGATAAATTCGAGCTGACCAAGGGGTTGGGATCCAAAACTAAAAGAGTTTTTCGTGAGGAGCTAAAATACCAAGATTGCCCTCAATTAATTGATTCAACTTATTATATTCGTTCCTTAGGGCGAGATGGCTTTAGTTTTGATTTGAGTAAAGGGTATTTTTTTGGTTGTACAACAACCTTGCTTGCATTGCAACTGTCATATTACCTTGGTGTCAGGGAGATTTTGCTATATGGCGTCGACCTTGATTACAGCGGAGCCACGCCTCGTTTTTACAAGGAGTCAACAGTAGCACCGATTGATAACTTTACAGGCGTTCAAATACACAACATAAGAAATGCATTTGTAGAACTTTCAAAGCGAGGTGTCAATCTATACAATATGTCAAGAAATTCTTTGCTTATTCCATATGTTCCGATTAAAAATACCGCTTAAACTAGAGCGAGAGCTGGAACTTTATATCAAGGAAAAGAGTGGTTCATTAGATGAGCTGGGTCACTCTAACTTCTGCTCTAGACATATTGATAAATATGATTCAGATGCTTGTGAGCAAAGCCTTGTTTATGGTTTGAATAGTGCGGAGTTTATTGAGTTGACCTATAGGTTTATAATCCTATTCAATAAGAAAAAGTACTATACGTTGAATGGAAGAGTTTATTCATATTTTAAAAGGATGGCATTAATACATGGCGTTGACTTTGAAGTGTATTATTTGCCCATACTGCACCGGTAGAGTTCTTGGCTGTTATTTTTCTTGAGAAATTGACAAGTAACGATTTGTATAATCACATATCTGAGGCTTTGATGAACATTTGTCTTACTGTAACGAACTTCATTTTGAGTGCCATAAATGTCTCTTAATACATCACAAATTATCAAGTTCGTTTACGATGAAAGCAGCTCTGATATCGGAAGGGACTGGGATTCATATGAGCAGTGGCTTAAGGTTTTTAGATACTGGGAAATATCAAACGTAAAAGGATTGCCAGAACAGATTGTGTCCTTGATTCCTCTTAGAGAGCCTATTTGCAAGCTGGTTTTTAAAATGAAAACCGGTCTGATGCCTTTTGATAGAGATTATGTTATTAAGCATTATGAGCATAGCCATGAAGGGATTGATTATCTATTTTATCCAAGCTCGTCATGCATGAGGTTAGTTGTATTGTTCTCAGGCAATGCACCTAGAAAAACTTACAATCGTTATTCTTGGTATTGGGACGAAACGGAAGTTTGGGATGCCAGTACAGCTTTTTTGTTTTTGAATGATACCGAAAACCAATGGTATTGCGGAACACCTCAAAAACCCAAGTTAGATAAGTATGCTGATATTATTAGAAAAAAGGTTTCTGAACTCTCGATTTCTATGTCCAATGTTTTCCTTGTTGGTGGGTCGATGGGGGGATATGCAGCAATAAGAATCGGCTCAATGATGAATGTTGGGGGCATTGTCGCTATTAATCCGCAGACATCACTAGAAGCATCTAAATTTCATAATGATAGCTCCTGGTATACAACGATCGGAGGTTGTGGAAAGGAGTTTGTTTCGGTGGCTGAATGTATTTCAGAAAGCCTTTATTCTTCACCGATTTATTTTGAATGTGGTTCTTATGCTGCTGACTGTTACGATCTGGAGGAAATAAGTAAGATCGTATCAAAGAAAAATATCTTCTTCCTTCTTTGTCGCCATTCATCAACGAAGCATGTGACATCTAGCCCGAGCAAAGAAAAACTTAATACTTTACTTGCCTTATTTGAGAATAGGTCAGTTGGTGTGCAAGAAGCTGAACTTGCTGTAATTGAATAACTGTTAAAAGAGCTCTGTATGTTTTTAATCGCTGGCCCTTGTGCCATGGAATCTGAAGGGCTGGTCATGGATGTGGCCGGCTATATGAAAGAATTGACCGATAAGCTGGGTGTGGAATATATCTTCAAGTCCAGCTTTGATAAAGCAAACCGTAGCTCTGCGGACAGTTTCCGCGGGCCGGGTTTGGAAAAAGGCCTGGAGATCATGCAGCGGGTAAAAGATACCTACGGTCTGCGTGTGTTGACCGATGTACATGAAGATACGCCGGTGGAGCGTGTTGCCGAGGTGGTGGATGTGCTGCAAACGCCGGCCTTCCTGGCACGCCAGACCAATTTTATCCAGCGCGTGGCTCGTTGCGGCAAGCCGGTTAATATCAAGAAGGGTCAGTTTCAGGCCCCTTGGGATATGGCCCAGGTTGCTAAAAAATGCCGCGATGTGGGTAATGACGATATCTGGTTGTGTGACCGCGGTACCTCCTTCGGTTACAACACCCTGATCACCGATATGCGTGGCCTGTCTACCATGCGTAAGACTGGTCACAAGGTGGTTTTCGATGCCACCCATTCGGTGCAACAGCCGGGCGGCATGGGTACCTCTTCCGGTGGTCAACGTGAGTTTGTGCCTGTGCTTGCTCGCGCAGCGGTGGCGGCGGGGATCGACGGCCTATTTATGGAGACTCACCCCAATCCGGAAATTGCTCTGTGTGACGGCCCGAATATGATCCACCTGGACAAGATGGAAGCCATGCTCGAGACCCTGCTTGAGATTGACCGTGTTGTTAAGGCGCGTCCTTATCTTGAGGATGAGCTGGCTTGATGCTGTGCAATGAAGTTAAGGGCGATAAGATCGCCCTTTTTGCGTTCGATATCGACGGTGTGTTGACCGATGGTCGTCTGTATTACGGCCGTGACGGTGAGAATGATGGCCTCAAGGTCTTTCATGCTCAGGATGGTATGGGACTCTCTTTGCTGAAAAAGAGCGGCGTGATCCTGGTTGCGATCTCCGGCCGCAGTACTGAATCGACTCGACGCCGCCTGACGGATCTTGGGGTGCACCACATGATCCTGGGCGAGAAGAATAAGCTTCCACCATTGCTTGAGGTGATGGTCAAGGAGGGGATAGAAGCCAGTCAGATGGCCTTTATGGGCGATGACCTGATCGATCTGCCACCGATGCGCCGAGCCGCGATTTCGATTGCCCCGGCCAACGCGGTTGAAGATGTTAAAGCTGAAGCTGACTGGGTGACACAGCGACGTGGCGGTGAGGGTGCTGTTCGGGAGGCCATCGAACGGCTGTTTGCTCACAATGGCGTGAAAGCTGCTGACTTGGTTGATGAATTGGTGGAGCAATAAACCGATGAATGCTGAATGCAATGCTGAATACTACGTGGTGATCCCCGCACGGTTTGGTTCCAGCCGTCTGCCTGGTAAGCCTTTACTGGATATCTGTGGTAAGCCGATGATCCAGCACACCTGGGAGCGGGTGTTGGAGACAGGGATTGCCCCTGAGCGTGTTTGGGTTGCGACCGATCATGATGAGGTCTTTGCGGCCGTTTCCGCTTTCGGCGGACAGGCGCTCATGACCCGTGACGATCATGACTCGGGCACTGATCGACTGGCCGAGGTGGCGACCGAATTGCGCTGGGCAGACGATGCTATCGTAGTGAATGTGCAAGGTGATGAGCCGTTGATCGAGGCTGCCTGCATTGAGCAAGCTGCGTCTGATCTGATCAACGTGAGTGCTGCGGATATCTCTACCTTGGCGACCCCGGTGGCGGATCTTAACCAGTACCGTGATCCTAATGCTGTGAAGGTGGTATGTGCTGCCGATGGGCTGGCGCTCTACTTCTCCCGTGCGCCCATTCCATTCGACCGAGATGGCCGATTGGAGCAGGGGTTCGATGTATTGTCACCCTTGCGCCATATCGGTTTGTATGGCTACCGTGTTGCGGCACTTAAGCGTTTGGCTGCGATGGCGCCTGTTGCCATTGAGCAACTGGAATGCCTTGAGCAGCTTCGTGCCTTGCATGCGGGGATGAAGATCCACGTCAGTGTGGTTGCGGACTCTCCTGCCCCTGGCGTCGATACGCAATCGGATCTTGAAGCGGTGCGCCAACTCTTTGCTGCACGGTAGTCTTTCGAATTGATAACATCAGTTTGGTTTCTTAATCGCGCGTTGCTGTTTAGTGATGCGCGTTTTTATTTGAGTGCTCTTAATGCTGCTTACTGGCTCTTTTGGTATCGCAAGATCCAACGACATTCATCGCTTTTTCTCTGATAAGCCGATACGTCAGATCATCGGGCGTCGGCGCACTCCTCCTGCTGGTGTGGAAGCCGCCGTTGGGTGGGGGCGTAAGCCCAACACCCAGCGTTCTCGAGCATGGTTCACGGCCCAAGGCCTACCTTTTTGGCAGCTCGAAGACGGCTTCCTTTGCTACGCCGGCCACCCGGGTGATGGGACGATGCGTTACTCGCTGATCGTGGATACCCAGGGGATCTATTACGATGCACGTTCCTCCAGTGATCTGGAGTCCTTGCTTAACGACTCTCCGGGACTGAGCGAGTCGCAGCAGGTGCGGGCGCAGCAGGCGCTGGCACAGATCCAGAACTATCGTTTAAGTAAGTATAACCACCATACCTCCGCCGAGCTGTCCGAGGCGTTGAGTCAGCGGCTTGATTCGGTGGCAGGGCCCAAGGTGTTGTTGGTGGATCAGACCATTGGTGATATGTCGGTGGAGTGCGGACTGGCCGGGCCGGAGTCGTTCGAGCGGATGCTCGCCTGTGCGCTGGAAGAGTATCCCGACTCGCAGATCTTCGTTAAGACCCATCCCGATGTGCTTAAGGGATTGAAGCAAGGTTACCTGACGGGGTTGGATCAGTCTCGGGTGAGGGTGATCAGCGACGATGTGAATCCCTTGGCGTTGGTGGAGGCGTTCGACCATCTGTATGTGGTGACCTCTCAGCTGGGCTTTGAAGCCTTACTGATGGGCAAACAGGTCAGCTGTTTCGGTGTGCCCTTCTATGCGGGGTGGGGATTGACGGATGATCGCAGCGCTCAGATGGAATATGTCGTTCCTCGGCGCACTCAAGCGCTGACCTTGCTGCAGCTGTTCTACCACACCTATTTCGACTACTGCCGTTACCTGGATCCCGCTACGCTGGAGCGGGGCGAGCTGGAGGCGGTGCTCGAGCATTTTATTCACCTTCAGCAGGGCAAAGACAGGACACAGGCTCGGACTATCTATGCCGTGGGCTTCTCGCTGTGGAAACGGGCCTTCGTTCGTTGCTTCTTGGCGCCTTTTGGCCAGACAGTGCAGTTTGTCTCGTCGGAAAGCATCAAGTGCATGGCGACGCCAGACGACGCGGTGGTGCTCTGGGGCAAGAAGTTTTTGACCTTGCAGGCTGAGTTGGCGACTAAGGACGTGCCGGTTTGGCGTATGGAAGACGGCTTTATCCGCTCGGTGGGCTTAGGCTCGGATCTGCGTCGCTCCGGCTCTTTGGTGTTGGATGCCCAAGGGATCTACTTCGATGGCACCGGGCCGTCGGATCTGGAGTCCTATCTGCAAACCCATCTGTTTACCGATGCTGAGCGCCTGCGTGCCGTAGCTCTGCAGCAAACCTTGTTGGCAGGGAAGGTGAGCAAGTACAACGTGGGGGAGCGCGCTCAGGTGGATCTTCAGGCACAGGCCCGCCAGTCCGGCAGAAGCCGGGTGGTGCTGATTGCCGGTCAGGTGGAGGATGATGCCTCTATCGCTTTCGGTGGCGTTGAGATAAAAACCAATGCGGGGTTGCTTGAGCGGGTGCGGCAGTTAAATCCCTATGCTTACGTGGTGTATAAGCCTCACCCGGATGTTACCAGTGGTAATCGCATCGGTGGGGTGAGTGACGAAGTCCTGGCCCGCTGTGCTGATCTTGAGCTGCGCGATGTGGATATCCATGACTGTATTGCCCAGACTGACGAGTTGCATACCATTAGCTCCCTCTCTGGGTTTGAAGCCTTGCTGCAGGGTAAGAGGGTGGTGACCTATGGCTGGCCTTTCTATGCGGGCTGGGGCCTGACTCAAGATGAAGCCCCATCGGAAGTAATAGCACAGCGTCGAACCCGGCAGTTGAGTCTGGAAGAGTTGATCTTTGGTACTTTGGTGCACTACCCAAGCTATTACGACTGGGAAACCCATCAATTCACTACACCGGAAGTACAGGCCAAGCGCTTGTCGGCCGTTCGCGCCGCGCCGCCGAAACGCGAGCGCTTTTGGTATAGGAAAGGGCGTAAGCTGCGTTTTTTGATAGAGGCGTTCATGGCCCGCTAAGTTGCCTAATGGGATCTACACTTCATTGAGTTACTTGGCCATTTTAAGGAGAGCTGAATGAAGAATGCCGTTTTGTTGGCTATCGCGGTGTGGTGGAGGTGCGCTGATCCGGCGGTAACTGAATTTCTGTCTACACTTCAATGAGTTTTGATGTGTATAAGGGAAATGAAATGAACAAGATGATTGGCTCTGCTGTGTTGTTGAGTGCCCTCCTGTGTGCCCCGGTCCAGGCGGGCTGGCTGTCAGATCTCTTTGGCAGCAAGGAGCCGACCGAAAGCGTGGTGGCGCCGGATGCAGCAAACTCAGGTGGCCTGGTGGAGAGTCTGGTGTCTCAGCTTGGGGTGACCGAGGACCAGGCCAGTGGCGGGTCAGGTGCCCTGCTGGCGCTGGCGCAGTCCTCTCTGGGGGGCGAGGAGTGGGGTCAACTGACCCAGCTGTTGCCCGAGGCCAGTGGGCTGGCCGGTGCGGTGGATCTGGGCCAGTTTGATGCGGGGACCCTTGGAGCCCTTGGCGGCCTGCTCGGTGAAGGCGAGGGTGGCCTGTCCATGGCCAATGTACTGGGCGCCTTTGACAGCTTTGGCCTGAATGCGGCCAGCATCGCCCAGTTTGCGCCGGTGATCCTCGGTTATCTGGAGCAGCAGGGTGGGGCCGATCTGGTTGGTCAACTGAGCCAGCTATGGGCGCTCTAAGCCCTCCGCTGTGAGCGAAGCCAAAACACGACGGCCCCCAGGGGCCGTTTTTTCATTCGCTGTGGAAAGGGCAAGCGACTCCCGATCACTGTGCGGAGGGGAAATTAGGGGGCCGGCGGAAACTGCGCCAGCAGTGCAACAACGGCGGAAGTGATCCTCTGTTGTCGCTTTTCCGGATTTTCCCGCTCAGGCAGGGGGATCTCATCATTGCCTCGCCAGATCAGGGCCCCCTGCTGCACCATGTCGATCTGCAGACGCAGCACCTGCTCTTCTCGCTCCCCTACCGGAAAGCTCACCCCACCGCTGATGCTGCCCCGGCTGCCGGCTCGTCCGCCGCCGACCCCTATGCTTAGGCCACTGTCTTTGGTCTGCACGGCGGTATGGCTGCGATAGTGGATGGTGACGGCACTGGGATCGGTTTCCATTCCCTCCTGCCAGCCACGGGCCGACAGGTTGGCCTGGATCGCCGTGGCCATCCGCTGGGCCATCAGGGGATCCTGCTGCTCTTGGGGGCTGGCGAGTTGATAACGATTTATGGTGCTGAAATCAAAGGCATCATTGTAATCCACCTGGCCCCTCTGACTGCTGCATGCGGGCAGCAGGACAAGGAGCAGGGCAAGCAAGCTGGACAGACGCGATGACATAGAGTGGCTCCTTGCTTAATGCTTAGGGTTTAGCAAAGCAGAGTCGGTTGACGGATGCCAGCCTTTTCTCAGCGGCGGCATTAGGCTGACAATGATCTGTGGGAGCGCTATGGTGGAGCCCCCCGATCAGAAGGAGTCAGGATATGAGTGTGTCGAGTCCCTGCGTTGGCCTGTGTAAGTTGGATCCGCAACAGCATTGTGTGGGTTGTTGGCGCCACCTGGATGAGATCGCCGCCTGGCGTACCCTGAATGAGCAGGAGCGTCTCCAGATCATGGCTCAATTGGCACATCGTGGCGAATCATCCCGGCCTGTTGCCGATGACGAAAGTGCAAAGGTAGGCTAGGAGAGCCGAACACGGGAGGATGCAGGATGGGAAGGATCTTATGGGGAGTGATGGTGCTGGTGCTGGCGGCGTGCCAGCCGAGTGTCACTCCGGAGCAGGCGGCCTGGCGCACGGCCTGGCAGGATTGGCTCGATGCTCGGACGGCAAAGGCACGGGATCCTAGCGCCTCATTCCTGAATATCCGCGATGCACGCTACCTTAAGCCGGGGGATCAGGCTTTTCTCGATACTGGTATGGAGGCGGAGATGATCCGCTGGACCGCCCAGCCTGATCAGGCTGATCTGCGTATCGCCCATCGGGGAGAGGGGGTGCTTCTGGAGCAATATGGCGAGCAACGACTGCTGATGGCGGGGGAGGAATATCCCCTCAATGATGGTTTGTTTATTACCTTGGGCGCACTCTATAGCGATGGCCTGCGGGCATTTGTTCGCGATCCGGCGCACCCCAGGGTGGAGGCATTCCCTGGGTATCGATTCTTCGATTACGACCCCATGGCCCGGATCACTGCCCGTTTTGAGCCTCAAGCCCCCGAGGCGGTGATGTTTCAAACGGTCCAGGGGCTGAAAAATCGCTTCTACCGTGTTGGCTGGGTACATTTTGACTGGCAGGGCGAGGCGGTGCAGCTGGCGGCGTATCACACGGATGGCCAGCCTCCCTTTCAGGAACTGCTGTTTTTCTTCAAAGATGCCAGCAATGGGGTAACAACCTACGGGGGCGGGCGCGAACTCTATGTGGAGCTGCCCTCAGGCACCGGCGTGCCCTTTGTGCTGGACTTCAATTACACGGTCAATCTTTACTGTGCCCACTCCACCTTTTGGAACTGCCCGGTTCTTCGGGATCCGCCCCTATCTATAGCGGTAAATGCGGGTGAAAAACGCCCTGGCAGACATTGATCCCGATCATGAAATTCTTTCACTTTTGAGCATTTCGCCAGCGGTGGGCTAGTCCCTGATCCACACTTGAGTGTGAGTTCGTTTTGAAAGAATGAGGTCCGTCAGGGGGACGTTATGATTGTGCAGAATCGAGAGTTTCGTTTGTTGGAGCCGGAGCATGGACGGGCACAGATCTGGATCGATCCCACCGGCCTGGTGGAGGTGGATCTGGAGCCGTCCGGAGAGCGCTATTTGGCTTCGGTGGAACAGCTAGGGTTCGTTGATGACAGGCGAGGAACCCGGGTGGTCTGCCGTGGCCCGAAGACTTGGTGTCTGACGCTGCATGAGCAGGATGCCGGTCGGCTCAAAGCGATGCTGCGCGATGCTGACGAGGATCTGGAAGATCTGATGCGAGATCTCTAGGCTGTTGAAATTTAGAGCAAGATCTCAATTAGTGCCAAGGGAGCGTGTCACACTGGCTGGTGAGCACCGCGGCAAGAGGAGATGCCATGCAAACCGTTACCATTGTCCTTCTGTTCCTATTGGCTCTGATGGGCGTCCTGTTTTTGATGCTCCCCAAGCGGCGGAAGAAGCGCAAGGAGGCATTGAAGCCCATACCGAACCATGCTCGCAAACGTAAGCCGAGGAAGCGGCGAAAGGCGAATACGACGGTTCATTGAGAACCCAAGGGGGGGCCACTGGCCCCCCATGGCTGGTATGGGGGCCGCGCTACTCTTCGTCTCGGATCACCTGGACGTCATCGAAGCCCAGATCCCGAAAGTAATTATCGCGAAAGTCACGGTGGGCCTGCTTGTCCCGGGTACTGGCCTGAACTTGCTGTTCCAGCATCTGGTAGCTGCGGATATCGAGGCCTTCGGCGATGGCGGCGGCCTCAAACATGCTGTGGTGTTTGTCGTTGGCGTAACCGATGATCTTGGTTTCACCTTGGTAGCTGTACTTGAGTTTCAGTGCCATGAAAGGATCCGTTAAATAGGTTGATAGGGCCAGCTCAGGGGCTGCTCCAGGGTCATCAGGTAGAGTTTCTCTACCTTCTCCCGGGCCCAGGGAGTACGACGCAGGAACTTGAGACTGGATTTGATACTGGGATCGTGCTGAAAGCAGCGTACCGGGATCAGTTGTCCCAGGGTTTCCCAGCCATAGGTGGTTTCCAGCTGTTCCAGCATGTCCTGCAGCTTGACCCCGTGCAGCGGGTTGTTCGGTTGCTCTTGGGTCATGGTCTGGCCTGTTTTAGCAAAGCGCGCATTGTCGCCTCTTGGGGCGGTGAGGTCAAAACATCACGACATGGCCCCCTTTAGGGCTCGCCCTGCTCCAGTATGGAGAACTCATCCCGGGCCAGCAGCCAAATCCCCTGTTCGCTGCGTTGCCACCGCTCGTGAGTGATGACCCCTCGGCCGATGTTCATCGACCAGTTGGCGCCCAGGACTATGGTGTTGGCGTCCAGTTCCTTCAACCAGATCTCGGTATAGACCAGATCCGTGGCGCCCCCTTGCATCAGTGGGCGCCAAAACTGCTCTATCTGTTGATGGCCATGAAAGCTGCCCTTCGGCTGGACGATTAACTCGGCGTCTGGTTGGTAGCGACTGACGCAGTAATCGACGTCGCCAAAATTAAAATGATGGATCCAGGCCTGGCTGGCTTGCAGAACTTCGATTAGGCGGTCTTGGTTGTTCATATCAGGATCTCTTGAGTGCCTGATCCACAGGATGGCATAGCCACGCCATCTCGAGGCCCAACCAGGACAAAAAAACCAGACCGCTGCACGTGGGCGATCTGGCTTGGGTTGCATGGGTTGCTCTTGGTTCGGGCGCGGGATCAGTCGACGTCGACGTCACAGTCCCACAGTTCATAGCCGTTGAAATCGCAGTCGGCCTCGACCCAGAGGCCGTGGTAGCCATTGAGACTGCCGTCAGTGGCGGCGTAGCCCCACAGGGTGTTGTCGGTCACGCGTCCTTCCAGATCCACGTCGTCCTCGTAACGATCTTCTCGTTCGATCTCCAACGCATAGAAGCGGCCATCCCGTTTCACCCCCTCTATCTCGACCCACTGACCGTGGACGTTTTCCGGGCGCAGGCCATCGTCCCAATCGGTACGGGCGTCGGTGGTAATGGCGATGCCATTGATGGCAATGGTGTTGTCCAAGGTATTCCAGTGGGCTTCACCGGTTACTTCAAACTCCCGACCGCCAAAGTCGTAGTCCTCCTCAAACTCCACCTCTTCGGCGTAGAGGCGATCATTTCTGCGCTGAAACTCCACTTCGATCCAACGGCCGGCTTGCAGATCGCTGCGTTGACCATCGTCCCACTCGGTACGTTCATCCACATCAAAGCGGAAGCGGTGATCCAGCTCGAACTGGGTAATGGCGCTGTTAACCCAGGTGACCAGGCCTTCGATCTCCCCTTCGCGGGCACCGATCTCGTTACCGGTATCTGAGGAGAGGGTGATCTCGCTGGCGATCAGGGTGTTACCTTCGTAGTGACCCTGCACTTCGGCCCAGCGCCCTTCGCTCAGGGTACCGTTGTGAATTGCGGCGTTGCTGAACTCCACGCTCAGGTGGCCCAGGGTAAAGGCGACGCTATCCAGCTGTTCGATGCGGCCTTCCACTTGTGCCCAGTTGGGGTGTTCCGGCAGTTGGTGAACATCCCGCACCAGCAGGCTGTTGTCGGCGATGATGCTGCCGCTGATGGCGGCCCAGTCACCGTTGCTCAGGCCGTGATCAATGTGGCTGACGTGGTAGCCATTGATCCGGAAGTCGGCACCACTGACGTTGCGGATCTCACCCACGGTGATGGGATTGAGCTGGATGCTCTGAGCCTGGCTGCCCAGGGCGCTGAGGCGCACGGCCATGCCGGTTTCCAGCTGGGACAGATCCCAGGACTGGCTGGCGTAACCGATCTCGGCATGGGTAGCATCGAAGGGGTGTCCATTGACGGTCACCCGGTTGTCGGTAATGGTTTGAATGGTGCCTTGGACAAATGCCGGAGCGGATTGTGTCCCGTCATTGCTGCCACCACAGCCAGATAGCAGCAGGCTCAGTGTCAGGGCGGAAGAGAGTGGGTACTTCATAAAGACTCCTATGGTTTTACGCGGCCGGAGGCTAAGTGGACGAGGGTGAAAAAAGCGTGAAAAAGGCGAAACTGTGAACATTTTATTGGTGGAAGACGATCCGGCGGTCGCCGAGACCGTCAGTGATTTTCTGATCCTGGCGGGCCATGCGGTGGATTGTGCCTATACAGGTCGCGGCGGGCTCACGCTGATCCAGCAGCAGCCGTTCGATCTGATCATCCTGGATCTGATGCTTCCGAGAATGGATGGCCTGAGTCTTTGTCGTGCCCTGCGGCAGCAGGAGCGGCTGGATACACCGGTGTTGTTTTTAACGGCCCGGGGCGAGCTCAAGGATAAGCTGGCGGCGTTTGGTCTCGGCGCAGACGACTATCTGGTGAAACCCTTTGCGCTGGAAGAGTTATTGGCCCGGAGTGAGGCTCTGGCCAGCCGGGGGCGGCGCCGAGATATCGGCCGCCTGCAGGTAGCGGATCTGTGTCTGGATCTGGCCAGCGGCGAGGTGAGCCGGGCACAACAGCCCTTGAAGCTCAACCCGGTGCAGTTGCAGATCCTCACCCTGTTAATGCGTCATGCGCCGGATCCCGTCAGTCGCGACACCCTGATTGAGCGACTGTGGCAGGGGCAACCGCCGGACAGTGATGCCCTCAAGAGCCACATTTACGGCTTGCGCAGCGTCATTGATAAGCCTTTTGAGATTAAATTGTTGGAGACTTTACATGGCCGAGGGTACCGATTACGTCAGCCCTAAGCATTCCGTTCGCCGGGGGATGATGTGGTCGATCGTCGGGGTTTTTGTTGGTCTGACGCTCGCCTACAGCACTCTGGTGTTGCTGGTGGAGCGACGGATGGAGGCGATCAGCCTGAATCACTGGCTCGATGTGGAGTTTGCCCGTTTTAGCAGTGAGTGGCGGGAAGATCCCGCGCTGGCTCGGGTGCCGGATCCCACACAGTTTCAGCTATTTGAGTTCCATCAGCGGCCGGACTATCTGCAAGAATTTGATGTTCCAGGGTTTTATCGAACCTTGGTCGAAAGGGAGGATAAACACTTCATCGTCGCAGTCGGTCCGGACCAGGCCTTATGGTATCTGGTGTTTCGGCGGGATGCGGACGACTATCTGGATCCCTACGAACAGCGTTTGCATCGGGTGTTGTACAGCGTCCTGACGCTGTTTTTCCTGATCGGGCTGGGCTTGTCGATCTGGTTGAGCCGGGTATTTTCCCAGCCGCTGGAGCGCCTGCAGGACAAGATCCGCCACTGGCGCAGCGACCAGCCGCCACTGCAACCGGGCAGTCAGTATCGGGAGCTGCATGCGGTGGAGCAGGCCCTGGCGGAGGCTCAGCGGGAGATCCGCAGTGTGTTGATGAGGGAGCAGGAGTTTAGCCGCTTTGCCGCTCACGAACTGCGTACCCCTTTGATGGTGATGCAGGGCTCCATCGAGCTGCTTCAGCGATTGCCTGAGCCGGACCCGCCGGGCGACAAGGCGCTGAATCGTCTGGCTCAGGCTCAGCGGGAGACTCAGACGCTGGTGGAGACTTTCTTACTGCTGGGGAATCCGGATCTGGATCTGGACGTTGAATCGCTGGATTGGCTGGCTCTGACTCAGGAAGCGCTGGATGCCCGAGCTCAGGCGTTTAGCCGAGTGCAGTGGCGGGAGCCGCCCAATGGCCGGATCCTGGGTTCACCTGTGCTGGCCCGGATCTTGACTCGCAATCTGATCAACAACGCGGCCCATCATGGTGACGGGCAGCTGCTTCTCTGGCTCAACGAGAGGGAGTTTGGTTGTTGCAATGCCTGTGGTGAAGGTGACGCCGGATATGGGGTCGGACTGGATATCGTCAGACGTTGTTGCGAGCGCAGTGGCTGGGGCTTCGTTCGGACCAATGCTGAAGGGATGTTTCAGGTGCGTATCCTTTTTGCCCAGGCGTCAGAGGGGTAGTTTTTTAACTTGATCCGGCGCAAACATGAGTGAGATGCCGGAGAAATATCACTCAAACACCATGCAAGTTTGGCGGGATCTACCAAACTGGTCGATGTTTTCTTTCGCTATGACGTTTATGTCACCACCATTTCAAGGAGACAGTGCCATGGAAGTGCAAATCAAGTCGTTTCAGTTAGCGGGATCTGAGCCGGAGCAGAGCCAGTTTGTTGTGGATCCCTGCGGCTTTCTCTTCGTTGAACTTGCTCAATCGCAGCAAGAGTACACAGCCCCCTTTGGGCAGTTGGATTTTGAGCCGGACCGGTCTGGGCATACTCGATTGAGTGCGCGATCTCACGGTGGCGGTTGTGATTGGCAATTGCTGCTTCAAGATGAAGATGCCGGTTATCTGCTCTGCCTGATCGGCAGCGTGGAGAGTCAGCTGGAAACCCTGCTCAATCCCGCCTGATGTCGTTTGGACCTCATCGGTTGCTTTGACTCCGATAGGCGTTATCACCTTCGTCTCACCGGATTGTCACAAACCCTCGTTGTGCCAGGCAGGCGATGCCGTGATGCGCTAGCTTTGGAGGAGGAGTTTTCAGGAGGCTGGCGATGATAACCAACTTGGCGGCAATGGGGGCTAAGTATGGCCGTGTCTTTGGGGCCGTTTTGCTTGTGCTTGGTACACTCTCCATCGCCATGCCCTGGATCACAGGGCTTGCACTCGAGTGGCTGGTGGCAGGGGTGCTGACCCTGTCCGGTGCGTTTCAACTGGCTCTGGCCTTCAACCTGCGAGGGCAGCCGGGCACGGCAGTTCGCTGGGTGTTTGCGCTTCTCATCTTGTTGGCCGGTGGCTATCTCTGGATACATCCCGGTGCCGGTCTGGCCATTGCAGCCTTGGTCTTAGGATTCTACTTTCTCCTTGATGGGCTAAGCCTGTTGCTGCTCAGCCGTCGAGCCCGCCCGGGGCGGCAGCGCCTTCTTAACCTTGGAAGCGGTGTCATTACCCTGGTCTTGGCATCGGTGATCCTCTGGCAATGGCCGGACTCTGGACGCTATGTTATTGGGATCCTGATCGGTGTGAAGCTGTTGTTGTGGGGGATTGCCCTGCTACTGGTTGCACGGCTTGCCGATCAGGCCTCGGTGCAGTGGCAGCAGGCTGAGGAGGAGGTTCGCTTTCGCCAGGCTCGAAATATTGATCCGGACGAGCCAAAACACTGAATCCCATATTTCCCGAGCCCGCTCCTTTGGCACAAGCGAAGCGGGCCCACATCATTTGGTCAACGACACTGACACGGCATCTGACGGTATGGCACAGGCATCGCTGAGCACTTGGGTTATTAAGGCTTTTTCTTATCGGGGTTTATCCTATGTCAGCCGCATATAACAGGGGGGATGGCTGCTGGCTTTCAATCCCTTTCTCGCCTTTAATTCCTCGGCTCACTCAATAAAAAACACATTGCAACCAATAACTTGCAGCATCTCCGTGCTACTTATTGCACATGGAGGTTGTATGAAATTGGTTCGTGTTTTGGCCTGGTCCGGAGTCTTGTTACTGCCCTCGAGCATGGCCCAGATGCAGTGCTATGTCACGGGGGAGGGGCCAGCCCTGTTTTCCTATGGCGTTTGTTCCGGCAAATTGCTGCGCCCGAGCCCTGAGCAGGGGATCGAGATCAGTCAGTTGGCTGTCAGGGTGATGGCGTCGCGTCTCTCTACGCACTACCGACCTCGGGGCGATGCCGAGTGGGAGAAAAACGTTAACGTGCTGGGCGATGCCGAGTGGGAGAAGAACGTTAACGCCCTGGGCGATGCCGAGTGGGAGAAGAACGTTAACGCCCTGGGCGATGCCGAGTGGGAGAAGAACGTTAACGCCCTGGG